>NZ_AP014821.1:3100072-3450108 GCF_001548115.1 Geminocystis sp. NIES-3709 | reverse complement strand
ATAATAGATCCTGAAGTTAAATTAATTTTACCATCAACTTTAATATCATCAACAAAAACTCCATTACTGCTATAGTCATGTAAAATATATTTACCGTCACTTTGATAATCTATCACTGCGTGTTTACGAGAAACAGTAGGGGCAATTAATCGTAAATTTGCTGTTTCATCTCTTCCTAAAACTGTAGATTTTTGTTTTAATGAAATTGATTTTTGACCAGTATTTTCGATCGCAAAACTCTTATTTGGATCAAAAAATTGAATCATTACTAAAACATTAATATTTTGTCCAATTCTAATAGTATCACCATTATTTAAACGATAACCCTGATTAGGTGTAATTAAAGAATTATTAATAAATAATTTATTACTACTGGGATTATTTCGATCGCCATCATAGATAATATAATCATTATTAACTTTAATAATAGTAGCCTGACAACGACTAATAACAGACCAATCTGAGGGTACTAATAAATCAGCAAAATTCGGATCTCGTCCTAAAATATGTTGAGATTTTGTTAACTCAAAACAAGGAGAAATTTCACCTTGATTATTAATAATAATATAAGGATTTGTAGCTAAAACAGTAGCATTACTAGGAAAATTATTCATACTTGAATTGATCGTTAAAAGTTAACTTAGTAGAGTGAACAATGCCCACTATTACTAAGCATACTTAAAGATCAAGACAAAAATTCATAAATTTAGTTAAGATTAAAAGAAGGACAAGAAACTTTTGTTCCTCCTAAACCGCAATAACCATTAGGATTTTTAGCTAAATATTGTTGATGATAACCTTCTGCAAAATAAAATTCAGGTGCAGGGATGATTTCTGTTGTAATTTCATCATAACCTGCTTTTTTTAGCTCTAATTGGTACATCTGTTTAGATTTTTCTGCCAAAGTTTGTTGCTCATCAGAATAAGTATAAATACCCGATCGATACTGAGTTCCTTTATCATTCCCTTGACGCATCCCCTGAGTCGGATCATGATTTTCCCAAAATACTTTTAAGAGATTTTCATAAGATATGGTATTAGGATCAAAAACCACCAATACCACTTCATTATGACCCGTTCTACCGCTACAAACCTCTTCATAGCTTGGATTTGGAGTTAAACCGGCACAATAGCCCACAGCCGTTATATAAATGCCTTTTGGTAACTGCCAGAATTTACGTTCAGCACCCCAAAAACACCCCATGCCAAACATTGCCATTTGCATAGTCTCAGGATAAGGAGGACTCATGGGATTACCGTTGACATAATGTTGCTTAGGAATAGGCATTTTTGTACTTCTGCCGGGTAACGCTTCTTCTTTGGTAGGTAAAGTTAATTTTTTATCGCCGAGTCCGAATAAAAACATAGGATTGAATTTAGAATTTAGAATGTTTAAAATGACCCACACATTAATTGTTAATTATTAATTGTTAATTATTTACTCCCATTCGATCGTACCGGGGGGTTTAGATGTGATGTCATAAACCACACGATTAACGCCTTTGACTTCATTAACCATACGATTAGACATAGTTTCTAGTAAATCATAAGGTGGTCTTGCCCAATCTGCTGTCATACCATCTTCACTGGTGATAAGACGTAAGACGATCGGGAAAGCGTAAGTTCTTTGATCTCCCATCACACCAACACTTCTAACCGGTAACAATACTGCAAATGCTTGCCAAAAATCATGATACATACCCCATTTTTTTATTTCGTCTCTAACGATGAAGTCTGCATCTCGCAATATGTTTAGTTTTTCAGATGTTACTTCTCCTAAAATACGAATAGCTAAACCGGGTCCGGGGAAGGGATGACGGGAGACTATTTCTTCTGGTAAACCGATCGATCGTCCTACTTTGCGGACTTCATCTTTGAATAATTTGCGTAGAGGTTCAACTAATTTAAAACGAAGATTTTTAGGTAAACCACCGACATTATGATGACTCTTGATTTTGACAGCAACTCTTTCACCTGTTTTCGGATCAACATTAGTGTCAGCAGATTCGATCACATCAGGGTATAATGTACCTTGGGCTAAATAGTCAAAAGGACCTAAACGGTTAGATTCTTCCTCAAATACTTGGATAAATTCATGACCGATCAAACGACGTTTTTCTTCAGGATCTGTTACACCTTTGAGTTTATCAAGAAATCGATCGCGAGCATTAACATATTGAACATTGATATGAAATTGCCTATCAAAAATCTCCACAAGTCTTTCTGGTTCACCTTTACGCATGAAACCCTGATCAATGAACATACAAGTAAGCTGATCTCCGATGGCTTCATGAAGTAAAAAGGCAAGGGTAGAAGAATCTACACCACCTGATAATGCTAACAATACCCGTTTGTCTCCTACTCTAGCACGAATTTCTTTAATGGATTCTGCCACAAAGGTCTTCGTTGTCCATGTAGGTTCGCAACCGCATATATGATAGACAAAATTGCGAATTAAAGCAGTACCATATTCTGAATGAATTACCTCTGGATGAAATTGAACTCCAAAAAGTTTTTGTTTATGTTCTGCGATCGCTGCACAGGATGTATTATCAGTATGAGCTAGAATTTTAAAACCTAGTGGTAGCTCCGTACAAGAATCTCCGTGACTCATCCACATTGTTGATCCTTGTTCTACGTTAGTAAGCAAATCAGTAGGATCATCTATGTGTAAAGAAGCCTTACCATATTCACCTCTTTTTGCCCTTTCCACCTTACCGCCCAATTGTTTAACCATCAACTGCATACCATAACATACACCTAATACGGGAATGCCCAATTGCCAAATTTCAGGATCACAAAGGGGAGCATAATCGTCATATACCGAACTAGGCCCTCCAGAAAGAATAATACCTTTTGGATTGATTTTTTTTAATTGTTCCGCAGTAGTACGATAAGAAATGACTTCGGAATAAACTTCAGTTTCACGGATGCGACGGGCGATTAATTCTGAATATTGAGAACCGAAATCAAGAATGGCAATCATTTGACGTTGAACATGAATGCTAGAATCAATGTCAGTATCTATATTTTGTGATTTGGGGGGGCTAGTATCTGCTATAGTCACGGGTACTTACTTTAATGTGTTGGTTTTTTATTGGAACATCTGCGATCATCAAAAACCCTGATAAATGGGGAAAATAAGATCATACTTTATTATATATCTTTCGAGGAAACTTAACCTATTATATTTTTAAAATTATCAATTATTCTGTTATTTTTACTAATCCTAATTTAACTTAGTGATTTTTGAATTAATTAAACAGCTACAATCACATTCATCATGATAATTAAGTATAAAAATAAAACAATAAATTGTTAAAATAACCAACGCCCATAATCTTTATAAAATTAGGATATTTTATATTTAAGCTATTCTTTATAAATACTATAATTACTTTATAATTGATTAATGATCAAGAATAAATATTATAGGTTTTATCAATAGTTTATTATACTAATAAATATTTAATATAAAAAAATGCAGATAAAAACAAAAGAGAACGACTGGGGATTATTATTAAAAATAGCTCCTTATGCCAAACGAAACTCATCTATTTTACTAATTTCTTTAGTCTTGTTAATACCTTTATCTTTAGCAGGTGCAGTACAACCTCTCCTTGTAGGTCAAGCAATTTCTTTGTTAAGGAAAGAGCCTACATGGTCATTTTTAAGTACTTATTCAGTGTCTAACGGGTTAAATTTATTAGGTTTTATTTTACTTTTTTCTATTATTATTAGGACTGTTTTTCAATCAGTTCAAGGTTTTTTAGTTCAAAAAGTCGGACAGGAAATAACTGCTTTTATTAGGGACGATTTATTTAATCATATTACTTCTTTATCTTCTAGTTTTTTTCATAAAACTCCCGTGGGAAAATTAGTTACTCGCATTACCAATGATGTGGAAGCATTAGGGGATGTATTTGCTACAGGTGCGATCGGTATTTTAAGTGATTTAGTGTCAATTCTGGTAATTATTTTGACGATGTTTTCTTTACAATGGCAATTGGCTTCTCTGTTGGTATTGATGTTAATTCCTGTCACTGCATTGATTATTTATTTTCAAAGACAATATCGTAAAGCAAATTATATCGCTAGGGAAGAATTATCTACTCTTAACTCCATATTACAGGAAAATGTTGTTGGTATCAATATTGTACAGTTATTTGGTAGAGAAAAATATAATAGTGAAATTTTTAAAGTTACGAACGATCGATACCGTGATGCCGTTGATAAAACTATTTTTCATGATTCGGCAGTGTCGGCTACCCTTGAATGGATTTCTCTGGTGGCGATCGCTGGTGTGTTATGGTTAGGGGGATTATTGGTATTAGGAGATAATCTCAGTTTTGGAATATTATCGGCTTTCATTCTGTATTCTCAACGATTATTTGATCCTTTACGTCAATTTGCTGATAAATTTACCATGTTTCAATCTGGATTTACTGCCATTGAGAGAATTAATGAATTAATGAGTATTCCTGCTGAAATAAAAGATAGAGAAGACAATATTAGTTTTGAAACGAAAGGAGAACATGAGAAAATAGGAGAAATTAGATTTGAGAATGTGTCTTTTGGCTATAAACCCGATGAATATGTTTTAAAAAATCTGAATTTTACTATTAATCCGGGGGAAAAAGTTGCGTTGGTAGGACCAACAGGAGCAGGAAAAAGCTCTATAATTAGGTTATTATGCCGATTATATGAACCAACTCAAGGACGAATTTTAGTTGATGGTATTGATATAAAAGACATAACTCAAAAAGAGTTAAGAAGCCATATTGGAGTAATTTTACAAGAAAGTTTTATCTTTGCGGGTGATGTGAAGCGAAATATCACTTTAGGAGAAGAATACAGTTTTGAAGAAATTAAAAAAGCGGCCGAGATTACTAATATTGATACATTCATCGATCGACTTCCTCTAGGATATGATACACCCTTGAGGGAAAGAGGAGCAAACCTTTCTGGAGGACAAAAACAACTGTTAGCCTTTGCCAGAGTTGCCATTCGTAACCCGAACATTTTAGTTTTAGACGAAGCAACTTCCAGTTTAGATGTGGCAACGGAAGCAGATACTCAACAAGCCTTAGATAAACTATTAATCAACAAAACCGCTATTATTATCGCCCATCGTCTTTCTACCATTCGGAATGTGGACAAAATTTTAGTGTTAAAACACGGAGAATTAATTGAATCAGGGAATCATGATCAATTACTAACAGAAAATGGACTTTATGCTAGTTTATACAAATTGCAAATGTTAACTAACTTCAGTGAACCATAAAAGTATCGGTGAAGATAGGAAAAAAGGAACAGGAAAAAGTAATAATAATTGATTTAAAATATAGTCAAATTAATTTTAGATACAGATTTACTAAATTTAATTCTTTTTTTTCATCGGACTCAGGTCTTATCAGTATAAGTGCTTTTCACTCCTAATTCCTAATTCCTAATTCCTAATTCCTAATTCCTAATTCCTAATTCCTAATTCCTAATTCCTAATTCCTAATTCCTAATTCCTAATTCCTAATTCCTAACTCCTAATTAAGCCAATTGTGCTAAAGTTTCTTTTAACGCCCCTAAAGCACTTAAAACATCTCTTTCCGATACAAAACCTAAATGTCCCATACGGAAAATTTTACCGCTAAGGTGATCTTGTCCACCAGCTAAAGCAATATCATATTTTTTACGCATGATAGAACGAATTTGTTCTGCATCATGTTTGTCAGGAATTACTGCTGTAATAGCTAAAGCGGCGATCTCATCACTGGCATATAAAGGTAAACCTAATGCTTTGACTCCCTCACGACAGATGTGAGTAAGGCGTTTGTGTCGATCGAATATATTTTGTAATCCTTCCTCTTTCATCATTTCTAAAGATGCTTTCAACGCATACATTAAGTTAATGGGAGGAGTGAAAGGAGAACTATTTTTAGCGTTAGCTTTTTTATAGGGTGCTAAATCTAAGTAAAATTTAGGTAAGGTAGCAGTTTTATAGGCTTCCCATGCTTTGTCACTCACTGCCACAAAACCTAATCCGGGAGGAATCATATAACCTTTTTGAGAACCTGAACCAACTACATCTAAACCCCATTCATCGATCGGTACATTAACAGCACCTAAACTGGTGACAGCATCCACAATAATAAGAGCTTCACCGTGAGCTTTAACGTGTTTATTGATGGTTTCTAAATCGTTTAAAACCCCTGTAGAAGTTTCAGAGTGAGTGATAATAACAGCTTTGATTTTTTTCTCGGTATCTTCTTCTAATTTAGCCCTAAAATCTTCAGGATCGAGTTGTTTTCCCCATTCCGCACTGATTTCTTCTACCTCTAAACCGAAGGCTCTACTTAAAATAGCCCATCTTTCTCCAAATTTACCATTATTTCCGACTAAAACTCGATCGCCTTTACTTAAAAAGTTAATGATACCAGCTTCCATAGCCCCAGTACCTGAAGCACAAAGAGTAAGAACTTCATTTTTAGTTTGATGCAACCATTTTAAATCTTCGTTTAACTCGCCGATAATTTTACTAAAATCACCGCTACGATGACCAATAGGATGTTTTGCCATCGCCAACAAAACTCTTTCCGGTACAGGTGTAGGACCCGGAATCATTAACATTAACTTATCTTGCATATTTTTTGATCCTTTTTATACAGTAAATAATTATCAGTGAATAGTGAAAAATTAACAATCAATACGAGAAATTAGGAGTTAGGAAATAGGTAGTCACAATTAATCAATAACCTAACGTCTAATAAATTACATGGCTAATAGTCGGCGTTATTTCTCATTCTTAGTTAACTAGCAATATATTCCTCGACAACTTCCTTACGTTTTCGTAATTTAGTTAAGGCTTCTCTTTCGATTTGTCTAACTCTTTCACGGGAAATGCTGAGAATTTCTCCAATTTTGGACAAGGTTAAAGGTTTACCATCATCTAAACCGTAGCGTAATCTAATTACATCTTGTTGTTGTTGGGTTAATTCAGACATCATACGGTTTAAGTCGAACTGAAGGCAAGAATAGTCAGTGTAGTCTTGTGGTGATTGTCCTTTATCTTCTAATAATTCTCCTAATTCGGTGTCGTTGTTATCTCCCACTTTTAAATCTAAAGATAAGGGTTGACGTGCTTTTCCTAAATACTCTCTAACTTGTTCTGTAGTCAATTCTAGTGCCTCTGATAACTCTGCGATCGTAGCTGGACGACCTTTTTCTTCTGATAGCTTTCTTTGAGTTTGACGAATTTTGTTTAATTTTTCTGTAATATGCAACGGTAAACGGATAGCTCTACTTTTTTCAGCGATCGCACGGGTAATAGCTTGACGAATCCACCAATAAGCATAGGTGGAAAAACGATAACCTTTAGTAGGGTCAAATTTTTCGACACCTCTTTGCATTCCGATCGTACCTTCTTGAATCAAATCTAATAAATCAAGATTACGTTTGAGATATTTTTTGGCAATGGAAACCACAAGACGTAAATTAGCCTCAACCATTTTACGTTTAGCTTTTTCTCCTTGACTAATTTTAATATCTAAATTTTTTTCGCTAATTTTTGCATTTTCTGCCCATTCACTTTTAGAAGGTTCTCGATCGAGTTTTTTTTTCAACGCTTCCCGTTTTTTCTCTAGGGAAACTAACTCTTGAATATGTTTAGCTAAAATAATTTCTTCCTCTTGGGTTAACAGAGGAATCCGTCCAATTTCTTTTAAATAGACTCGAATTGTATCAATATTTTTGGGTAAAGGTTGCATAAGACAATATATATTTATACCAGATTAGTTAATAATATCTAGGGAACTAAAATTATACAGAAGAAAGTGTAAAAGTCAGCAAATTTTTCGCACTTTTATTAATAAAAATACCCTTATTGCTGAGAATCAACCTTGTCTAACTCGGATCAGTTACGGCATAATAGGAAAGTTGACCCTTTATCATCATAGAGCATAGATTTAAGTTTTGTAAAACTTTTTTTTGACTCTTGTCTCTATAACTGATTTAATTAGAGTTTGCACCAAAATAATAAATGTGTTCTATTATACCGTTGATGAGGTATCGAGTTCAATATTTTAAAAAATCTCATTCGAGCTAACTATTGTAGAAAAGTATAAAAAAACAGGTAAGCTCCATGGATACAAAAATATAAATACAAAAGTATCGTATTCTTTCGTAAAAAGGCAAAAGTAAATGACTGATTTCGATCGAAAAATGATGCAACGATGTCTGGAGTTAGCCAAAAAAGCTCAAGGCAAAACATCCCCAAATCCTCTTGTTGGCTCGATCGTTGTTAAAAATGGTCAAATCATCGGTGAGGGTTTTCATCCCCAAGCTGGACAACCTCATGCTGAAGTATTCGCACTACAATCCGCAGGGTCAGATGCTCAAAATGCTACTGTATATGTCAATTTAGAACCATGTAACCATTATGGGCGCACTCCTCCTTGTACAGAAGCCTTAATCAATGCACAGGTCAAAAAAGTGGTCATAGGCTCGATCGATTCTGATAATCGTGTTTCAGGTAGTGGTATTAAAAGATTGATGGATGCAGGAATTGATGTGATAGTAGGTGTTGAGGAGGATGCTTGTTTAAAACTCAATGAGGCTTTTTTTCATCGGGTGAAATATCAACGTCCTTTCGGTATTTTTAAGTATGCTATCACTTTAGATGGCAAAATCGCTACAAATACAGGTCATAGTCAATGGATTACAAGTCCAACAGCTAGAAATTTTGTTCATCATTTAAGAAGTGCCTGTGATGCAATAATTGTGGGGGGTAATACTATCAGAAAAGACAATCCTCAATTAACCACTCATGGAGTAAGCGATCGTAATCCTTTACGAATAATTATGACAAAAACCTTCAATTTACCCTTAAATTGTCAACTTTGGAATGTAAATGAAGCAAAGACTGTTATTTTTACTCTTCCTCAACCTAATTCTTTTTTAAAGAGTCAATTACTAGACAAGGGAGTAGAAATTATTGAGATAGAAGATATTAACCCTTCTCACGTCATGGATAATCTTTATCAACGAGGTTTCAATACTGTTTTGTGGGAATGCGGTGGCAATTTGGCTTCAACAACGATCGAACTTGGTATGATTCAAAAAGTATATGCTTTTATTGCTCCTAAAATTATTGGCGGTGATGGTTTAAGTGCCATAGGTAATCTAAACATTAATACAATAAATGATGCTTTAATATTACATGATACTAATATCTCCGCAATTGGTGATGACTTTTTAATAGAAGGCTATTTACCAATGAAAAATTAAGAATAATAGTCGAATTTTATCTAATTTCAATCAAAAATTTTAATGATTTTCCTTGATATTTGATAATGTATGTAAGTAAGGTATTGATAAAGATAATTATAGCTATCATCTCTAATATTTCTTCCGTAGTGGCTAATAGGGAATAAGCTAAATTTTGCATTCCTCCTGCAATTCTAACCCATGCACCTTCAAGCATTTCAAAACCTAAAGCGGCTCCTATATATAATCCTCCAGAAAAAAGAAAAAGTCTCATAATTTCTGTAGGCAAAGTTGCCAAAAGTTTGGCAAAATAAAATATAGATATGATCACTAATATTGTATAAGGAATGACCCAAACAAAATGAAAAATACCGATTAATCGATCGCCTACCGATCTAAGGATAAGAGCTTCATGTAACTGCAAACCTTCATCTAATGATAAAAAGATAAAAATATAATATAGGTTTCTCCAATGCTTAAAAAATGGATCGTGAAGTTGTTTTTTAAGTAAAAAAATTTGTTTTAAAATAATTGCAGAAATTATTAATAAAAAAACGGAATATAATGTAGGAAAATTCATCTCTCGATCGAGGTTAAAAACCACCATCCATTCACTACGAATATCAAAATGATACTTGGATATTTGAATATACAAATTCATCAAAGCAAAAAAAACAACAATGATCATTAAAAATGTAGTTATCTTCTTTCTGTAGAGCAAAAAATTTATTTCCATTAAGAATTAAATATCTATCGTAAAATTAACAATTCAAGTAACATTACCACAAAAAATTTCAGATAACAGTTAAAATTAGACAGTTAATAATGAATTTTCCCTATATCTTGAAAATGTCCTCATGTTCTGTTTGTCTTGGCAATAACTAAAAAATATCAAGATTCGATCGGATGAGATCATTAGAAAACACCTGAAACAATTAATAGTTGACTTTTAACTCATTTCAAGTAAAAGGCTAAGTACTTAAATGAAAGAAAAGTTTAGAATTTTCGTAAATTCCTAATATTACAGGTTTTTTATTTTAAATTCCAAATTCTGAATTCTAAATTGATCCAGTCCATGATAATCTTGAAAGTGGCAAATTTTATTATAAATTAACATTTACGAAAGTAAATTAACAATAAATCAGCATGGTTGCAGTACAAGAAAAAACAAACGTCGGTAAAATCATTCAAGTAATTGGGCCGGTGGTTGATGCTGAATTTCCTAGCGGCAGTCTTCCCCGTATTTATAACGCTATTCGTGTTGAAGGAACTAACGAAGCAGGACAAGAAGTTTCTGTTACCTGCGAAGTTCAACAACTTTTGGGCGATAACCAAGTTCGTGCAGTATCCATGACTACTACTGATGGTTTAGTCAGAGGAATGGATATAGTTGATTTGGGAGTACCTATTAGTGTACCTGTTGGTAAAGCAACTTTAGGACGTATTTTTAATGTTTTAGGCGAACCTGTTGATAATAAAGGGCCTGTAAACACAACTGAAACCTCTCCTATTCACCGTAAAGCCCCTGCGTTTACTGATTTAGATACTAAACCCACTGTATTTGAAACTGGTATTAAGGTTGTTGACTTATTAACTCCTTATCGTCAAGGTGGAAAAATTGGTTTATTTGGTGGTGCTGGTGTTGGTAAAACCGTTATTATGATGGAATTAATCAACAACATTGCTATTCAACACGGTGGAGTATCTGTATTTGGTGGTGTAGGTGAGCGTACCCGTGAAGGGAATGACCTCTACAACGAAATGATTGAATCTAAGGTAATTGATTCTGAAAATCCTGAAAATTCAAAAATTGCTCTTGTTTACGGGCAAATGAACGAGCCTCCCGGAGCTAGAATGCGTGTAGGTTTATCTGCGTTAACTATGGCAGAATATTTCCGTGATGTTAATAAACAAGACGTATTACTCTTTATTGACAATATTTTCCGCTTTGTTCAAGCAGGTTCTGAAGTATCTGCATTGTTAGGAAGAATGCCCTCTGCGGTAGGTTATCAGCCCACTCTCGGTACAGATGTCGGTGAATTACAAGAACGTATTACCTCCACCAAAGAAGGTTCTATTACCTCTATTCAAGCGGTATATGTACCCGCCGATGACTTAACAGATCCTGCTCCTGCTACTACCTTCGCTCACTTAGACGGTACTACAGTATTATCTCGTGGTTTGGCTTCTAAAGGTATTTATCCTGCAGTTGATCCCCTTGATTCCAGTAGTACTATGTTGCAACCTAGTATTGTTGGTGAAGAACACTATAATACTGCTCGTGCGGTACAATCTACCTTACAACGTTATAAGGAATTACAAGATATTATTGCGATTCTCGGTTTAGATGAATTATCCGAAGAAGATCGTTTAGTAGTCGATCGTGCTCGTAAAATTGAGCGCTTTTTATCTCAACCTTTCTTCGTAGCAGAAGTATTTACTGGTAGCCCTGGTAAATATGTAACTTTAGAAGACACCATTAAAGGATTCAAAAAAATTCTTTCTGGTGAATTAGATAGTCTTCCTGAACAGGCTTTCTATATGGTTGGTAACATTGATGAAGTTATCGCTAAAGGCGAAAAAATGAAAGGCTAAATATTCATTAGGAATTAGGAATTAAAACATAAGTACGAACTTAAATAAAAAATTAAAATATAAAGTATATTCAAATTATGACTTTAACAGTAAGAATAATTACACCAGATAAAACTGTGTGGGATCAAACTGCTCAAGAGGTTATTTTGCCTAGCGGTAGTGGCCAATTAGGGATTTTAACAGATCATGCTCCTTTATTAACTAATCTTGAAATTGGTGTAGTACGAATTCGTCCTGATAAAGAATGGAAGTCGATCGCTATTATGGGCGGTTTTGCTGAAGTAGAACAAAATGAAGTCAAAATCTTGGTTAATGGTGCTGAATTAGGAGATTCTATTAGCAAAGAAGAAGCTCAAACTACTTTGGATGAAGCTCAAAAATCCCTCGAACAAGCGACAGCTAGTGGCGATCGTCGTCAACAAATGAAAGCAACTCAAAGCGTTAAAAAAGCAAGAGCTAGATTACAAGCCGCTAGTTAATAAGCTAAAACTTATGTAGTTTGCTGTCAGTAAAGGCAAGAGAGGAAGAGAAGAAGACAGGGAGACAAGGAGAAAGAGTTCTTTATCATTAAATTATATACAAGTTAAATGCGTCTTAGCTTAATTAACAATAGACAAGAATAAATGATTCGCAAAATTAGTGAGTTATTCGTTATTGATTGTTCATTTTTTTGATAACTTAAAAACAGAATCTTATTTATTCAAAAGATAATAAAGAATTATTTAAAACTGGAATAGTTTGTCCTGAAACGCTATATAGTAATGCTTCTCTATACATTCTGTTAGCAGGATGATCATATTGATTTGCTTCACCTTTACTGGTTATAATACCAGCGATCGAGCAACGGTACGCTAAATTAATTGCTTGTACTCTTAAAGCTAATTTTTGTGAAAAATCACCCTGAGAATTAACAATAATATCTAACATTTCTGTTTGTAAATTTTCTGTTTGAGTTTTTAATTTGGTGTAAATATTATCAACTTCTTCTAAATTTAATTTGTGACAGTTTTTTTTGACTATTTGCAATGCACCTTGAGCACAACCCAACGCAAAAAAACCATTATATAAAACATTTTCCTCATCTTTTTTATGGATAGCGTCAGCAGGTTTAATCATTACCACATCTTCTTCGGGTAAAAACCATTGAGTTAAAGTTGCTGTCACCGTATTGGTACTATTCATTGCACAAAGTTTCATTGATGTACTAAATTGTAAGTTGTGATGAGGGAAAAAAGGCAAAATTCCGTATAATTCTTGTCGATCGACTAGAGTAGCACCAATGATAAAATAAGAAAAAATACCATAACCAGTAATCCAAGGAACAAATCCCGTTAATTCATAACCGCCCTTAACCTGAGTTGCTGTTAATGATGGTTTTCCTTGTCGTCTTAAATGAGAAAAACCAACTCCACAAAACTGATTTTCTTGAATAATCTTTGGTAAATATTTTTCTTGAATTTGTTGGCTACCTTGAGTTAACATGACGATCGAACTTTGATGCTGAGTTTGCAAAAAACATAAAGCACCTGAATATTTTGCCATTATTATTTGCCATGAATAAAACCCTAAATTACTCATTTCTAAACCGCCCCAATTTTGTGCTAATTTTAATCTAAAAAATTGAGAATTAACATCATTCATTAAATACAATTTTTGTTTTAAAATATTATAATCCTCATCTATTAAATGAGCTTGAGGCAATATTTGTTCTTTTAAAAAATCTTCCGCAGAATTTAATATTTCAGTTTCTGATTTATCAATTTCTTGAATTATTATCTGTCTTTCTGGTCTTAATAATAATCTTTTACTAAATTTTCCCTTAGTTTTTGCTTTATTTTCTTTAATTTTTTTAATTTTATTTTTATCTAATTTATAACTATAAATAAGAGCTTCTATTACTTCATAAACATCTGCGATTTCTTCCATTAAGTCAGATTCTTTAGCAATTAAAACCTCTTGAGATTCTTCTACTAATTTTTCTTTTAAAGCCTGTTTATATTCTTGAAGATTTAATTCCTTTACTTGACACTGATTTTGATTTGTGTTAATAATTTCAGGTATTTTATCTCTAACTAATTTGGGATATTTATCCATAACAAAAATTAAGACGTGGGGAAATATAAGATATAATTTTAATAGGGGAATAAGCTGTTAACAATTATTAATTATTCACTATTCATTATTAACTATTAACTATTCACCATTCATTATTCCTTGTATATAATATTCAATTATAAGTAATCAGGATGATAAAATATGTCGATCGATAATGATTCCATCAATCCAGTATATCAGTGTATTATTAGTTGTGCTTTGAAAAAATCTCCTTTTATTCCTTTTATTTTACCTACAGATACAAAAGCGTTTCATCATAGATATATTTTAACTACAACTTTAGAAAATAAATCTCTATCTCCTTTTGCTACCTGTGGCGATCGTCAGTACTTTTGTATAGAAGTAGAAGATACAACCCCTACAGAAAGAGGCATTTTAGACGAGAATTTAGACTTAGTAGAAAGTTTTGAGAGAGAAAGTTTAAAATCATCAGGAATACCAGATTTAGCATTTGCTTACCTTACCTTAACGGAGTACAACCCCACAGTACCTGAATTGTTGGATGGATGGGAAGATGAGGAAAATAATCAAGAATTTGTAATTATCACTAATCATAAACATAATCAAACCCTAGAAGAATATTTAAAAGTTAATTCCCTAGAAATTACCCAAGTTTTACCCTATCTGCAAAAAATGGCAAAACTATGGAAAAGTTTTTCTAAAATCGAATGTTGTGAAACATTGCTTAGAGTTGATAACTTGAAAGTCGAACAAGATGGTACATTAATTTTAGATAAAATTTATCTCGATCGTGACAACGATCCTCCTTTACTAAGACAGTTAGTGGAAATATGGGCTTATTTAATAGAAGATTTATCGGGGGGAGATTATAAAACTATTATCACCGATTTAATGATTAAAATAGAATCAGGAGAGATTGACGATATTAAAGAACTTCGATCGGAATTACAATCAATAATTCAGGAGATTGAGTTGCAATCAATATTAGAACAAGAAGAAAATCAAACAGAAGATGTCATATTTATTCCGGGAGAAGACGA
Organism: Geminocystis sp. NIES-3709; assembly: GCF_001548115.1. Lineage (GTDB taxonomy): Bacteria > Cyanobacteriota > Cyanobacteriia > Cyanobacteriales > Cyanobacteriaceae > Geminocystis. The sequence continues at coordinate 3,435,139 of NZ_AP014821.1, read as the reverse complement.
ACTCAAAGACTTAGTAAATCAGTTCGACGACGAAGAGCCTGAAGGAGAAGAAGCTACCCAAATCAACAGTCCCGATGGAGATGATCAGCCCACGATCGTGTTACCAATGAGACTTTTAAATGTCACAGAAGTAGGCTTAAGCGATATTGGTAGAAAAAGAGGACATAACGAAGATTGTTTTGCCATTGAAACATCTATCCAGAAAAGAGAAAGTCCTCAAGGGTCATACTACACGGCAAAAGGATTATTTATTGTTTGTGATGGTATGGGGGGTCATGCGTCAGGGGAAGTTGCCAGTGCCATGGCAGTCAAAAATCTCTATAGTTATTTTAAAGAAAATTGGACAGAAGAACTACCAGAAGTAGAAATTATCAGAAACGGTATCATCAAAGCTAACGAAGCTATTTACTCTGCAAATATTAACAAAGGACAAACGGGTTCAGGAAGAATGGGGACAACTTTAGTCATGACTTTTCTTCAAGATACCAAAGCAGTGATCGCCCATGTGGGAGACAGTAGAATTTATAAAGTAACCCGTAAATGGGGGTTAGAACAATTAACCGTCGATCATTCTGTCGCTCAAGCTGAAATCAAACATGGAGTGGATTCAGAGATTGCCCATGCTAGACCTGATGCCTATCAATTAACTCAAGCCTTAGGCCCAAGAGATAATAATTTTGTACACCCTGATATTAACTTTTTAGATATTAAAGAAGATACATTATTACTAATGTGTTCTGATGGTTTATGTGATAACGATTTATTGGAGAATCATTGGGAAACAAATTTATTACCCTTAATTAGTTCTAAAGCCAATTTAGAAGAAGGAATTACCCAAATAATTGATCTAGGAAATCAAGTTAATGGCCATGATAATATTACCTGTATTTTAATTCGTATTAAAGTACAACCTAATCTTGAGCATCAGAATCCTATTTTTTAAATGAGGAGATATAAAAATTATTCACCTTGTAATTTATTACAAGGCTAAGAACTTTCGTCGTTGCTCATGAACTAATTACCAATTTTTCATTGCAAATTATGATCAAAAATCTCGAATCTCTCTCAGCATTAGAATTAAGCAAACTAATTCATGAAAAAAAAATTTCACCTCTTGAGTTAACGACATTTTTTGCCGAAAGAATTACTAAAATCGATCCTCAACTTCATAGTTTTGCTCATATTTCGATCGAGAGTGCCTTAAAAGAAGCACAACTTAAAACTGAGATTTTAGGAAATACCCAAGATACTTCTACCCTACCTTTATTTTTTGGTATTCCTACCGCTATTAAAGACTTATATCCAGTCAAAGGAATGCCGATAAGTTATGGCAATGGTTTTATTAAAGATCAAATCTCTGACTATGATTGCGGTATCGTCACCAAAATTAAACAAGCAGGATTTATTATCATGGGTAAAACTGCCACTTCAGAATTAGGATCATTACCGTATATAGAAAGTATCGGATTCCCACCTTCGCGCAATCCTTACAATTTAGAATACACATCGGGGGGATCAAGCGGTGGTGCGGCGGGGGCGGTTGCAGGTGGTTTAATTCCGATCGCCCCCGGATCCGATGGGGGGGGATCTGTAAGAGGTCCAGCATTTTGTTGTGGCTTAGTTGGTTTAAAACCTTCAAGGGGTAGAATTTCTAATGCCCCTGTAGGAGATTATTTCGGTGGAATAGCCACTCATGGTTGTTTAAGTCGTACGGTAGCTGATAGTGCAGCGTTACTAGATGTCCTTTCAGGATATATTACTGGAGATCCTTATTGGTTGCCTAATCCAGAAATTTCTTTTCTCGAAGCAGTAACTCAAAATACTGGTAAATTAAAAATTGCTTATGCCACAGAAGTTTTACCCACAGGAAAAGCCCATGAGATTTTAGAATTACAGATAAAAAATACTGCTCACAAATTAGAAGCAATGGGACATATTTTGATCGAAATTATCCCTGATTTTACTGCTTTAGTTGAGCCTTTTGTAACAGTTTGGCGATCGAGTATTATAGCATCAGGTTTTCCTGATCAAATTCTTAGCCCTATGAATCAATGGTTAAAAGAGCAATCTCAAGATTTAGGAGAATATTTAAGGGCTGTACACCAAATGCAGATTATATCTCGTCAAATAGTCTCTCTTTTTGCGGATTTTGATGTTTTACTCATGCCTACCTATCTTCAACCCCCGATTAAAGTCGGGGCATGGGCAAATTTATCTCCTCAAGAAACATTACAACAAATTATTGATTGGATTACTCCATGTCCTGCTTTTAATGCGACAGGACAACCTGCGATCGCTATTCCCACAGGATTTACTTCAGATGGTGTTCCTATAGGAGTTCAATTAGTAGCAAAACCCAACGATGAAGCGACAATTTTACAACTGGCTTATCAACTAGAAAATAATTTCTAAGAATTGATAATGGAGAATTGAAAATTTAGAATTGTCAACTAATAATAATATGGATTTAAACACAATTACACCACTGATTTTAACCTATAACGAAGAACCGAATATCGATCGAACTCTTCATAAATTAACATGGGCAAAAGAAGTTATTGTTATAGATAGTTTTAGTACCGATAAAACCATCGAAATTTTAAAATCTTATTCTAATGTCAAAGTTTTTTTCAGAAAATTTGAGTCCTTTGCAAAACAGTGTAATTATGGTTTATCTTTAATAAAAAATACTTGGGTTTTATCTCTTGATGGAGACTATATTCTTAGTGATGATTTAATCAATAAATTAACTATTTTAAACGTCAATTCTGAAATTAATGGTTATTTAATTCCTTTGAGTTATTGCATTTTTGGAAAACCTTTAAAAAAAACTATTTTACCTCCGAGAATATGTTTATATAAAAAAAATACGGCTCATTATCGAGATGATGGTCATGCTCATAAAGTTATAATTGAAGGCAAAGTTAGTTATCTTAAAAGTTATATTTATCATGACGATCGAAAATCATTAAGTAGATGGTTATGGGCTCAAGATCGATATATGGTATTAGAAGTTGAAAAAATATTAAACACTCCTTTTTATGAATTAAGTCTAAGCGATCGTATTCGTAAACAAATTATTTTAGCTCCTTTTATTGTGTTTATTTATTGCTTATTTTTAAAAGGAGGAATTTTTGATGGTTGGGGGGGTTGGTATTATGCTTTTCAAAGAATGTTTGCAGAAATTTTACTATCTTTAAGATTAATAGAAAATAAATATTTTAATTCTTAATTTTATTATGCAATTACTTTTTTACGATGATAAGCAAGAGCAAATCTTTCTAAATTAGCTAAATCTCGATCGATTTTAATATTGGTATAGTTAGTATTATTAATTAAAAATTTTTCAACAAAATCTCCTTGTCCGTCCATCATTTCTAAGATAAAAACACCATTATTAATTAAAAAATTAGGAGCATTAATAATTAAGTGTCTAATATCATTTAATCCGTCATCTCCGCCATCTAAAGCGATTCTTGGTTCATGATTTATCACTTCGGGTTGTAATTGTAAAACTACTTGAGAAGGAATATAAGGAGGGTTAGAAACAATACCACTAAAGCCATTTTTAAGCTCATTTATAGGATTAAACCATGAACCATGAAAAAATTTAATTCTTTTAAAAAATCCTAAATTAAAAGCGTTTTCTTGGGCAATTTTTAAGGCTTTTTCACTTTTATCAACGGCATAAATTACTGCTTCTGGAAAAGTATCCGCTAATGCAATGGCGATCGCACCGCTTCCTGTACCTAAATCTAACCATTTACCCGATCGTAAATAAGGATATTGTTCAGTTAATTGTAACGCTCGATCGATGATTAACTCTGTTTCTGGACGGGGAATTAAAACATCTGGAGTAACTTTGAGAGTGAAATTACGCCAGTGACATTCACCGATTAAATACTGAACAGGACAACGTTTTTTAACTCGTAAATCCCACAAATTTTGTAATTCTTCTAGGGATTTTTTACTGATAATTTGATCATTATTTTGATAATTATTAAGTCGTAAATTCAAATTATTTAAGTTAGTTAATTCTATTAATAAATAGTCTAATTCAAATAAAGGAATATTATTAATAATAGTTTGTTGTTTAGCTTGTTGATACCAGTTAAATAATTTTTGTCCTGATAAAGAAAAAAACATATTTTTTGATAAATTATCAATCATTTATATTGGAATCAACTCGACGATGGCGCCATACCTGCCAAGTAGTATAAATTAATAGCATAGTTGCACCAATAGCATAAACTCCTCCACTGGGAAAACCAGAAAAGACGAGGGCAAAACTACCTACCCATAGAGTTAAGGAATAGATGAATAAAACTGTCAAACGTTGTGAAACTCCAGCTTGTAGAAGACGATGGTGCAAATGACGGTTGTCTGGTAAAAAAGGAGATTTACCTTGTAACATTCTCGAAAAAATCACCCAAGACATATCCAAAATCGGTACAGCAAGGATAATGTAAGGCAAAATTACCGCCGTTACTGCTGCGGTTTTGGCTAAACCAATCACTCCCACCCCTGCTAACATAAATCCCATAAAATAAGCACCACCATCTCCCATAAATATCTCGGCAGGATTGAAGTTATATTTTAAAAATCCTAACGCCCCTCCAGCCAATGCCGCCGCTAACAATGCCGCCGCCGGTTGATTCATAAATAAACTGACAATCAACATCACTACCGCACCAATACCGCACACTCCTGCCGCTAAACCATCTAAACCGTCAATCCAATTAATAGCGTTTACCATTCCCACTAACCAAATAACAGTAATAGGAAGACTTAACCACCACATATCGAGATTAATTAATTCTCCGAAAGGAAGGGTAAAAAACTCGATTTTAACTCCTTTATACCATGCAAAACTCGCTACGATCGACTGCATAATAAGACGAGAAGAAGGAGAAAGGTTAAATAAATCATCTGCTAAACCGATGAAAAAGAAAAATATAGCACCGATTGTTACACCCCAGATTTCGGCATCTTTTTGTGCAGATAATACTCCAAAACCTCCTAACCACCATACTATTAATAATCCTGCTGTTGTTCCAGCAAAAATGGCTACCCCTCCAATACGTACGATCGGTTTCCGATGTACTTTACGAGGATCTGGTTTATCTACATGACCACTTTTTAAACCTATATTTTTGACTACGGGAGTACTCCACAAAACCACGTTCATGGACACGAGAAAAGCAATAAAGTGATAGATTTCGTTGCTGTAGGATGATTCTCCATTCATAGCTGAGTAAATTGAAGGGGGTTGATAATAAAAACTTTTGCTATACTAATCATACCCTTATTGTACCTACTGAAAGAATGCAGAATTGAAAATCTTTAATTTTCGATCATTGGGAGAATTGAAAACATCAACTTTATTTATCTTTATTTATCGAGGTGCAAATCAAGTTTTTTTTAAAAATTATCGATGATAATAATATTATCCCGTTTGTTTGCTAAAGCCACATTAAGAGCATTTTCTGCCACCTCAACTAAAACATTGGGAGGTAAAGCCTGACTAGGAATACCTGTAGCAATGCCAAAACTTAAGCTAATATATTCAGTAAAATCAGAATAATGATGAGGTATTTGTAAATTCTGTATCTTCTCATTAATTATTTCAGCTACTTTTTGCGCACCATCTTGATCGGTATTTGGTAACAAAATTGCAAATTTTCCCAAAGTAAATATTCCCACAAAATCTCCCGGTCTTTTTACCGTTGATTTAATCGTATTACCAATAATATTCAAACAGTTTTCAGTTAAATCTTTTTCATGATTTTTCTGATAATTTTTAAAATCATTAATTTCTCCCATAATCAGAGAGATATTTGTTCCTGATAAATCTCCTGAAGATGATCTTTGTCTTGCACCTCTTAACCATTCTTGTGCTAAAGTTTGCTCGAAGACTTCTTTTTGAGGTAATAAACTCGATCGATTTGTTTGATTAATATTAGCTAATTCTAATTTAGCTTTTTCTAAGGCTAATTTTAATTTTTGATAATGGGGAATTAATTTATGAAGTTGATTAGTTTTTTCTGTTAATTCCTGACGGAGAGTTTTAATTTGCAACTGAATAGAAATTTTATGGAGTATCTCTGCTGAACTAAAAGGATAGCTAATATAGTCAGCACCTCCCGCATTAAACATTGTTTCTGCATCGAAATAACGATGATCTCGGTTAATAAAAATTACGGGAATATTTTCTCCCATTTCTAACAGTTTAATTTTCTTACAGATCAAATAAACATCTTTATCTTTAAAAGTGGCACTAAGTAAAATAAGATCAATATATTCGTTGTTTATTAAATCTAAAAGTTCTGATTCATTATCAGTAATCACTACTGTATAATTTGCTTCATGGAGTAGTCTTAAAAAAAACTGACTTTGTTCTTCTAAATCATCTAAAATAATTATTTTTTTGTTCATAATTTATGATCTTAATATTTACTAAATTATTATTATTAAATTTTCCAATATCAACATTATATAAATAGTAACTTTTTTGTGACTCTAAATAATAATAAAGTCTTGATTCGTCAAAGCTAATCGAGGATTCAAAGTTGCAATCTGTACTGGTGAATTGACTCCATTACCGTCATTGTCAAAAAATAAATCACCTGTATTTCGATCGAATACCAAACGATGATCACTGGCAGTGGCATTTGTACCTATAATAAACTGATTGGAGTTTAACTCACCGATGGATAAATTAAAACCAAGAGCAGTAAGATAAATAGAATCATAGAGGACATTAAAATCAGTGATAGTATCGATACCATCATTAGGAGAATTAAAACGGAAATAGTCATTACCACTACCCCCCGTTAAAGTATCGTTACCCATGCCTCCTATTAAAGTATCATTACCGCTACCGCCTTTAATAATATCATTGCCTTCTCCAGCCTTGAGAATATCATTACCACTACCACCATCAAGAATATCGTCTCCATCATCGGCTTTAATAGTATCATTGCCACTACCGCCTAACAATGTATCTTGAAAAATATTTCCTAAAATATAGTCATTGCTTCCCCCAGCATCGATGATATTTTTACCATAACCACCAGTGATATTATCAGGATTTCCTGTACCTCTGGAATAGACTAAGGAAGGTTCAATCACTGTTACATTAATAGGATTGACGGAAATATTATCATATTTGACATCGTTGCTAACAACGCTATGGATTATTATTCCTGAGTGATTCCCTTCGTCTATACCATCGTCAGGCGCACTCACATTAATAGTTTGAGGTGTATCCCAGTTTAAGGAAGTAAAAGTTATACTGCTAACATTCGTATCAACTTGAGTATCAGTGCTAATATTGATGGTAACATCATCTGTGGGTTCAGAATTAAGGACGATCGAATAACTATCATTTCCTCCCCCTTCTGTTACTGTCGTATTTCCTCCTGATTCCGTAATAGTAACTCCGACAGTATCATCATTTTCGATGGTTATGGTATCTGTTTCTGTGCCAGAAGTGCCTAAGTCATAATCGTTACTGTCGGTTAAAGTAAGAATGACAGTAGTGTCTTCATTATCGATAAAATCATCGATAGGGGTAATGGTTATATCTGCATAGGTTTGATTTAAGGGAATTTCGATCGAACTGGTGATAGTGTTATAGTCAACGCCATTAGTAGCAGTACCAGTAATGGTATAGTTCACCGTAAGAGCGATTAAATCCCCTGTGCGACTGATGCGAAAAGTACCAATATTACCGTTTTCATTCGCCGTTGCGTCAATGGCTTCTATGGTGACAACGGGGATAATTGCAGGGCTAGAAAACTCAGAAGTATTATTAGCAATAGTAGCTGTAGCCGTGACATTGGGGGCATTTTTGCTATCAAAATTTAAAGTGGCATTACCATTACTATCGGTGGTAACATCTTCAAAGCCGATGAAGGTTTCCCCTTCTCCTTTACCACTAGCATCAGGTGTTGTGTTACTAAAATATTCGATGCGGATGGTACTATTGGGGTTACTATTTAAAAACCCATTGATAAATCCACTATTGTCGATCGTGATTAAAGGATAATTTTGTCGATTATTAGTCCCAGTATCTGTATCATTGGGATCATTAGCAGTTATACCATCATAATTAAGATCAATGCCTAATTCTCCATTATTGGTAATTTTATTTTGGGAAATCAGGTTATTAACACTATTGCTTCCGTTAACTATGGCAATACCATTAAGACTATTATTAATGATTTGATTCTTGACAATACTATTATTGCTACCGTCAATAAAGACACCGTTACTGTTATTAGCAATTATATTCCCCTCGTTATTGTCATTACTTTTATCTTCGTTACTACCAATAATATTATTCGATGAGCCGTCATTAATACTTATGCCTCGTGAGGTATTACCTAAATTATTATTCCCTGTGGCATCTGTGCCAATTTTATTGCCTGTTACCCAGTTATTTTTGGTGTTGCTACCTTCAATGACAACTCCTCCCACAGAACTTTTATTGGCAGAAATGACGTTATTTTTAATCGTATTACTAGGAGAGGAATAAATGCCTACTCCTTCAAAATTATTGCCTAACCCTGTGTCTCCATCAATATCTGTACCGATATAATTACCTTCGATTAAATTATCACTACTATTTCCAACAACGAGAATACCAGCAGTATTATTTCCTGAGATGATATTTCGATCATTAGCATTACTACCACCGATGGTATTATTAGTAGCATTATTAATAGTAATACCTTCTTGCACATTCCCTAAATCAACATTCCCCGTTGTGTCTGTACCGATTTTATTACCAATGATCGTGTTATTTTTCGCATTAACACCATTTAACCATAATCCTCCTTGAGAGCCACCATTAGCTGAAATAACGTTATTTTTAATGGTATTTTGAGTTGTTTCGATCGTTATTCCTTCAAAACCATTGCCTAAAGCGGTGTCTCCATCAATATCTGTACCAATATAATTATTTTGGATTAGCTGATTAGTGGCACTGCTTCCCTTTATAACTATACCTACCTCATTATTGCCTGAGATGATATTTCGATCGAGCGCATTGCTAACACCGATAGTATTATTAGAACCGTTATTAATGGTAATCCCTCCGGTAGAGTTGCCTATTTTCGAGTTTCCTGTGGCATCTGTACCTATTTTATTGCCGATGATCGTATTATTATTTGCGTTTGTACCATTTAGATATAATCCACCTTGAGAGCCATCGTTACCAGAAATCAGATTATTTTTAATAGTATTGCTACTAGATTCGATCGTTATTCCTTCCCAACTATTCCCTAAATCTCCATTACCATCTTTGTTTGTACCGATATAATTACCTTCGATGGTATTTCCTGAAGCCGTACTACCTGTTATAAAAATACCTCTTTGATTGTTGCCTGAGATAATATTTCGATCGACTGCATTACTACCTCCTATAGTAATATTGGTTGCACCATTAATTTCGATACCATTATTACCATTACCCAAGTCTGCACTACCATCTTTACTTGTACCGATATAATTACCTTTAATGGTATGATTTTGCGTTGTACCTGAACCGTTAACAATCCAAATACCATTTTCAGTATTACCTGAGATAATATTTCTTTCTAAATCATCGGATACACCGTCACTGTTTGTACCCACTAAGGTATTTTCTGCACCATTGGCAATATAAATTCCTCGTTTGTTAGCAATGGCACTTGTACCAGTGGGATTTGTACCAATATAATTACCTGCGATAACATTACCCGTTGTACCATTATTTTCCGTGATTATGCCTATATCACCATTGCCAGAAATTACATTGCCCTCTGTATTGTCATTAGTGCCATCTCCATTCGTACCGATGAGATTATTTTTACTACCATTAGCGATTTGAATACCGTAGGTATCATTTTTGATTGCACCTGTGCCAGTAGCATTTATGCCAATATAGTTACCTTGTATTGTATTATCTGTTGCACTTGTTCCTGTAATAAAAATACCTGTTTGAGTATTACCAGAAATCACATTTCGCTCATTGGCATTACTACCACCAATAATATTATTAGCTGTTTCTATTCTAATGCCATTGCTACCATTGCCTTGATCCGATGCACCACTACCACCTATACCAATAAAATTACCTTTAATGGTATTGCCCGTACTATCACCTTGAATAACAATCCCGTTACCATTAAAACGATTGATAACTAATCCTTGAATAGTACTACCACTAGAACCGTCACTTAATATGATTCCATTTATATTAGTTCCAGCATTCAATCCATTGAGTTCGATAATGGGAGTTGAACTAAACCCTGATTGAGTTGTACCATTAATAATAATCGTTTCGGTGATAGTGGGTAATGCCGATAAAAGAAGAATGGTTTTGACTGTGCCACTGCCACCTATATTAAAAGTAATAGTATCAGTTCCAGCCGTATTGTTAGCATCGATTATCGCTTTACGTAAACTGCCATCTCCACTATCATTGGTATTTATGACAGTAAAAGTAGTACTGGTTTCTATTTGTATTGATTGCCTATCGATAACAATAGTTGCGAAGTCGTTTTCGGATTTTAATGCTTGTAAATCTTCGGATGTTAGCTCAATTCCTTGAATAACTTTAGCAAAATGTTCTCCTTCATCTCCTAGAGTATCAGTATCGTTGATTTTAGCATCAATAAAATGACCAATTTCTTCTAATAAAATAGATGTCACCGTTGCCGATGATGCCATTGTCAAAAAACGATCGGACAAATAAATAGTATTATTGTCAGAAGAATAACCTCCATTAGCATTACCTAAAATGTTACTGCTGATAATTTCAACGATGGGAAGGACGGAAAAATCTTGATTTAACCATTGATTTCTAAAATCTTCTGCGATCGTCTGATTAAATTCTGTACCAAAAATCAGGTTAAAATCGTCCCAGAAAGTAGCTGAATCAGCAAAATCAGTTAATATTTGAGTAACATTATCGGTTATATTTAGTTCGATCGTCATGATTTTTCCGAAAATTATTAAAGTTATTTATCTACTGGTGAAATTCTAAAAATTATTAATTATTATAAATTTGACTTTTGATTAATTGCATAACTCACACAAAAACTTAATATTATCAGAATCATCTAATTTTTATCATTATCTCTAAGTAAGCTCTATAAAGTTATAAACTTAAATTAAAAGTAAAAGTTTTCTCCGTTTAATCTTTGATCATGACTTCTTCCTCGTCATTACCCCAACCATCAGATGAATATTTTGAATATCGTTTTATCCATAGAATTAATCCCTTAGCCTATGATAATTTCTTACAATCCCAAGAAAAATTAAGAACACAAGCTAAAAATTATCCTGGTTATATTAGTGAGAATTTCCCCATATTAGTGGAAGAGGGAGAAACCCTTGTTTTTGAAACAATTTTACGATTCGATACCCCTGAACATTGTATTAACTGGATTGATAGTAAAGAAAGACGAGAATTACTTTATGGGGTAGAAAATAATGGTTATCAATTTAAAGGAGAAGCAAATTTCGAGAGTTATACCCGTTGGATAAAACAAAGTGTAAGTAATCCTTCCCCTGTGTGGAAAATTAACCTTTTAGTTTTACTGGTACTTTATCCTACCGTGATGTTGTTTAATTTACTTCTGAAAAAACCATCTTCGATCGATTTTCCTACATGGATGCTGTTTGGAAATTTTTGTAGTGTAGCCATCACCGGTTGGTTCGCTGTTCCTTGGGTTAGTCGCCTTTATCAAAAGTGGCTAGAAGATAAAGGTACAAAAAAAGAGCAATTATTGGCACTAATAAGCATTTTTCTCGCCCTTTTTATACTTTTACAAATTTTCCGACACATTCCCCTGAGTTTTTGGTAAAGATTGCTTTTTGCTTCGCAATGACAAGACTTTTTTTACTTTTTAGAAAAACTTACCATTTGTGACTTTATTTTCTTTAAAACCAATTTGTTGATATTTATATTGCAAAAAGCCTAAAAGCATTGATTTTTCATTATTTAACTAACACCTAATACCTACTCCTTACCACTTATACTTTTTCATCACATCCTAATTAATATCTCGCACCGTCAGGAAGTTCTCTGAATTCTTGCCAAACCGCTTGTGCTTCTTCTTGGAGGATTTGTTCAGGTGCTAGTAGCCTGTTTTTATATTCTTTTAGTAAGTCCTCTTGAATATTGGCATCATCAAAAAGATCCGCAAAATCACTCCAACCTGCGGCGTAATAAATTTTAGAAATTCTAGCCCAATAAGCAGTCGCATAACACATCGGACAACATTCACAACTGCTGTACAAGACAGCCCCCGATAAGTCAACCGTTCCTAGTTTTTTACAAGCCTGACGGATGGCGTTTACTTCTGCATGGGCTGTGGGATCATTATCCCGCAAAACACTATTTCCAGAAGCTCCGATTACCTCTCCGTCTTTAACAACAACTGTACCAAATGCCCCTCCTGTTTTGTTAACGACTCCTGCTTCTCGCATCAAAGCGATCGCCTGACGCATATATTCAATATCTTTGTTGTTTATCATGGTAGCAAATTCCTTTATAATTAAAAATTGACAATTTAGGCTTTTATTTTCACCTATATATTTAGAGCTTAATTATATCATAGCCTTAATATTCATTCAGCAAAAACTAATTACTTTTAATGGCAACCTCAGCTAAAATTTCTAATAAATTAGATTCTTTGATTAAGTTTAATTGTTCTGTATTTTTAACTAAAAAAGCTCCAGCAAAACCCAAAGAATTAATAGAAATGGACATGAACTTTTCTTGATAACGAGGAATTAACATCATCCAATGTTTTGTGATCAATAAATTATAATTTTTGAATGGTTTATTATTTTCGATGTTAATATTTAATTTCTCTAATAGTTTGTGATAATTCTCCAAGGTAATTTTACCTAATTCTTCTGATGATTTTTCTTTAATATTTCCAAAAAAAGCGATCGAGTGTAAATAGGGGAACTCTGGTAAACTGATAATTTCTTGAGTATTTTTATAACTTAAAACTAAATCATTTATAGGAATAGTTTCTATTTCTTTAGCTAAAGGATAGGGAACTAATTGTAAATGTTTATGAGCTTGAGAAGCTCCAGATAATTTACCACTATTATAAAAAGCAAATCCTTTAATTTGAGATAAAACAGTCCATAAAGCAGAAAAGTCATCAATGTTTAAAACACTTTCTTGTTCTTCATATTTTCGAGTAATAATTAATAAATGATGATTAAAAACATTAAATTTATTTAAAATAAGTACATGATTATTTTTAATATTTTCAACAAATAAATCTTTTTCATAGGGTAAAAATGGATTAAAGTTTATTTGTATTTTTGTTTGCTTTTTCTTCTCTTTATCTTTTTTATTGAGATTATCTACTATTCTAATAAGAAAAGGAATATTATCTTTTTTGATAATATGATAATGGGTGATAATCGAATGTAAGGCTTCTATTTCAAGAGCTTTTTTTGTTGTTATTTCTATTTTTTCCCAAAGAGAAAGGGTTTTTTTATTCATATGCTATAATCGAATAAAATAAATTTTAACAAAAAAAATTATACCCTATATTGACAACATGAATTATCGATTATTTGCAATAAATTAAATAATAATTAATAATTGTTAAACTTTTGTGAGTTACTAATGCTAAATTATATAATTTTCATCCAAGAGAAATATCACAATTTATCGAGAATTACTATATTTTGGCCGTCTTGTTCAGAAAAATAATTGTTAACGGTCAATTGTTAAGATATAATGTGGTGTTACGTTTTATCAGTAATATTTGGTGATGTCAGATAAATTTCCCCACCGTACTAAAATAGTAGCCACTGTTGGTCCTGCCTGTGCAAATCCCGAAACTTTGCGTCAAATGATTCTCGCAGGCGCTAACACTTTTCGCCTCAATTTCTCTCATGGTAGTCATGATGTCCACCAGCGTAGTATTCGTCTTATTCGTCAAGTAGAAAATGAATTGAATAAGCCTATTGGTATTTTACAAGATTTACAAGGACCGAAAATTCGGTTAGGGAAATTTGAATGTGGTTTGATCGAACTCCAAGAAGGCGATCGATACATTTTAACCAGTAGGGAAGTAGAATGTAATCAAGAAATCGGTTGTATTAGCTATGAACATTTAGCAGAAGAAGTACCTATTAACGCCAGAATCTTAATTGATGACGGTAGGGTAGAAATGATAGTCAAAGAGATTGACTTAGAAAAAAAAGATTTGCATTGTCAAGTGGTGGTGGGTGGCGTACTTTCCAGTAATAAAGGAGTTAATTTTCCCAACGTTTACTTATCCGTCAAAGCCTTAACAGACAAAGACAAAAAAGATTTAATGTTTGGTTTAGATCAACGAGTAGATTGGGTAGCATTAAGTTTTGTTCGTAATCCTCAAGATGTCCTAGAAATCAAAGATTTAATCAGTAGTGCAGGAAAATCAACCCCCGTCATCGCCAAAATCGAGAAACACGAAGCCATTGAACAAATGGAGGAAATCCTCTCTCTGTGTGATGGAGTGATGGTAGCAAGGGGAGATTTAGGGGTAGAATTACCTGCTGAAGATGTTCCCATTTTACAAAAACGTCTCATTCGTACCGCCAATCGTCTCGGTATTCCCATCATTACAGCTACCCAGATGTTAGACAGTATGGCAAATAGTCCTAGTCCAACTCGTGCAGAGGTTTCGGATGTTGCTAACGCTATTTTAGATGGTACAGATGCCGTTATGCTCTCCAATGAAACTGCCGTCGGTAAATATCCCGTTCAAGCAGTTGCCACTATGGCAAAAATTGCGGCGAGAATTGAACAAGAAAGAGAAAAAATAGTTGCCCCCTACAGTGATGAATTTGATAATGAAAACATTGCCACGGCGATCGCCGGTGCTGTTGGGCAAATAGCGAAAAAACTTGGTGCTTCTGCTATCATGACATTAACAAAAACTGGAGCAACAGCTCGTAACGTCTCGAAATTTCGTCCTCAAACTCCTATTTTTGCCATTACCCCCCATGTTAGCGTCTCCCGTCAATTACAGTTGGTTTGGGGTGTCAAACCTTTACTATTACTAGATTTACCCGGATTGCGTCAAGTGTTTCAAGCCGCTATTAACGTGGCCAGAGAAAAAGGTTTACTCCATGACGGTAACTTGGTTGTAATGACAGCAGGTACATTGCAAGGTGTTGCAGGATCGACAGACTTAATCAAAGTGGAAATCGTTAAAGGTTTACTGACGGAAGGAGTAGGGATTGGTCAAGGAGTAATTACTGGTAGGACAAAAGTAATTCGAGATATTAGTCAACTGAGTAATTTCTGTCAAGGGGATATATTAGTTACCAAAGCCACAGATAATCAATATGTTGATGCCATGCGTTTAGCCGGGGCGATCGTTACAGAGGAAACAGGAGTTCGATCGCACGCAGCTCAAATCGGTATGAGGTTAGGGATTCCTGTTATTGTGGGAGTAAAAGAAGCTACCCACTTAATTCGAGATGCCAGTTTTGTCACCCTTAAAATTGAGCAAGGGTTAGTATATTTGGGTACTGATAGCCCTCAAGGAGATGTTGACACTTAACAAATTCATCAGGTGTATTGCGAAGTGTAATGCACCAATCATTAAATTTAGTGATTAAGGTAAGCACTCATGCAAGAGGCAAGAGATAAAAGTAAGAATAATTGATTTAAAATTTATTAAAATTAATTTTCTAAACTTTGTTTATTAAGTATTTTTATTCTGATCCAAGATCTCAGTTATAGCTTACTTAAGTAATTGGAGGATATTCTAAGGAAACCGCTCCTAAATAACCCTTACGAAAATCCTGTAATAATTGACGAGCGACCCGTTCCAAATCATTGTTATACTTAAGTTGTGCCAATTTAATAATAAACTCCTCTCCCGTCATATCTAAAGCATCTAAACCATATCGATCGAGTAATACAGATTCTGAACCCAGATTTACGAGCAAATCAACAAAAGCCTGAGCAACTTCTTGATTATTATAGGCTGCATCCCCAATATCTTCACAAATTGCTAATTTTAACGCATCTTCTTGATTTTCCAATTTTAAGGGAATGATACCCGGAGCATCTAGTAATTCGATCGTATCAGAAATTCGCACCCATTGTAGCTGTCTTGTAACTCCAGCTTTTCTAGCACTAGCTACAATTTTACGGTTAAGTAAACGATTAATTAAAGCCGATTTGCCTACATTAGGAAAACCAATGACAACAGCACGAACAGGACGGGGTAACATTCCCCTATTACGACGACGTTCATTAACAGCAATTCCCGCAGATTGAGAAGCCTTATTTATGATTTTTACTCCTTTACCGTCTTTTGCATTGGTAAAAAAAGGTGTTTCTCCTTGACGTTTAAACCATTCATGCCATTCTTTACGTAAACTATCGGTAATCATATCTTCTCGATTTAATACGAGAATGCGAGGTTTTTCTCCAACCCACTCTTTTACTTGGGGATGATGGGAAGCTAGGGGGATTCTTGCGTCTCTGACTTCCAAAACTACATCTACTTTTTTTAATTGTTCTTTTAATTGTCGTTCTGCTTTGCTAATATGTCCCGGATACCATTGAATCAGTGCCATAATGAAATAGTTAATAATGAATAATGAATAGTTAAACCACTAATTATTTATTGCTAGTGGGAGTTTTTTGTGTATCAAATTTCGCTAAGGAAGTAACGCTATGGGTGCGATCGAATTTCACAATGGAGAAAATTAGAGAAGGTATTATTATTAATAATATCATGACAATACTCATTAATTTTAAAAGGTTTTAAGTAGGAGTCACAAAATATTTGTGTTGAGTTATAAGTGATAAGTAAAAAAGCAAAACAAGATTTGTATTCACCTAAACAAACAGGAAAAAATCAGTTTGTTATTTTTGGTGATTAGTAACAACTATTATTAATAAAAATTAGTTATGAATATTAATTGGCATAAATTAGCAGAAATTAAAGAATTAAAACCATATTTTGAGAATGATTTTAATAAATTTCAAGAAAAAATAGAAAATTATTTAATCATTTGGAGTGAAATTAATTCAGAAGATTTAGATAAATTAGCATTATTAAGAGCTTTAGAAGTAACTAATGGTTGCACTCAATGGGCTTATCGTAGGGGGGATCAAGAGTGTTTATCGATCGACCAAACTAGAGAATGTATGAAGTTATCTATGGGTTCTATTAAAAATAAAAAAATACTATTAAAAGATGGAAAAGTTATTTTATTTTCATCAGAAATGGAAAATCTTATTCAAGAAGGTAGAGAGTTATATATAAGTGCTTTTAAAGAAAATTTACCAGAAAAAGAAGAAGAATTTTATGCTTTATCTACCTGTCAATTTTTGACCTATGGACAGAATAGAATGGATAAATCTTTTGATATTATTCAAGATAATTATGGACATTTATTTACTGATTTTTTTATTAATAAAGGGAAAAGATATGTTCAACCTTACCTCGATGCTATATAGCATTCCTATATGAGTTGTCAGAAAATAAAAAGTTAATTCCGTAGTTTTTAATCGGTGAGGGGGATTAAATTCTCATAAAATTACTTGATTTAGGTAATGAAAGTAACTTATGATAATATCCTATATAGAATAAGTGTGAGTAAATGAGTATCAAAATAAACAGATTTTTCGGTGTTTTATTATCTTGTTTAATATTCGTTTTTGGCTTTTATAATTTAACAGTTTTAGCAGATAATAGGGTATTTTTAGATTTAAAATTACAGTTTTTAGGAGAATATCAATTAACTGATACAAATTATCAAAATACTCTTATTGGTGGATTTTCTGGCATAACATATAACCCTGAAAAAAATCTTTATTATGTGATTTCAGACGATCGAGCTAATTTTTCTCCTGCCCGTTTTTATACCTTAAAAATTGATATAAATAATGAAAAAATTAATAATATTACTATAGAAAATGTAACTTTTTTAAAAGACGAAAAAGGCGAAAATTATTTACCAAATACAAGTGATACAGAAGCGATCGCTTTTAGTCCTAGAAATACTTTATTTATTGCCAGTGAAGGTGTCTTTAAAACGAAAACGCCCCCTTTTATTAATGAATATGATTTAGACGGTAATTTTAAAAGTTCTGTAAGAATACCCGATCGATATATATCTAAAGAAGAAGAAAAAAAAGGTATAGAAAATAATTTAGGTTTTGAATCTTTAACCATTAAAGCTAATGGTATCATGGATCAAGATCCCTTTAGATTATTTACTGTTACTGAATCTGCCTTAGTACAAGATGTGGATCTCAATAATCCGGAAACCATCTTAAGGTCAAGATTAATGCACTATGTAATTAACCCTTTTGGTGATCCAGTTCTTGTAGGAGAACATTTATACCCTATTAATAGTCCATCTTTAGGTGTATTTTTTAATGGTGTTTCCGATTTATTAGCTTTACCCCAAGAAGGATATTTATTAAGTTTAGAAAGGACTCTTGGGTTAAGAGGATATGGGGCAAAAATTTTTCAATTAGTTATGGCTAATGCCTCTGATATTTCTACTCAAAAAACCTTATCAGAAAATATTGATAATATAACTTCTATTCACAAAAAATTAGTATTAGATTTACAAAAATTAGGCATAAAATTAGACAATTTAGAAGGCTTAACATTCGGCCCTCGTTTAGCTGATGGTAGTCAAACTTTGATTATGATTAGTGATAATAATTTTACGAAAAACGATCGACAAAAAAATCAATTTTTACTATTCAAATTATAAACTATAGCAATTCTTCCTATATTAGTTGTGAGAAATTGAGAAATAATTATGTTTAATTAGCAGTCAGGAATTAGCTATTAGTTATCAGCTATTGTGAAGTTAAATTTCTGGCCAACATTAGTAATGGATTAGTTATTTTTTAATAGAAAAAAGACTAACAGCTAAAAACTAACAACTAATCGCTTTAATTAAAATTCTCACAAATGATTTAGGAATTCTATATTATTTTCTTTTTCTATAGTGATAAACTAAAAACTAAGAGACTGTAAATAAAAGAGAGAAAATCAAAAATTATTAATTATTGGTTTCCCATTGATTATCAATTATTCACCATAAAAATGACAGCAGAAATTATTTGTATTGGTACAGAATTATTATTAGGTGATATTCTTAATAGTAATGCTCAATTTTTAGCACAAGAATTGGCTAATTTAGGTATTCCTCATTATTATCAAACCGTTGTGGGAGATAATATCGATCGTATTCATGAAGTGCTTGAAATTGCCTCCAAACGTTCTCAAATCCTTATTTTTACAGGTGGTTTAGGGCCTACTCCTGATGATTTAACCACAGAAGCGATCGCAACTTTTTTTAAGACAAATTTAGTAGAAAAACAAGAAATAATTGAAGATATAAAGAATAAGTTTGAGCAAAGAGGGAGAGAAATGACGGTTAATAACCGAAAACAAGCCCTAATTCCTCAAGGTGCTGATATTCTACCGAATTTAACTGGAACTGCACCGGGGATGATTTGGCAACCAATGCCAAATTTAACGATTCTTACTTTTCCGGGTGTGCCTTCTGAAATGAAACAAATGTGGCATAATATCGCTGTACCATTTCTAAAAACTCAGGGATGGGGAAGTGAAATTATTTATAGTCGCATGATGCGTTTTCGAGGTATTGGGGAATCTGCTTTAGCCGAAAAGGTTTATCATCTCTTTAGTTTAAGTAATCCTACTGTTGCACCCTATGCTTCTATGGGAGAAGTGAAATTGCGAGTATCCGCCAAAGCAAAAGATATTCAATTAGCCCAAAATCTGATTCATCCTGTGGCTAAAGAAATCGAATCCATCGCTGGAGAGGATTATTTGGGTTACGATAATGACACTCTTGCTTCTGTGGTGGGTAAACTTTTAGAAAAAAGAGGACAGACTCTTAGTGTCGCAGAATCTTGTACTGGAGGAGGATTAGGTGCGATGTTAACGGAAGTTGCAGGAAGTTCGAGTTATTTTATTGGAGGTATCATCGCCTACAGTAATCAGGTAAAAATTGAACAACTAGACGTTTCTGAAGCATTTTTAGCCGAATATGGAGCAGTATCAGCGATCGTGGCACGACAAATGGCTAAAGGAGTTCAACATAAATTTAAGACCGATTGGAGTATTTCTATTACAGGAATAGCAGGGCCTGGAGGTGGTACAGAAGAAAAACCTGTGGGATTAGTCTATATTGCGATCGCAGATCCTGATAAACAAGTAGAGAGTTATGAATTAAGACTAGGAGAAAAACGAGAGAGGGAGGCTATAAGATACCTTAGCAGTTGTTATGCTTTAGATAAATTGCGCCGTGAATTGGGACAAAACCATTAGGCATGAAAAATCCTTGCCAAGATCCAATAATTGAAAACCATTGTAAAACAGAAACAGGATTTTATGGGCATGAGACAAGACAAAACGAGATATTTTTGCCTTAAGTCTCCTGCTTATAACTTTTTATAGTTTTGTTAGAACTAATCAAAATAAAATCTAGTGACTAATTTTCGTTGTTCATCAGCTTCTTCGCAAGTTTGCATTAAAGTCTGACTATCATGAAAAGCGAAGCAAATTAACTGTTGACAACGAGAAATAATATCTCGATTGCAAATAGCACTAGCCTCTCCTAAGGAAAGATGATCATGATCAGGATTTTCTACCAAGTGAATAACTTGTTGTAATTGATCTTGAGATTCTCTCGGTTGACGATGAAGACTTTGGGGTAAAATCACCGTCAAAAGATTTGGATCTGCTTTCATTGCCCCTTTGATTGCGGCGGAATTAGTACCTATCGCCCCAGAGGTAATGATTCGGTTGCCTTCTAACACAAGAGCGTAACTCATCATTTCGATTAAATGTTGATGAGTAATAGGAACATGACGAGAACCTAGCAGTGCTATTTTTTTCGAGCTTGTTTGCTGAATAGCCGCTAATTCTTGCGCCAAAGTATCAAGTTTAGGAATTTCTAGTGATTGACTCAAAGACTATCTATAATTATCCTTAAATTTTCGATGCTATTTTAGCACCCGATGTTATTTTAGCAAACGATCGTTAATGATCCACACTTTTACAAAAATCTCCTCAAAAAAAGTTAATATTTAGTTTAGATCTTGCACCTTTATCATAAATTATCGGTGATAGGAAGGAATAGTTTGAATAGTTGATAAAAACATCATTGGTCAAAATTAATTCATTTTCTAGGGTACTGGTTTTAATTTTGTTAATTTTAGAGTAAATTTTCCATTACCAGTAGTACCAAAAGCCTTTACCCTAATAATATATATCCCTTCTTCGGCGATACGGGTAAAAAGAAGGGAATTACTTTCACTATCAGGGGCATCATCATTTTCTGCAATAGTTGTGCCATCTTGTTTGATTAAAGCCACTACCGTGTCAAAATCATCTGACATTAAATCGATCGCAATTTGATCACCTTTTTCTAAACTAATAATATAATCTCTGGCAAAACCACCTTCTCCTGTGGGAATATCATCGCTGGTGAGAGTATCAGAAATCGGTTGACTTTCTTGTATCGGAATCGGATTATATATTTTCGATTGAGCAGAAGCTGTAAAAATAAAACAATTATAAGAGAGAATTAAAGAGCAAAAAGTAAAGAGATACTTATTCATTTGGAATAATTTAAGATTAAAGTGATTTCTGAGAATGAAAATATTAATTTTATACTCAACAAGGGAATAAATTTATGTTGATGAGAATTGAAAATGATGAATAGTCATTCTCTGTAAAATTTATAAAAACTAAAAATCCCAATCTTCATCATCATCGAAAAATTCTTCGTCATCTTTCGGTAATATATTGTCAGATGCAGGAGAAATCACCCGATAAGGGGCATCATAAACTTGTTTTCTCTCTTTATTATCCAATGATTTAGGAGAATTACTCGATCGAGTTTTAGGAGGAGTCGGGTTGAGACGTTTAGGAGTAATTTCAGTTTTTTCCCCCGGTTGATAGGAATAAAGAGAGGCTTCTCTGATTTTCAAGAAAGTTTCTGAAGGTATATCTTCTACGGGAGAATAAATCATGTCTTCTTCTTTTTCTTCTATTTTTGATGATTCTTCCTCTAATGTTTCTGAGATAGAAAAGTTAATATTTTCTAAAACTTCCTGATTTTTTTCTGTAATAATTACCTCATCTTGAGAAATATTTTCGACAGGAACATTATCTTCAAAATTTAGATTTATCTGTTCTTTTTTTTGTTTAATATTAATATTATCTTTTTGGTAAATGAGAGAAGTTTCCGGGATAAAATCTTCTTCAAAATCGAAGTCAAAATCTGGATCTATTTCTTCAGGTTGGCTCTTATATTGAGTATTATTTTCTACTGGCAAAGGTTGAGAAAAAACTTTATTTTTAGGTGTGTTTTTAAAAGATGGTTGAGGACTAGAAGGAGGGTTATAAGATGGTTTTTTTGCTGAAGAATTGTCTCGATTTTGTGGAGCAGAATAGCTTAACAATTGAATAATGAAACTGGAAAAAATTCCTGCCAATACTGCTAAAATAATCCACAAAGATAAAGGTAAATTGAGAGAATTAAATCCAAAAAAAACTAGCGTAATTGTCTGGGCATTCTGTATATAAAATAACCCTGTTATAATTACGATCGAGATTAATAGTAGAATTTTAAATCCCATAGTTTTCTAAGTCTAATATTGCCGATATTGATTCTGATTATCTCATTAAGTAGCGGTTAGCAATTAAGTGTTAAGAGTTAGTTAGATGTTAATTTAATTAATCATCCCCATTAATTGATCCATTCAACGTTAAAACCTCCTCTTTTAAGGATAAAAAGATAAAAGGTTTCCCACTCACTTTCTATCTAATTCAATCCTCTTCCTTAAAGGTAATGGTAACTGTCAATTGTACATTGTTCATTGTTCATTGTCCTTCTTTATCCATTCTGTAATACCATTGGCTATTATTTGTGCTAATTGCTTTTGATCTTGAGGATTAGTAATCCATTCAAATTCATCAGGATTAATCATAAAACCTAACTCTAATAATATGCTAGGAGATGTATAAGGACGAGTGAGGGCTAGATTATTCCAATATACCCCATAGCTAGGTCTATTTAAGGTTTTAACCAGATAATTGTGCATAAATACCGCTATATCATGGGCTTGGGGATGATACCAAAATGTACTAACTCCTTGAGTTTTTTCGGCGTTGCCCCCATCAGGTAAAGCATTATAGTGAATAGAAAAGGCGAGAGTTGGTTTTAATTGATTGATCATTTTTTGTCGATCGACTAAGGATACAAAAGTATCAGTTTCTCTCGTTAAATAAACTGTCATACCTCTTTTTCTCAATTCTTCTGCTAATAAGAGAGATACCGCTAAATTAACATCTTTTTCCGGATAACCAGTTGCCCCTAGTGATCCTTTTTCTTCTCCACCATGACCCGGATCTAATAAAATAGTTGTACTTTGAATGTTAGAAGGTGCATGATTAAAAGTAAGAATCAAATTACTACCCTGATAACGAACATCATAACCCCATTGTCGATCGGATTTAAAGTTAAAAATATAGTCAACCTGAGAGGGGGAAGTTTGATACCAATCTAAACGCTTTATTAAAGAGTCATCATCGAAACGAATAGTATCGGTTTCCGCAGTGGTATTGTGTAAAGTGAGAGTAAAAGTATTATCTCCTTGACGAATGGAAATAGGTACAGGATTTTGTAAGGGAAAAATAACCTCTGTGCGATTGTCTAATTGACGGGAAGACACACTGCGAATAATGGAAGTTGGAGGTACATTTGTTGGTAAAACTCTTGTTTCTTCTGCTTTTATCCATGCGCCATAATCTAAACGTAACCAGTCTCCTTCTTTTCCCGTAACTAATGCCCTTGTACCTTGCGGTAAAGGAGTTAACCTTGAATGATTGGTACTTGCACCCGATCGAGTTACACCTTGTTCTGAGATAATTTCAATGACGCTCAACTCTTGAGGATTAAGAATTGTTACATTTCCTTGACTTATTTCTGTTACTGTGATTCCCTGATGATTCATGACAAAGGTAGGAGTAACAGTCGTTTTAACATTGCCAAAACTAGCACATCCTTTTTTATTTTCCCACGACTGAGAGATGATTTTTTGTCCTTGGTTATTCCCCGTGAGGATAGAGGCATTAGAGGGTAAATTCGTCATCGTTAAATCGGGAGTGAGATTAATGCTTTCTCCTGCTAGACTGACAAATACTTGACTATTTAAAGGTGCGATCGCTTGAAAACAAATTAATTCATTTGGTAATCTACTAATATTTTGTGTAGGGAAAACAGGAGTAAATTTAGATGGTTGAGAAATATCTTTTTTCGTTACAATTCTTTTAATTTCTTCGTTACCGTAGCGAATAACTAACTCATTTTTGCCTATTTGTAGGGGAATACTTGGTGCAAAATAACCTTGAGACGATCGTTTAATTGATCGATCGTTAACATATACATTACCATTAGCATTAGCCGAACCGATAATAAAAATAGAATCTGCGGTGGTTTCATGATTAACAGGAGGATAAACAACCGTCAAAGATTGTGCCGAAGCATAATCCATTATTAAACTAAAAGAAGCAGTTAAAAATAAACCTTGCCAAAACTTTTGCGGTGGTATCATAATCCCTCATAAAAACTGTAGATTACCTCAGTTCGACATAAAATTTATGGGTAAAGGTAAGGTATTAGTTGTTAAGTATTAAGTAAATAATTGATAAAAAACCATTAACAATTGATTTTACTTAGATTTATTTAATTAAATAATTAAACAGATTTGGCAAAATTAACCATTAGCCTAAAACCTAAAACCTAGCCACATCAAAGATTTTTTTCATCGAACTCAGGTTAGATTGGGTTAAAGAATAAAAACCCAACCAACTTTTACTTTTTCAAGTATCAACTGTCAACCATTATTTGTGAACCTAAAGCCCATCTTCTCGTCTTTTAGTCTCCTTAGACTTATCTTGCTTCACCAATAGATATTGATAGGTTTCAACTTATTGGGGAATAAACAACTTCGTTTCCTCTATATACTGCCAAGCAACTCCATCTGGATCACGAGTTTGAGTCCACAAAGTAAAATCAGCATCAGATCTTCGTTTTCCTACCGTGCTAGGACTCACTTCTAAACGTTTGGCTAATTCACTCTGATTCAAAGCATTAATGTTGCTTTCAGTTATGTTAGTCGTAGAAATTTCTGTTTCTTTGGGAGGTGGAGAGGGGGGAAAGTTATCAGAAACAGATGGACTAGGTTGAGATGAAATTACTGTTGTTGTCGAAGGTTCATCCACTACGGGAGTAACGATTTTCTCTGGAACTTTTGCAGATTGAGATTCAATAACTGTAGTTGTTTCAGTATTGGAAAATGAAGCGGTTAAACTAGGTGCTATATCAGTATCACTATCTGGTTCACTATCATCAAAGATACTACCCAAAGCGTTAGCTGTTAAGAAATAATAGACGATTCCTTTATCTTCATATAATCTTTTGACTGCACCATATTCTTGTGTTTTTTGGTCTAAATACCAACGGGCAGTACTAGCACTTAGGTTGGTTTTGGTGGTAATATCGATTACCGTTAAGCAACCTTGATTTGCTTGTATTAATTGATTGAAAAAAGGATCTATTTGTTCAGATAGTTGTTTCAAACGATATTTTTGCCATAATTTAAAACCCAATGTAAGGATGAAAATCCCCACAATTACAGGCCAAAAGACAAATACTACCATTATGATTAACGCTATAGGCAATATCACTAAAAGGATACTGTTAGCACCACTATCTATTACTTTTCCAGTCATAGTTTTAAGTGGTTATATTACATCAAAGACAATCAATCAATTTCGATCGTTTGTCTAAATACTTGAATCATTATAGTTGAAAAGTTTTTAAAATTCAAAAGATACTTTTTAACAATGGACAATTGACGATTGGTAAATAAAGGAAAATTTATTAATTTCTAATTCCTAATTCCTAGATTCTTAATTATTTTGCTTGTTTCATCATTTCTACTAGAGTTGTATGAGCGTCTTTAGCATCAGTTAAAGTATGATCAAATTCAATTCTGAGGGGATTTTCTTCGTGATTATCAATGATTAAGTACATTCCTTGAGGATCGATCGACAACATTTTAGCAGTTTCGAGGGTGTCAATTTT
Source organism: Geminocystis sp. NIES-3709 (assembly GCF_001548115.1). Lineage (GTDB taxonomy): Bacteria > Cyanobacteriota > Cyanobacteriia > Cyanobacteriales > Cyanobacteriaceae > Geminocystis. The sequence continues at coordinate 3,408,955 of NZ_AP014821.1, read as the reverse complement.
GCCATAATATTGAGCATATAATTTTACTGCATCTTGATGATCATCATTCATATGTTTACAAATTCGATCGCTAATAGCTTGAGTAATAATTTCTGTCATAGTAGTTATATTTAAAATTTTGTATTTATTATAAAATGTTTCAGGTCAAAATAATTTTAGTAGAACCGGCAGGAGAAAGAAATATTGGCTCGATCGCAAGAGTTATGCGTAATATGGGATTAAGTCAGTTAACGATCGTCAACCCCCGTTGTGATCATTTATCGGAAGATGCCAAAATTATGGCAGTTCATGGGATCGAAGTATTAGAAAAAGCAAACATTGTTCATTCTTTACCTCAAGCCTTACAAGGATGCCAAAGAGCCATCGCCACTACCGCTAGAGAAAGAGACGTACCGACATTATTAGAAACTCCTAGACAAGCAATTCCTTGGTTAAAAGGAGCAAATATCACTTCTGCTTTAATTTTTGGTCCTGAAGACAGAGGTTTAAGCAATCAAGAATTGAGTTATGCTCAACGTTTTGTGTGTATTCCGGCTAATCCTGAATATCCTTCTCTTAATTTAGCTCAAGCTGTTGGTATCTGTGCTTACGAACTTTATCAACTGTCTCAAGAATCACCTATTCAACAAGATTCTTCCCTAGAAGATTTAGCAAATATAGATGAATTGGAAGGATATTATCAACATTTGGAATCGGTGTTATTGCAAGTCAATTATTTATATTCTCATACAGCACCAAAAAAAATGGAAAAGTTACGACGAATTATCAATCGTACGAATCTTACCCGTCAGGAATTAGCCACAATTAGAGGGATTTTACGACAAATTGAATGGTCGATCGACCATAAGTAGGATTTTTCGATTTATTTACTGGATTCTATGTAGGTATTTCATTAATTACTAACTGTTCAGAGTTATAATAGATGAACAAAACTGAAATTAAAATCTACCTAACAAAAAATTATTATTAAAGATTATGTCTTTAGCATTGACTAACGAAAACGTAGAACAAGTATTAGATGAATTACGTCCTTATCTTATGGCTGATGGTGGCAACGTGGAATTAGTCGAAATTGATGGGCCTACAGTCAAATTAAGATTACAAGGTGCTTGTGGTTCTTGTCCTAGTTCTACTATGACCTTAAGAATGGGTATTGAACGAAGATTAAGAGAATATATTCCCGAAATCGCTGAAGTTGAGCAAGTTATTTAACAATTAGTAATTAAGGTTTCTGAAAAAGTCTTCTGATGAAGGTAGGAGTATGGAGATAAAAGAAATACCTAAAATCGAGAGGTAATTTTTTGAATTTATCGATGAATTTCATCAAAACTAATAGTTGTTTCTTTAAAAATCTTCTCCTAATCTTTTAATCTGCCTTCATCTAAGCATTTCTTAATAATCCTTTTTCTTTCTTTTGTCCTACAGGATCCATTTTTTGCTCTAACCACTTAAATCCAAAAGAGGATAAAGTAGTTAAAACAAGATAAACTAACGCCACAGCAATATAAACTTGAAAGGCTTGGAATGTAGTGGCTACAATTAATTGTCCTTGGCGGAATAATTCTGCAAAACCGATTACGGCAACTAAACTGGTGTCTTTGATAAGGGTTATAAATTCATTGCCTAATGGTGGTAAAATTCTGCGAAATGCTTGGGGCATAATTACTTCTTTTAAGGTTTGTAATCTATTCATTCCCAATGCTTCACAGGCTTCCCATTGTCCTTTATCGATCGATTGAATACCCCCCCTGATGATTTCTGCAAGATAGGCGGCAACATTTAAACTCAGGGCAATAACCGCCGCAGGAAGTCGTTGTAAACTCCATTGTAATCCGATGCCTTGAAAAAAAGCTGGTAAACCAAAATAAATAATAAATAGTTGTACTAACATTGGCGTACCTCGAAAAAATTCTACATAGATGCGTAAAATATTTTTGAGAATTTTGTGATCAGAAATTAAGCCAAAAGCGATAAATGAGCCTCCCATTAAACCAAAAAAGATCGACAAAGCCGTTAAAGTAATTGTGACAACAGCCCCTTGAGGTAATCTTTGAATAAGTAAAGTTAAAACTGATTGACTACCACTACCACTCAGGGGATTTGTAGTAAAGTCTGAAGACGTAGTGCCTATTAAAGAAGGAGCAATCAAAGGTAATATGAAAGGCTCACCTGCAAACCATTTTTGATAAATTTGTTTATAAGTGCCGTTGCGTAAAATTTGAAATAAGCCATAATTGAGTAACATAGTCTTCTCGGAGTTAATGGGTAAAGCTATGCCATAAAACTCTTCCGTGACTAATTCCCCGACAACTTTGACTCCTCTTAATCCTGCATTTTTGATAGCAAATAATGTTACTGGTGCATCATTTACTACTGCTTCAACTTTTCCGTTAACCAATTCTTGTAAAGCTAATACTGCGGAATCAAAAGCAACTATTTGAGCATTCGGGATTTTTTCTGCTTCCATCGCCCCAGTTGTACCTATTTGTACGGCAATTTTTCTTCCTGTTAAATCTTCAAAATTGTCAATCTTTGTATTATTTTCTTGTACTGCAATGGCTAAACCTGCTTTAAAATAAGGACTAGAAAAACCTACGGATTGTCCTCTTTCAGCAGTGATCGTAATACCGCTAACGGCTGCATCGATCGTATTTGATTGTAATGCAGGGATAAGACCATCAAAAGGTAAGGATTCAAACACCATCTCCAAACCGACTTCATTACCAATAGCTTTCATTAAATCAATATCAAAACCTTGTAAACCACTGCCATCTTCAGAAGGCATCTCAAAGGGTGGAAAAGTTGGTTCTGTGCCTACTTTGAAAGAAATTAACTGACTTTTTGCTGAAGGTACGATAAAAGGGTTAAAGGTCATGAAAATTATCATTATACAAGCCAATAACCCCAAAGCAATAGGTTTAATCCATCGATAGTGGAGGTATTTGATCATTATTTTTTATCCTATTTGGTTAAGAGTAATCATAATTTTAACTATCATGTGAACAGTTAAGATCTTTTGTTCCCTAAAATATACTCTTTGAGTGGTACTGGTCGATCGAATTTATTATGATAATAATAAACAGTAGTAATTAAAACTTGTTAAAATACTCTCTAAATAGTTAAAAAATCTATAATTATGTCTTCACTTGATCCTGTAATTATTAGTAAAAATTTACATAAAAGTTTTGGAAATTTAGAAGTATTAAAAGGAGTAGATGTAAAATTATATAAGGGGGATGTGGTCTCGATAATTGGCCCTTCGGGTTGTGGTAAAACTACTTTTATTCGTTGTTTAAATCGCCTTGAAACCGTTACTTCAGGTATGTTAGAAGTAATGGGAGTAGATATGTCTGCTCATAAAATAACTGAAAATTCTTTACGCCAATTAAGAAGTAAAGTAAGTATGGTTTTTCAACATTTTAATTTATTTCCCCATCTAACCGTTTTACAAAATTTGATGTTAGCACCTCAAAAAGTTTTAAAAAAATCCACTATTGAAGCAAAAGAAAAAGCCTTACATTATTTAGAAAAAGTAGGATTATCGGCTAAAACCAATTTTTACCCTGAACAACTTTCTGGTGGACAAAAACAAAGAGTTGCGATCGCTCGTAGTTTATGTATGGAACCTGAAATTATTTTGTTTGATGAACCTACCAGTGCCTTAGATCCTGAATTAGTGGGAGAAGTACTTTCTACCATGAGACAATTAGCAGAAGAAGGCATGACGATGATTGTTGTTACTCATGAAATGCAGTTTGCCAGAGAAGTTTCTAATTTAGTTTTATTTTTTAATGAGGGAATTATTGAGGAAATGGGTAAACCTAATGATGTATTTTCCAGTCCAAAAAGCGATCGATTAAAAACATTTTTAAAACGGACTAATTCCCCGACTTAGAGAGTTTAAATTAACAAAAAATTAGTTCCCACTAAAAACTCCTAAAATATTCTGATTAGGAGATATTTTTTCTTTTTCTCCTTGAGCAAAGTTATAATAATCCTGCAATAATTGGGACATTAATTGATGTTTGATGCGCATTAATACCCCTTTGAGTAAACTGTTGCCAGTACTTTGTAAAAGAGTCTTTGGAGTTAACCATAATGGTGGTGGTAAATCAACTTTAACTGTTAAATTAGCTTTCCCTTGTAAATAAATTTTTCCTTCTATTTCTACAGGAGTCAATTTTCCTTTAAGATCCAGAGAAAATCGACGATTAATATATTCAATACCTTTGATTTCGCAAGATTCAGATTTTAAATATACATTACCTGATGCACCAGTCCAAACTTTGAGAATAACTGTCGGTTGAAAATGATAAATTTCCAGAAAATTAAGCGGTTTCATCTGTAGTTGATAACGATCGAAACCTAAAACTTTCATTAATCTTTCATTAGCGATGGTCTTTACTAATCGAAAAGGTTGCTTGAGATAATGTTGAATGGGAATAGTTTGCTGTTGTACTTCCAAGTTAACAATTTCTTCTGCCTGAAAATAAATTTCGCTATTACTAAACATTTAAACTCCTTACTTAAGCACGGAAATTAAATATTGATTGTACTCTAAAAGGGAGCAGTATATAAGTATTGTCTAATCTCGATCGAAAAAAGATGTTCAACCATGAACAATTGTCAATTATCAATTGGTAACTTATCTGACAAAGAGGGTACAGGATCATAACCGCCCGGATGAAAAGGATGACAACGACAAATTCTACGGACACTTAAACAACTACCCTTAAATGTACCATAACGCTCGATCGCTGTTAAAGCATAACTAGAGCAAGTCGGCACAAATCGACAATTAGGAAGAAATAGAGGAGAGATGAAGCGACGATAACCAATTATAAGAAAAATTAATAATTTTTTCAGCATATAAAAGCAATTGACAACAGATAAAAGAACTAACGATCCATTATCTATTATCAATTATTTATTAAAGAACTACTTTTTCATCCAACTAAACATAGCGCGTAAATCTTTACCGACTTCTTCGATAGTTTGTTCAGCTTCACGACGACGCATAGCAGTAAATCCAGGTTTTCCTGCTTGGTTTTCTAAAACAAACTCTCTTGCAAATTGTCCAGATTGAATTTCTGTGAGAATTTTTTTCATTTCTGCACGAGTTTCATCGGTGATAACTCTAGGCCCTCTGGTATAATCACCATATTCTGCGGTATTAGAAATACTATTACGCATCTTCGCCAAACCGCCTTCTACGATTAAATCAACAATTAATTTAACTTCATGTAAACACTCAAAGTAAGCTAATTCAGGTTGATAACCAGCAGAAACGAGGGTATCAAAACCCGCTTTGATTAATTCTGATAAACCACCACATAATACAGCTTGTTCGCCAAATAAATCAGTTTCAGTTTCTTCTCTAAAGCTAGTTTCAAGAATACCAGCACGAGTGCCACCAATTCCCTTAGCATAAGCCATAGCTAAATTACGAGCATTTCCTGTGGCATCTTGATAAACGGCGAATAAAGCAGGTACACCTTGCCCTTGTTCATATGTACGTCTCACAAGATGTCCGGGGCCTTTTGGTGCAACCATTACCACGTCAACGTCTTCAGGAGGTACAATTTGACCAAAATGGATATTAAAACCATGAGCAAAAGATAATACTTTACCTTTAGTTAGATAGGGTGCGATCTCTTTTTCATAAATAGTGCGTTGAACTTCATCTGGTAATAATATCATAACCCAGTCAGCGAGAGAGGCTGCTTCTGCAACGGTATGAACTTTTAAACCAGCCGATTCCGCTTTGGGTTGAGACTTGCTACCTTCATAAAGTCCTACAATGACGTTAATGCCACTTTCTTTTAAGTTTAAAGCATGGGCGTGACCTTGAGATCCATAACCAATAATTGCTACAGTTTTATTAGCAAATAAATCTAAATTGGCATCATTATCATAGTACATTTGAGCCATTATAATTTACCTCAATATAAAATTTTAAATTTAGTGAGCAATCTTATATCTTAGCTTAAAACTATGAACAATTAGCAATGAATAATGAGCAAATGAGTATTGCCTCCCTTTACTATTCTACTTAGATGCATCTGAGGTTAATTTAGATAAGTAAAGGAAAATTAGACAATAAAAAACGCCAAAAACTAAGTTCTTGACGTGAAATATATACTTTAGAAAATTAAGAAATTAATCAACGACTTATCTAAGTTAATTTTCTCTTAACTATTTGTGAAAAGCGCCAATCTTTATTATTTAGTATAATAATGTTTTTCAGCTTCTAATTGATCTACTAATGCACTTTGTCCTTTAGATTTAGCTACTTCTAAACGACGTTCTAAAGTTTCTAGTAAAGCTGTTCTGTGGGCTTGTCTTGCATTTTCAATAGTTTTTTGACTAATCATATTTTTTTCCTCTAATCTAATTAAAATAAATAACCTATTTGTGGATATTTCTAGTCAGATTTTCTGGATATTATTCTAACTAAAAATATCGAATATTCCTATAATCTATTATTCAAGACCAACTTGTTTAGCAGATCTTTCTAACATACTAGCCTGACGATTTTGTTTGCGTTGACGATTATCAACCATTAACAAACGCGCTTGTTGACTGATAGAACCAAGATTGTTGTTTTCTTTAGCGTTCATAATGTCGCCTCCTCTAATTTTCGATGGGTTTAGATTCGAGGCGCGTTCCTTCAGAAGATTATTACTTCTTACTTCCGTCTGCCTAAACAGATGAACGATTTATCCTTACTCTTTTAATATAACCAAAAAGTATCAAATTTGACAACTTTTTCTTTCAAAAGATGTATTTTGTTTTGCTTTTTCTGAAGAATAATATTTAAAACCCTCTTTGATACTCAATTTCAGGTATTGTTAAGAATGTTTAATAATAAAACGATCGAGATGTTTAAGATATTAGTGGATTGTAGTTCAATTCGAGATTGTCCTAGTGGAGTGGGATTTTACACTTATAATTTGATTAAGGGATTAAAAGCCTTAGAAAATGAGACTAACTACTCTTTCAATATCTATCGACAACCTTCTGTTTCTCATTGGTTGATAAATAATAATCATCTTCCTGATACCTTGAAAGATATTTCTGATTTGCAATTTTTACCTTTTCCCGTCACCGTTAGTAACTTTTTAGGTAAATCCGCAGGGTTATTTGTACCTCAGCACGATCGATTTTGGCAAGATGTGGATATAATTCATGGTACAGATCATTACGTTTACCCTTTTACTTATGGTAAAAAAGTCATGACAATTCATGATTTAACTTTCCTTAAATATCCTTTTTATAGTAGCAAAATAGTTAAAAGTTATACTGATAGAATTAAAAAATGTTTGCAGTGGACTGATTTAATAATTACTTTTGCTCAAAGTACAAAACAAGATATTATTGACTATTTTGGGGTAAAAAAAGATAAAATAGCGATTACTTCCGAAGCAAGTAGATATGATTCTAATTATTTAGAAGATAAAAATATTGAGATTATTAAAAATAAAATAAATTATGATTTCACTCAACCCTATATTTTATTTGTTAGTACGATCGAGCCAAGAAAAAATATAATAAATTTAGTTAAAGCCTTTAATTTAGTCAAAAAAAAATACTGTATCAATCATCATTTAATTTTAATTGGACAAAAAGGATGGAATTATGAGACAATCTTTGCAGAAATTGAAAACTCAGAGTTTCATAATGACATTCATCACCTAGGCTATTTATCCGACGAAGAAGTTGCCGTTTGTTATCATTTAACGGATGTGTTTGTGTATCCATCTTTTTACGAAGGTTTTGGCTTACCAGTTTTAGAAGCCATGACATTGGGTGCGCCAGTCATCACCTCCAACACCTCATCTTTACCCGAAGTTGCACAAGAAGCCGCCATATATATTAATCCTGATGATTATACCTCGATCGCTGACAGTATTTATCAAATCATTAGCCAACCAGACTTACGGGAAGAATTAATTATCAAAGGCAAAAAACGCTCTCAATTATACTCGTGGAATAGAGTCGCACAAGAAACGATCGAAGCCTATCAATTAATTTTATAGAAAATGTGACATTTAAAAACCTCCCATTCCTCCGGAAAGAGGGTGCCCAAAAAGACAGGGAGGCTAGTTGATAGTTGACTTGTACGGGTTAAAAGTATTAACCCAAGTTGACAGTTGATGATAATATTATAGCTAATCTACAAGAAAAATCAATACAACAATAAAGCGCTTTGCAATAAATTGATTAAAGCTAAAATTACCGTATTACATAATATAAGTGAATTATAAAATTATTGATCAAACAAAGTAATTGGTAATAGATTTAAGAATTAAATAGTTAGTATTTATGAACTAAACTGGTAAAGTATTAAATTTGATAGATTTTGATATAATTGTGATTTTGAAAGGAATTTACTGAATGTTGCTGACTGATGAATTGTTGCTTCATTACAAACGTTGTCATCGTCGCGCCTTTTTTAATATTTATGGTGGAGATAGTCAAAAACAACCCGAAAAAGATTTTATCTTAAAACTAAAACAAGAAAGAGAATCTCATAGTTGGAAAGTTTTACAAAACTACAACTTATCCTATCAGCAACCCAAACTCTTAGTAAAAGATAGTGAAGATAGTTTACAAGTCGCATCCGTTACAGAAGATTTAATGCGTCAAGGAGTTGACTGTATTTATCAAGGTATAGTTACTTATACCCATTATCGAGAAAATCAAGAAGAAATTGTTTTCCAGACATCTCCTACTTTATTAATTAAGCAAAAAATTCCCAGTATTTGGGGTGATTGGAGTTATATTCCTGTTAACACTCATTTAGGGAAAAAGATGAAACCTGAATATCGCTTAATTTCCGCATTTCAAGGAGATATTTTGAGTGTTTTTCAAGGTATTGATTTATCACAAACCCATATCATTTTACGCTATAGCTATCACCCTTATTATCTTAACCTTAATCTTTGGATTCCTCGTTGCCGAGAGTTAGTTAGAGAATTTATATCAATGGTATCGGAAAAAAAAGAACCAGAAGTGTTTATTTCTCGTCAACGTTGTACTTTTTGTCAATGGTATGATGGTTGTTACTCGAAAGCTAAATCTCAACAACATCTGTCTTTGATTCCGGGTATTACCCCTAAAAGATATGATTCTTTAATTAGTGAGGGAATTAATGATTTAGTTTCCCTTTCTCATGCTGATTTATCTCATTTAAAAAAACTTTTTGAAAAAGAAATTGCCAATAATATTTATCTACAAGGGAAGTCTTTGATTTCTCATCAACCTATTTTTAAAAATTCTACTGTTTTACTGATTCCCACTAATACTATTGAGTTATATTTTGACATAGAAGCGGAACCCGATCGAAATTTAGATTATTTATTGGGAGTTTTACTGGTTAATTATCAAACAAAAGAGAAAAAATATTACAAGTTTTTAGCTGAAAGTATTGAACAAGAAAAAGATATTTGGGAAAAATTTCTTCACTTTGTGAGTCAATATCCAAATGCACCTATCTTTCATTATTCCAATTATGAAGTAGAAACTGTTAAACGTTTAAGCTATATTTATAAAACTCCTCATAGTGATTTACAGTCTCTTCTAAATCGCTTATTTGACTTACATAAATTGGTGATTAATTCTCTTTTTCTCCCCGTAGAAAGCTACTCTTTAAAATCTGTTGCCAATTGGTTAGGTTTTCAATGGCGTGATCCAAAAACAGGAAAAATAGGTTCTAATTATCTTAACATCGGTGGGGATCAATGTGTTTTTTGGTATGATCAATGGTTAAAAACTCTCGATCGAACTTGGCTAAATTATATTTTAATTTATAATGAGGATGACTGTTTAGGTACTTATCAACTTAAAAAATGGTTATCAAAAATTATTAATAATTAATAACTAATAAACTTTTTCAATATATACTAAATCTATGATGAATTTTAAATTTTCAACAAGTGATCTGGGCTTTCTATATTAAGATATATAAAGTTTTATAACGATCGAAAGATAAGGACAATATCTAACGATCGAAAACAAAAAAAAATGTTAGTTTAGAGTCACAGTAAAGAATAATCAGAGTTTTTAAAAATTAGGTTAAATACAGGAAATTAGTCTAGTTTTACAAATGTCTGATTATAAAAATCTCCGTTTATTGAGGTGATAATAATCATGATTACCCTATTTATGACTCTTCTATTCTTAACCACGATCTTTAGTACTTTAATTTACAAACGGACTAATCAAGAAATTCATTTAGTGTTAGCCATCTTTACTGCCGTGATTTTTATTATTTGGGGATTTGCTATGGCTCATTGGTCAATACATATGATCGCCTTGTTAACCCTACTTTGTATTCGGATTCCTGTTTTTAATACTAAAACTGTCAAGATAACAAATAGTTAACCTTAATCAAAATCTAATACTTAACAGATTGTAAGTCTTCCCATGTGATTTCTTGTTTGTCACCGGCAAATTCATTATCCGGAGTGATGAATAACATACAGTGACATTCTTTTCTCTCTCTCATTGGTACACAAGGACAATTCCAAAAAGTGTTTTTCACCTCTGCTTCTTTATCTTCGTAGTGACGACAAGGACAAAGAGGTGATCCCAATTCTTCTTTATGACGAGCTAAACCCTGAATAACTACGGCAGTAACAGAAGGATCTATACAAAAGTAAGTATCTGTACGTTTAGCATATTGTTCCGCAAAATTCTTCATTGCTTCTAAGGTTTTATGGTTGCTGACTTGAGTCATAATTATTTTTTTCTATTCTGATACTGTTTTAAATACTATTTTACTCGATCGAGAGTCCGATAAGTTCAAAGGAATCGACATTTACTTGCCAAAGTTAGAAGGAAGAGATTTGTTTGTTTTTCACAAATTTTTCTGAATGACGCTCATCAATTTAAAAAGTGCTGTAAGATGGACAATGAATAATTATCGATAAGTTTGAGTGGATTTTGTAAAAGAAATATATCCCTTAACGGATTTTGTCACCAAAGAAGAAATAAAAGAAACAGATACCGTCACTTATTACTATGAAGGAATTTGTCCAAAAACTGGAGACAATCTACGATTACCCCGTACTATTTTGGCCGAAAAAGTAGCTTTAAGTTTATGTCGTCAACTTAAAAAAACTTCTTTTCAAACTGTTAAAGGTAAAATGTTAGGAGTTTTAATTGTTAAAGACAGTTTCGGAAAACTGGCAGTTATTAAAGCCTTTTCTGGATTGTTAAACGGAAAAAAACAGGTGGATGGTTGGGTGTCTCAAATTTCGGGTGACTCGATGATTGCTTTAGCAGAAAATCTTACTCTCAAACAGTTAGATGATATTAAACAAGAAATTCTCACTTTAGAAAGTCTCCCCCTTCGTCACGACTATCAACAAATTTCCCCAGAATATCAACGTCAATATAAGAATTTAAAAGTTATTCATCGTCAACGAAAGGAAATTAGAGATAAAAACCGATTTTTTTATAAAAACATCTCAAAAACACCAGAATTAGTGTTTGGTATTGTGTCATTATTTTGTTTAAGTCTCTCGCAAAGACGCAAAGACGCAAAGTTTTTTTATTATTTACTCTTAGAGTTTGATTTATCTTTCCAACTTTATCGTTTACAGCAGGATAGTCGCCGAGATGATTGGGAAAGACGTATTTTAAAACGTCAATGGGAGGAAAAGTTACTTCCTTTGGAAATTGAAATTAATCAAACTAATGAAAAAATTCAACAACTTAAACAACAACGTAAGAAATTATCACAACAATTACAGGCACAAATGCAAACTGCTTATACTCTTACTAATTTTTCGGGGGATAGTTTAAGTATTGGTTCATTATTAGGTAAGGCTTTTATTCCCACTGGTACAGGAGATTGTTGCACCCCAAAACTTTTACACTATGCCTCAACTAATCATTTACAACCCGTCGCCATGGCAGAATTTTGGTGGGGGGAGTCTTCTCCTAATGGTGAAAGAGTTGAAGGTCATTTTTATCCTGCTTGTGTCGATCGATGTCAACCTTTAATGGGTTTTCTTTTATCAGGATTACCCACTTTTCGGGCTGTTAACAGGGAAGAATCGATACCTGTTATTTATGAAGATGAATGGGTGTTAGTGGTAGATAAACCCTCTGGTTTGCTATCGGTTTCTGGTAGAGGAAGTCATAATTTTGAGAGTGTAGAATCTCGTTTTAGACAGATTACCACGGCTAAATCTAATTTTCAGTTTACAACAGTCCATAGATTAGATCAAGATACTTCAGGTATATTAATTTTGGCAAAAACTCAAGACACTTATATCAATCTTTCTCAACAATTTGCCCAAAGACAAGTAAAAAAAATTTATGAAGCAATTTTAAATGGTGTTGTTTCCACTCCAGAGGGGATAATTAATTTACCTTTATGGAGTAATCCCTTGACTCGTCCTCGTCAAGAAGTTAATTATCTTCATGGCAAATCTTCCATTACTCATTTTCAAATGATGAAACTAGAAAATGGAGAAACACGATTACAATTAAAGCCTGTTACCGGAAGAACTCACCAATTAAGAGTCCATTGTTTACAAGGCTTAGGATTTCCCATTAAAGGCGATCGACTTTACGGCAATTCACAGGATAATAATATTAGATTGCATCTCCACGCCCGAGAAATTACTTTTATCCATCCCCACACACAACAATCTTTACATCTAAAAACCATTACACCTTTTTAAATTAAAGTATATTTGTGACTCGCACTATACTTCGCTAAAAAAAATATGATTGTGACTCGCACTATACTTCAGAAAAATAATTCAACATTGAATTGTTAATTGTCAAACATAGGCTATTTTTTATTTTTGGGATCGATCGCTTCTAATTCTGATAACCTAAAGGTGATAAGTTTATCCCAGTTTCCTCCTTCAAACAAAACCGCAGCCTTGCCATCGGTAACTCTTTGTACTAAACCTTCAAAACGATAGTAAGTATCATCGGGATTTGTGACTGTCACCACTGTGCCGGGTAAAATTATCATAATGCTTTAATTAATATGATTGAATTTTGTTTTATCAACTCATTTTAATCCATGAAATCCTCTTTTATAAACACTTCTTCTAAAATTAACTATAAAATTATCGGTAAAGAGAGGAAATAGGGAAAAGTGACAAGAATTGATTTTAAAACTCCTAAAATTGATTTTTTCCGTTCTGGTTTGTTAGTATTATCGTACTGGTGCAAGATCTGAGAAGACATTTTCAGCAGATTTTATCCTTGATTAATAATTAATTTTGAGGAAGTTTTCTGTCCAGAAAAGATAATGATAGTAATAGGTTTAGTCTCTAAATCTTGATAATTCATCTCCGATTTATTTCTACCAAAATTTACAGAATAAGAGGGAAAATTACTTGGACTAATACTTAATCTCAAGGCGGTATTTTTTTGAATTTGAATACAAGTTGATTGTAATAAAAATTTTATTGGTTTTTCTGAATTGTGGTTATTAATTTTTATATATCCTTGATTAAAATTATAAACTTTTCCATCATTAAATTTTTGAGATAAAGTAACAGATAAATCAAAACTTTTTGTATCAGCTTGAACATAAATTTCTAATTCTATATCTCCTAATATCTCTAAATCTTCTGAAAAAATATTGCTAGTATAAGTAATGACATCACTGCGATTATCTAATTCACTTCGATCGAAACTACCGCTAGAAATACTACTATGTCCTCCTAAACTTGGAGTTGATCGCCAAAAATCATGAATAATAATATCTTCTTGTTGATAATTATTTTTTTGATTATCTATTATTAATTTTCCATCATCATCTTTAATATTAGCTAATCCTGTACTGTTTAAATAAAATATTAACTTGTTTTCATTATTTAATTTATTAACTTTAATCCATTTATTAGTACCCATTTGAAATAATTGAATATTTTTAGAAAATAAATTACTATTTTCAATACCTTTTAAATGTTTATTAAACCAAGCTATTTGTATCTCATTAATATTGTTATTAGCCTGAGTGGTATAATATCGATCGCCAAGAGTATTTCCCCAAGGAAGATGAGCCCAAGGGCCAATAATTAAATGTTGTTGAAACTTACTTTTTTTATTAATTTCTTGATATAAATTAAGACTTCCTCGTAAATAAGTATCGAACCAACCACCGATATGAAGCATGGGCAAATCGACATTTTTAAAATAGGTTTTTGGGGATAATTTTTGCCAATATTCATCGTCTTGTTTATGCTTTAACCATTCAAAATAAAAGTTGCTAGGACAATATTTTTTTAAGGCTTCTTCCACTATGATTGGTAGATCATAAACAGGTAGATTACGACTAGCTAAATAAAGAACTTTATAAGCTAATAAATCTTGTTTTAATCGAGCAGTTTCAGCAGATAACTGTATTGCCCATGCTAAATTTAATTGATAACAAAAAGCTCCGTTTTCATAAGCCCAATCACTATATAAATCATAAGCAATCATCGCAGGACAAATAGTTTTTAAAGCAGGATTTTGACTGATAGCACAATATAATTGAGTCATACCTTGATAGGAAAAACCATACATCCCTACTTTGCCATTACTTCTGTTTATATTTGCAACCCATTCGAGGGTATCGTAACCGTCATTTATTTCGGTCTCAAATAGCTGAAATTCTCCTTCTGATTCTCCTCTACCTCTAACATCTTGAATAACGACAATATAGCCATGTTTGGCGTACCATTTTGGATGAGCATATACTACAGTAGAAGCGATCGATTTACCATAAGGTTGACGCATCAACAACACAGGCAGTTTCTCATCAGTGACAGGATAATAAATATCACTGGCTAATGAAATTCCGTCACGGGTTGTCATAAAAACAGTTTCTTTTTGTATCATATAAAGTGAGATAGCTTGTCTGTTTTCATTGATTAAAAATTATACTTCACGTTAAAATATAGTCCATCGTCTTGAATGTTGTTACCTCGATCGACTAAATCAATTAAAGGGGGTGCATAGTCTAATCTCATATTGAGATTTTCCACAGGTTGCCAAATTAAACCTAAACCCAAAGCGGCGATAAATCTTTGATTGGACGAAAAGTTAGGATTTCCTTGGGCATTCCATACCGAACCCATGTCGAAAAAAGGTGCTATTTGAAACACTGGAAAACGTTCATCATTACGAACGATCGTAATTCTATCTTCAATGGAAAAACGAAAACCATTATCTCCTGCTCGGACATTTTGACGATAACCCCTCACGGATTGTCCACCACCAATGACAAATTGTTCTGAAGGCAATAAAGGATCTAAACTTAATTGAATATCTCCTTGAATAATTAATAAGTTATCGGGGTTTAATAGTTGTACTCGTTGAATTTGTCCTAACCAAGCCAAAAAGTAACCATCAGGATCATTTGAACTATTAGAAGTCGTAACATCAAACAAGCCTGTACCGATACGAAATTGCGATCGTAATGCCCAAGCACCCATATTATCTCGTTTGACATAATCTTGACCAAGACTAATAACATTGGTACGAGTAATACCATCTTCATTTGGTCCTACACCGAAAGGAGTCGGCCCTTGAAAAGTGAAAGTTTGACCATTACGGTAACTCATACCCACAGATAAAGCTAATTCTTCTCTAGGACTACGAATTAAAGGTTGACGATAACTTAACTCATAAAATTGACTTTCGCCACTAATATCTAACTCTTGAAAGTCTCCCTCTACTACTGTATTTTCTTGTATCGTAACCCTAGCATTTAAAGTGCCATTCATGGGATTAAGAGGTATATTATAGTTAATATCGAGATTATAAGTCCCAGCCCAATCTTCTACACGGGGTTGATAAGACACAGAGAAACTATCCCCTAAGCCTAAAACATTGCCATAACCGGCGGCTAAAGTAACTTGAGTTGCACCAATACTGGGAGGAGAATAGTTATCGACACCAATGGTGGCAAAAAAGGGATCAGCTTCTGTCACGTTGACGATCAAAATACTTTGTTTTTCTGCACTGCCGGCTCTCAATGTAGCTTCAATATTTTCAATTAAAGGATCAGCTTTTAATAATCTTAATTGATCTTCTAAATTACCAGAATTAAGAGGAGTTGTTGCACCTAATGCTATTCTCGATCGAACATAATTTTCTAATCTTTTAGCACCTTCAATCTGGATCGCTTCTATTTGTCCTTCATATACTTGAATAATAGCTATATCATCCACAACATTTTCAACGATCGCCCTTGTACTTATATAGCCTTGATTGAGATAAAGTTGAGTAATTTGATTGGCAATTTCTTGTAAAGTTTCGATCGTAATAGTTTTATTTTGATAATTCTGAGTAATAGTGTTAATTTCATTATTAAAGATAGTATTTCCTTTAACTTCTATAGCTTTTGCAGAAAATTCTTCTCCATTATTTTGGCTAATTAAAACATTTTTATTGGATAAATTGGAGTTGATATTTTCATTATTATTTATTAATGTCAAATCTTCTGCTAATATAGGAATCTTTATCAAAAAAAAAGAGAGAAAAATCAGAGGAAATAAAGATAATTTCTTGTTAATTTTTATGTTAGTCATGATTTTATATATAGGTTTTAAATAAACAAATTATAATAATAAAATTTAAAATTGCAACAAAATATTTTTAGGTTATGGTATCTTTTTTATGCAATTAACAAATTTTAAACCATTTAATTTTTAAATAAATAACAGCAACTATCAACTATCAATTATTCAATCAAATTACCAAGGATTACCAATCATCGTAAAAGGTGCCCAGTAAAAAGGATGAGAAAAGTTTTCCGGTTGTTGAGAATTTTCTGGTAATTCTTCTAAAGATACCTCTAGTTGAGGAGTGATGATCGTTTTGCCGTTACTAGATTTGTAAACCTTACCATTGAGCATATTTAATTGAGCTTGACGTAAGGCTTCCGCTTTAGTGGTTTGAGTTTTTAGTTGAGCATAAAAATCTGTCATCAGTGCTAAAGTTCCCGTATCACTAACCTGCCAAACACTCCCCATGGCCGTTTTAACTCCCGCTTGTACTGCCAATCCAGCAAAACCTAACTCAGCAATTTCATTCCCAAAAGCAGTTTCACAGGCACTTAACACCATCAACTCGACTAAAGGTTGATTTAAGCCAAGATTATTAATTTCACTTAGAGGTAAGCGGGAATTATATAGTTGAATGAAACTCTCTGTCGTTTCTGTGGGGTTAAATTCTCCATGGGTACCAAAATGAACTATACCATAAGGTTTTCGAGCTAAATTAGCTTTAATTTCTTCTAATGTAAAGTTTTCATTCAAATAACGTTGATATTCTTCTGGAGATTCATCATTCCATACTTTTTTGATGGTAGGTAACTCTAAACCAACCGCAGGTAATGGTACTACTTGACTATCGCTAAATTGTGATGCTCCCATAGCCAACAAGTTCACATCTTTAATAGGACGATAGCGGTTATCGTTAAGGTTAAGACTAGGTGCTAAACCACTGCTATATTTCTCTACAAGGAATTGTTTACTATTTCCGTCATATAAAGCTGCGATCGGAATAAAACGAATTTCAGCAGGTAAAATAAATAAGAGATTGCTAATTTCTTGCTCTTTCAATTTATCTTCGATCGGGGCAATTAACCAGCTATATAGTTCTGTTGCATAAGGTTTATAATCCTCATTTAAAGCAAATATATCCGCAGTACTTGACCATAAAAAAGTTGCTGAATTTATCACTTGTTCTCTGGTGACAGGTACTGTAACTCTTACAGGTTGCCCTTTATTAGTGATAATTAATAAGTCAAGTTGGTCATCTTCCGCCGGTGTTAAAGCAATACTGGGTGTAAGATTAGGCTTTTTAATATCAATCTGGCTATATTCTTGAGTGTTAATTACTTCTCTACGAGCAAATTCTTGTTCGAGATCTCTAGGTTGATAACCCTTTGGAGTAAAACTAACATAAATAAATGCTGGTTTTTCTGATGATTCTCGTTCGATCAATGATAAGATTTCTTGTCCTTGAGCTACGGTTGAAATCGGTAGTACAGGAGGAAGAACAGTAGCTATTTGGGGGGGGGTTTCTGGTGGAGGTTCAACAGAATTACTTGTATCACCATCTTCAATCAATTGATCGAGTTTTTCCAATCTGGGATCAACAGGTTCAACGGGTTCAACAGGATCAACAGGCTCGACAGGATCAACAGGATCAACAGGATCAACAGGTTGAGGATCTAAAAGGATAACATCAATATTTCCCTCTTGAACAACCTCAAAATATTCATCAGGACTGATAAAAAATTCCCCGTTAGTAATTATTCCTTCCGTACCGTTACTGCTAGGATCACCAACAATAAAGGGTAAACGAGGATCTTCTGTTTTTCCTGCTTGGGAATTATCAGGGAAAAAGTCGATCGTAATCGCTCCCCCGCCAGTAGTTCCAGTAGCATCAATACTAATATTTGTATTTTCGATCGTGTCCGTAACTCTTAAACGTCCTAAAGTACTAATATTTACATCTCCCCCTTGCCCATTATTACTACTGGTGTTTATAGTACTAACTTCAATATCATTATTTGCTGTAAGGGTAATATTACCACCATTTCCACGATTTCTTGCGGTTTTAATCTCTCCACTATTGATAGTTGTATTGGAGTTAATATCGATCGAGCCACCAGAAGTATCAAGATTTTGAGTTGCAACACCGAGAATATTACTGGTAAGAGAAATATTACCCCCTCTAGTAATGATATTATCCGTGGCAATACGTCGAGCTACAATATTAACATCAGTATTGTTAGCGGAAATATCTTGACCGAAAAATACACTACCTACATTGAAAACAGTATTTTGTGCTAATGTCAGATCACCATTAAAGTTTTGATTACCATTAGTAGAAATAGAACCACCATTAAAGTCTATATTGTTAGCAGTAATGGATAAATTATTTAAAGCCTCATTATCCCCAATATTATCCGTCAAAGAAACACTACTATTTCCTGCATTAAGAATCAAATTCTGATTACCTTCGATCGTACCTAAAATTTCAATATTTCCCCCTTCACCATTTTCACTATTAGTGGCAAGAGTCACATTTGAACCTAAGATGATATTATCATCGATCGTTATATCATTGCCTTGAGTTATAATATCAGCGTTCAGGGTTGTAGTTGTTTTTTCTCCTAGTATGGTAATAGAAGCATTATCATTGCCGTTGATGGTGTTATTAACAAAAATATTACTAGCTTGAAGCCTCAAAGGATCATTTACCGTCAAATCCTCATTGATTGTTATACTACGAGTAATAATACTTTCTCCAGCTTCGGAAGATATAATTTCACCGATGGTAATATTATTAAATCCATTGACTCGATCGAGATTAGTTATGACAAATTGGTTATTTTCGCCATTACCAACCAAAATATTGCCATTAGAATCGATCGTTGTCAAGAATAAATTACTACCTTCGGAAGAAACAACACCACTACTAGAAAAATTAACTCCTGTTAAACTTCTAATTGTTAAATTATTAGACGCAGTATTAACATCTGCACCGAAATTGATCTCACTTTGAGTACTACGCAAAATAGTAGTATTCCCAATTTCTACATTATCCTCATAGTTTTGACTATTCGTAGTTGTGACATTACTATTTAATCGGGTTGTACCTCCTGCATTGGTTGTTAAACTATTGGCATTCACTCTATTAAAAGTAGTTTCTCCACTACTATTAGCAATAATGTTGTTTAATGCCTGAGTATTACCAATAACTTGGTTGAAGGTTATATTTCCCGTACCACTATCAAGGGTGAGGTTATTCGTTTCGCCCGTTTGACTATTTACGGAAGCGTCAAAAGTAATATTACTATCAGTGCTAGTTATAGTAATAGGATTGCCTATTTTTACATTATCTTGATAGTTTTGAACACCCGTTGTCGTAACATCACCATTTAAGATAGTTTTTCCTTCGGGATTGGTGATTAAACCATTAGCGGTGATATTATTTAAAGTTGTATATCCACTCGTATTGAAGCTAATATTTCCTAGACTTTGACTCGTGCCAAGGGCTTGATTAAGGGTTATATTTCCTGTACCACCAATGATGGAGAAGTCATTATTTTCTCCCGACTCACTGTTAATCGTACCCCCGAAGATAATATTACTATTGTTTGTTGTTAGAGTGATAGGATTACCTATTTCTACATTATCAAGATAATTTTGAATTCCTGAAGTGATTACACTACCATTTAAAATTGTTAAGCCATCGGCGTTAGTGGTAAGGCGACTTAAAGGATTTGTGTCTCCTACTATGGTGTTAAAAGTTGTTATACCGTTATTATTGGTATTAACTGTTAAGTCATTGTTTCCATTTACAGTGCCATTGAAGGAAATATTTACCCCATTAAAAATAGTATCAGCTTGTAATAATACTGAGTTATTATAGATTTGATTCCCTGTGGTGTTAATACTATTTCCCGTACCGTTAATGTTAATATTCGTTTGTCCAGTAGCGGAAAGACTTGCTAAACCTGCTACACTCCCAAAACGATCGTCTCCGATACCATCTCCCAATTGAATGTTATTACTAGCGGTTATAGTAACGTCATTAGGAGTTGCATTTTGACGATTTTGAATGCTATCGAGAATAATATTAGGAATCTCTGAGGGAGGAATATTATCGATGTCACTGGTATTAATGTTTAAATCGAAAGAATCTACACCATCATTCAAACTAATATTTCTGCCAGTAAAAGTAACGTTATCATCGCTGAAAACTGCACCATTATAAACTTGATCTTGGGTAGTTGTAATATTGGACGTGGCAAAAAATGGAATGTCTGGGGGAATAGGGATATTTAAGACGGTAAAGTTACTTAACAATAAATTACCTGATACGGTTAAAGATTCTCCTTGAATTTCTCCTAAGACTAGAGTATTTGTCCCATCTATATTGATAGTACCGCCATTTCCCACTATGCCAAAATTCGGTAGGCTACTAATTATTGTACCTAAAACGATATTTTCACCCTGTATGTCGATCGTGCCAGACTGGGCAGTACCTAAAGTACCGATCGAACCTAATGCGACAATACCATTACCACTTATGGAAACATTACCACCATTGGGAACGAAAGAAGTGGGACTTAATGCACTCGTGTTTATGACTCCATCAATATCTATATCTCCTCCAGCCGTAATTGTGATATTGCCTCCTTGATTTCCTAAAGCCGTATCAATAGATGTTGCTGTAGTCAACCCTGTATTGTTGGTAGTAACACTAACGTTCCCCTGAGCATTAATCGTCAAAGAAACTCCATTTATGGCGATCGAATCATCAACTCTAATACTACCGTCTAGGGTAAAATCATTGGTATCAATGACGGTATCTTTTGCTAAATAAAGAGTATCGGCAAGTACTCCCACATCTGTAGTGATGATATTGTAAGTTTGATTACCGATTGTGCGAATACTAGCTTGTTCTGTGGATAATCCATTTCGATCGATATTTAAAAATATATCTAAGGCGGTACTTTCAAAATTATTTAAGCCAATGTTAGCACCAATTCGATCGTCCCCACTACCGTCACCATAATTGATGTTAGTATCTGCTGTCACTGTCAAACTTTGAGGGGTTGTTTGAGAATCTATGGAATTGTTAAAAGTAATATTTGCCCCCCTTATTTCTGTGTCTCTTGCTAAGATAACCGAATCATTGTAGGTTTGATCTAAATTAGTAGCGATCGTATCTGCATTAATAATTGTTGAGCCACTACTATCGGTGAGAATACTATCAGCTTGAATATTACTATTAATGGTAGTAATCCCTGTTACTTGAAGATTCAAATCACCTACCATAATATCAAGAGGATTTCCCAATGTATCGACGTTGAACAAAGTTAAATCGTTAATATCGGTAAGGATAACGTTATTAGCATTATTCACCGAAACAATATTAAAATCATTTCCGATACTATCGAGAATCACATCCGCATTATTCGGATTTAAAGTGGTAACTCCTCCGACAATTATCGTGCCAATATCGGTAATTGCTCCTCCTAAAGTAGCGTTGCCTATGACTATCTCTAAATTATCGGTGACGTTAGTGTTGCCTAAGTCAATATCATTAGTATCATATAAAGTAACATTTTGACCATTAACCACACTGACAGTATTAAAATCATTTCCGATATTATCGAGAGTAATATCATTTCCCGTTAAAAATGTATTGCCTCCCACATTAATGGCATTTGTTCCATTTACATTTCCAGTTGTCTTAATACTTAAATCATTGATGATGTTTAATGTGCTTAAATCAAGATTTCCTGTCGCATTCAAATTCAAATTATTGGTATTGATAGTACCTGAAATGATCGTATTAGAAGCACTTATATTAACATCATTATTAATAAATCCTCTTGTCGTTAAAGTGCCTGTATTAATAGAACCAATATTTGTATTAAGGTTAATTTCGCCGGCTAAATCAAAGCGAGATTCAGTAACAATATTTTGAGTCGTAATATCTCCATTTTGAGTTGAAATAAAAACATTACCACCTTTACCCTTATTTATATCTAAACGATTAGGATTTATAGACCCAGCAAAAATATCTCCATCCACAGAGATTGAACCTTGTTCACTTACAATATTTATATTTCCTGCATCTCCCACCACAGGATTAGATTCACCGTTACCAGAATAAGATGTCGTATCAATTACTTGAGTTCGAATATTGCCGAAAGAATTAATCTGCACTTCCCCCGCATCACTATTGCTACTACTTGTATCGATCGCGTCTATGGTAATAGAACCATTATTACTGGTAATGATAACATCTCCTCCTCCTAAACCAAAATCACCCTCACCTAATAAATCCTCAGTGGCAATATTTGTCTGTGCGGTTAAATTAATATTCCCACCTTCACCTTGAGGAGCATTAGAATCAATGAGACTTGTTTGAATTGAACCTTGTGGACTTTCGATCGTAACATTACCACCTTTTAAGTCACCAGAACTATTAATATTTTGAGTAATAATATTCCCTAAAGAAGCATTAATATTAACATTCCCACCATTTGCTGTGGAAGAATTAGAGAGTAGATTACCTACATTTATATCCCCACTATTACTGGTAAGAGTTATATTGCCACCAGTACCTGTTAAACTGCTGGTATCAAAAGGTACAATTACAACAGATGAACTACTAATCGAATTTCCTGTTACGGCTATATTACCTCCATCCGTATCGATACCACTATTGATGTCCACATTTCCTAAACTATTGAGAGTAAAGTTACCCCTCTCAGTAAACATGGCAACGTCAAGGGTAAAATCGCTAGAAGTATCAAGATTAAAGTTACCTCCTCCTGTATTGATATTATTCGGAGAAATAAAGTTACTCACTCCTGCAATAGCAATATCACCGCCTTGAGGTTCGATCGTTCCTAATAATTGCAATTGTCCATTAGCATTAACATTAAGAGAACTACTGTTACTGTCAAGACTATCTCCAAAAGTCCCTAAAGTAACGTTACGATTTGCCAAGATACTCGTGTTACTTGCATTAATGGCTTGACTTGATACGTCTCCTAAACCTACAGTTACTCCCGTGCTATCAACTTGCAGAGAATTAGTACCTAAAATACTAACTCCTAAATTTCCTGTACCTGCACTTAAAGCTGTGGTAACGAGATTATCTAAAGTAGGAATTGAAGGGGTAAAAGTATTGGGTAAGGTAGCACTTTCCGAAGCAGGAGTTAAGGCAAAGGTACCTAAGTCGAGAATGTTTTGCCCTTGAATTGCTGTTAATTTTATGTCACCACTATTACTGATATTCTCAGTGTTAATTTGAGTACCAGCTAATAAACTCACATCCCCGTTATCATTATTGAGGTTCGATGCGTTAATAATTGCCCCTGATTCTGTGGCAGTAAAGGCTAAAGTAGTAGGATCTGTATTAAGTAAATTGGCACTATAATCTCCGTTAGCACTAAACCAGTTATCACCAAAACCGATACCTGTGGCAGTGGTTACGATAAAGTCTGAAGGTACATTAATAGTGGCACTTTGTCCAAAAACAATACCTGCCGGATTCATTAAGTAAAGATTTGGATTACTTAAACCACTGACTTGAACTGTACCATTAATAATCGAGGGATTACCACTAATAATACGAGCTAAAATGTTATTAATTCCTGATGTTTCGGTAATAAAATTCGCAGTTTGTTCGGAAGAAAGTAAATCAAAGTGAGTGAAGCTGTGGAATAGGTTACTACCGTTACTAGAAAGAGTACCCCCCTTAATATCTATTAATAACCCATCGCTAGAAGATACGATCGAGCCTGTGGCATCGTTATCTATATCTAAAGTGGCAGCAATAATTGGTGAATTGGCGACGGGTGCATTGGTAGTATTAATTTCGATCGTACTATCAGGAGTTGCAAAACTATTAGAAAAAGTTTGGGTAGTATTAATAGATTCTATGGCAGTAACGATGTTTTCAGTGGTACCGTTGATAGTAGAGTCTCCTACCACAAAAGGTACACGAGGATTTAAGTCTCCTCCCCCATGATTGATAACAATATTGCCATCACCACTAGAAATACTAGGAGTACCATCAAGAGGATCATTTATTCTTACCAATCCTAAACTATTGATAGTCAAATCTCCACCATTACTGATTACACTTCCATTGATGACAACTTCGCTAGGTGTTTCAGTACCGATAAAAACATCTGCACCATTGCTATTTATTGCTCCATTAATAGTTAAGACAGAGGGAGTTTCGATTGTCAGAGTTCCACTACCGTTGTTATTACTTGCACCCAATGCGATACTTTCTGTATTGATCGTTGTTCCTGCATCTAAGGTAATGTTGGCATTAGAGTCAAGTCCAGGATCAAAAGCATCTAAGTTTCCACTGGCAATACTTCCCGTTAGGGCATTTAAACTAATACTACCGCCTTCTCCGTTATTATCTCCTAAATTGACAGCTTGAGTCTTTATATCTCCTGTTACAATGTTGCCAGTATTAGTTTCGATCGTCACATTTCCGCCAGTTTGTACGGTTACTCCACTGGTATCAATATTGGGAGTGGTAATATTTCCCTCAGCACTAAAAGTTATATTACCGCCATCGGAATTAATCTCTGCACTGGTAAAATTAATACTGTGAGCGTGAAAATCTAAATCACCTCCCAAAGTGTTAAAACCAACAAAATCACTATTAGTTATTTGTTCGGGTGTAGTGTTATTTCCGATCGTAAAGTTCGCACCATTATTAGTAATCGTACCTGATAAAGAGACTATTCCAGAAGAGTTAATGGTAAAATTACCACTAGAAGCACCAGAATTGGAACCAAAGAAAATTTGATTACTTGGACGAATATCAACGTCTCCACCGGCATCAAGATCGATCGAACCACCTGAACCCAAATTGCCGTCAATTCTTAAATCATCAGTTGCAATATTTTGTGCGGCCGTAATACTAATATTCCCACCATTATTGTCTCCACTAGCATCTAAACGATTTCCATTGATGTTTGTACCCTGAGTATTAACTGATCCTAAAGTGGAAGTAAGAGAAATATTACCACCATTTCCTGTGGTAGAAGAAGTATTTACACCTGCATCAAGAAAGAGATCACCACCAGAAGTTAAGGTAACATTACCTCCATCTCCCGTCGTAAAATTAGCGGCAGAAAAACTAAAACTACCCGTAGAATTAATAATTCCTCCTGCATCGAGGGTAATATCTCCTGAGTCCTTATTATTTCCTTCTGTAAATATATCGCTAACATTTATATTACCTCCAGCCCTTAAATCAACATCACCACCATCTAAGGTTATACTCCCTGTTGTGGTAATATTTCCTTCTGCTCTTACATCAAGACTTTCTGTATTGTTTATGATGCCTACAATAATGTCATTGATGTCTGTTAAGGCAGTATCTTGACCATTGATAACGGTAACAGTATTAAAATCATTCTCCCCTGTTAAGGAAATAACTGCAGGGGTTGTACTATCACTGACAAGATTGAAGGAGTTAAGAGTAGTGGAATTAGAAACAATAATTTGCGGTTGGTCATCCACTAATAAAGGAAAGTCAGTTATTCCCCCTTGGGCATTAATGGTAAGGTTTTGAGATGATTCAATAATTGTTTTGTTTCCTTGTAAGGCAACACCAAAGGCATCGATCGAATTGGTAAATCCTGCTATATTAAGAGAACCACTGGAAGATAAGCGCGTTTCAAAAATATCGTTTTGTATGGGATCGCTAATGTATATGCCATAAGTGGTTTCTGATGTTCCCGATAGGTTAATTGAACCATTGTTGGCAGTGGAAATCAAAATGTTACGGAATGAACCAATGTCAATACCTGAACCTGTTGTCGCTACTCCTTCTAAACCGATTGAACCGCCTAAGGTACTGGAAATGTTGCCCTCTAAAATACTGATACCATGATTAGAGTTTCCATCTCCTAAACCCCCCACTCCTCTTAAGCTGATACTGCCACCTTCTGTGGTAATACTACTATTTGAAATATTAATACCACGATCAAAACTATCTCCTGTTACCGTACTTGCACCGCTACCACTTCCACCCGTGCCTTCCATGATAATATTACCATTGCCGATGGTGGTAATTTGGCTAGAACTAATGGAAATACCATCATTAAGTGCTTCAGTTGAAGATGATAACCCTTGTCCGAGTATATTAATATTTCCTCCTCCTGCACTCAATGTACCTCTTATATCCACTCCTGTTTTAAAGATCGAGGTTGAATCGGGAACTTCTGGAAAAATAAGATCTGATGTGCCTACTGCTGGGGTTATTAAGGGATTGGCACCACCGCCGAGAATTATATCTCCTCCATTGGTACTAATAGAAGAACCACTCAAAAGGGCGATCGCCCCACCATTTCCATCGACATTCGAGTTAAAAACAACTTTGAGAGAATCTAGGGTTGAGGTATTAGAATCTTGGATTGTGCCTTCATAACGAATATTTCTAGCCGCACGCAGACTTAGAATTTTACCTGTACCGATACCTTCATAGTCAAGGTTAGCTAAGGAATCCCATGTAATATTACCCTCTTGAGTTCCCGTTGTGCCTGTGGATATAGTAACATCTGATAACAATAAGCCCGATCGAATTACATCTACTCCCAATTGGGCATTATCAGCAAAGGCAGTAAAAGGATTGAGAGGATCAAAACCAATATTAGTCGCACCATCTACAATATCAATATTATAGGGATCAATTAACCATTCCCCGGCTTGACCATTGATGGCACTGGCATCAGGTACGCTAGTTATATTAAAAGAGGTTTTCCCACTGGTTTCGATAAATCCACCATCACCCGATATATTCCCCCCTTTAGCGGTTAACTCCCCGTGAATACTACTATGATTTTCTGCAAAAACGATTACTTCTCCACCATCACCATTAACGATCGCATCAGCAGAAATTTTGGAGTCTGGACTGATATAAGTAACTTCTGCGTTGGGAATTGTGCCTTTTCCTTCCCTATCTCCGCCTATTAACACTTTCCCTCCTCCATTCTCCCCATTTGCCTCGATTTCGCCGTCAATCACTCCTACTTTATTACCTAATACTGTTATTTCCCCTGCTAATGTTTCGGATGAGGTGCTGATTTTACCAGAGACGATGGAAACACCTGTTTCATTAGGTATATTGGTATTAGCTACTTGCACTTGATTGTTATTGACTGTGACATTGGGAGTGCCTACCCCGGTGTTATTCGCTCCAGTGAGTAAGGTAGGCAAATCTTGAGGGGTGAACCCTAGTAAATTTCCTTTCTCATCCGTTGGTATTTCTATCTCTAAGCTCAACAAACTGCCTTCGGGAGTTATTTTTACCCTAGATGTCCCTGCCACCGCTTGTATGTTGATATTTCCGTTGGGAGTCTCGATCGTGCCTGTATTAATCACATTGCCACCAACGAGATTTATGTTACTTCCTTGGGCAACTTTCAACTCTCCAGCATTGATGATGCTACCCGGTTGATTGGTATTAAAAACAAAGTTAGTGGGATTGCCTGTTAAGTTTTGATAGTCGTTACTGCCGATGGCGTTAAGAATGCCGTTATTAAAGCCGATACCCGTTGCTGTGGTTGCTGTAAAATCCGCAGGAACATTTATACTAGCCCCTGAACCAAAAACAATACCTGCGGGATTCATCAAGAAAAGGTTACTATTACCGCCCACCACTTGAATTAAGCCGTTGATATAGGAAGGATTGCCTCCTGTCACCCTTGTTAAAATGTTTTGAATGTTAGGATTTGTCAGAAAAGTCGCTATTTGTTGTTGGGTTAAACCAAATTCTTTGAAGCTATGAAAAAGGTTTTTTCCGTCTCTGGATAGAGTGTTGCCGTCTATGGTGATTCGATCGCCATTTTTCGTTACAATAGTAGCCGTATTACCGTCAATACTAATTTCTTGGGCTTGGGTTAACCGAGAATCCAAAAGGGTAAAAAAGGACAGGATAGCAACAAACAAACTCGCTTTTCTGAACATATATTTAGGGTCAGTTCGACAGAAATAAATAATACATCTACAATAATATACTTAGTATCAATTTTTCGGTCAATATTGTGTAAACTATTGTTATTTTTTCTTAATATTTTTTTTTAAAAGTTAGGATAAATTAATAATAAATGATTAAGTTGTAGAAAAATTTTTTTTAGGATAAAAATTGACTATGATTTTACTATTAACTATTTTTAGATTTAAGTTAAATAAATACTCATGGTTTTTGATTGTTTTATTCTTAGCTATAGCTATATTTTTTCATTTTAGTCGAATTTTATTACTTAAAGATATTGATAAAAAAATACAAAGTTCAGGATTTAAAATCAATCTAGGTAGTAATTCATCTTCTAATAATTCTCCTACTATTACGGAAAATGAAATCAAATTGATCGCAGAAAAAGTTACTGTAAGAATATTTTTTGATGATAATAATAGCTCGATCGGTGGCTCTGGAGTAATAATTTATCAAAAAGATAATAACTATTTTGTGATTACTAATAATCATGTAGTCAAGGAAGAAAACATCAATTATAGTATTGCTACTTATAAAGGGAAAATCTATTTAGCTGAAGTAATAAAAAGAAATAATCACAACTATCAAGAAAATGATTTAGCGTTACTAAAATTTACCTCTAAAGAAAATTATCCCATGATTAATGTTAGCCAACAATCCTTAAAAGAAAACCAAATAGTTTTTTCTACGGGCTTTTCTTTCCAAAAAAATTTAGAACAATCCAAGGAATTAAATTATACTAAAGGTAACTTAATTATGATCTTAAATAAACCCTTAATTGGTGGTTATCAACTGGGATATACTAACTTAGTTCATAATGGCATGAGTGGCGGTTCAATTATTAACCAAAAAGGAGAATTAATAGGAATAAATGGTTTAGGCAAATATCCTATTTTTGGAAATCCTTATATTTATCAAGATGGGGTTAAAATAGATGAAAAACAAGCAGAAAAAATGAGTGAATTAAGCTGGGGAATTACTATAGAATCTATCAAAAACTTTATTAAAAATAATGAAAAAATCAAAGACGATTAGAAGTTAATTGTCAGGACACAAAATACCGGGGCAAAGAGGTATCACTCCATTTTGTGGTGTGATGGGATCTGTGCTAGAATTATTGTTAGTATTTTTATTCGAATTTTCTAAACATTTTCGCGCTCGATCGACAATTTTTTTTCCTTGTAATAGCCAATAATTAGAACCATAAATCTGGCTAACTGTTTGAATTGCATCGGTACAATTATTATATTCCAAATCTTTTTCTGCTTGTAAAAGTATTGGATTATTAATTTGATATTCTTCTTTCCATTTTTCCGCATTAACTAAAGCTGTTTCTCTTATATTTCCTTGAGGTAAATTATTAATTTCTGTTAAGGCTTCTTCTAATTTTCCTTTTTCCTTATATAAACTTTCTGCTTTGGTATAAACTTTTGTACTCCAGTTTTCGATCAATATTTGACTTTCACTATAATTAGGATCATTTTTCGGAATTTTAGCAATAATTTCTAAAGCAGAAGCGTAGTTCAACAAATTTCCTTGATTTTTTGCTTCAGATAAACGACATAGTCCAATATATTCTAAGGCTTTAGGAGTGATACTAGGATCATTTTCCCTATTTTTAGTCTCTATTTCTTCAAAACATTCTTGATAAGACTGACTTTGATATTTTTGTGTCAATGACGCAATTAAATCTTCTTGTGCCTTTTCCTGACGAGCTTTTTCTTGTATGTTAAAATAATAAATCCCCCCAGTAGTTACCAAAGCAATAGTTAAAACGAGACTAATAGTTGCACCAAATGGAGATTTTAACCATTTACCAGCAGAATTAGAGGTATTTGAGATAGAAGAAGAGGTAAAAGACTCTGTAACGGAATGAATTGCCGTAGCCGAAGTAATAACTTCTGTTGAATTAAGAGCAGGATTATTGATATTTTCCTGGTAATTAAGGTTTAGATTTTCTTTTTGTGGATATATTAGTAAATCCTGAATAATCACCTCAGCACATTGATAACGATTTTTATAATGATGACGAGTCATTTTTTCTAAAATAGCACGAAGATTGGGATGAATTCCGGGACATTCCCAAATTATTTCTCCTTCTTCATTTTCTTCTAATTCAAGGGGATTTTTTCCCGTTAAGGCTTGGATACCAATAACTCCTAATGCGTATATATCACTGTTTTTATAAGGCTTTCCTCTAGCTTGTTCGGTTGGCATATAACCACGAGTACCCATAGCTACAGTTGGATCTATGAGGCGACTTTGTTCTATTTTAAACTCTTTAACTGCTCCAAAATCAATTAATACCAACTTATTGTCTGACTGACGGCGAATAAAATTATCGGGTTTAACGTCTCGGTGAATGATCCCTTGTTCATGAATATGAGCTAAGATAGATAATCCATCTTGCAATAATTCCACAACTTGCTTTTCTGTCCAAGATTGATTGGGAACTAATTCTTGTCGTAAAGTATGACCTTGGATATATTCTTCTACAAGGTAAAATTCGTCTCCCTCTTCAAAATAGTCAATAAGATGAGGTATTTGCGGATAGGTAAGTTTTCTCAGAATTTCTGCTTCTTGACGAAATAAGCGGCGCGCATGGCTAACAAAACTAGGTTGATTGGAGATAAGATGAAGTTGTTTAACCACACATTGAGTGTTGTTAGTTTTGTTAATAACTAAGTAAACATTGCCAAAACTGCCACTTCCTAATTGTTTAACTAAGTGATAGGGGGAGGGTAATATTTGATTGGTAGAGGTGAAAGAATTCATCTATATAAGAGTAGCTTGATTTTAGATAAACGTAGTAAAATGCAGAATTGAGAATATGAGAGCAAACGCATCTAAGTAGAATAATGAGGCAATCGGAAAAAGGAAATTGATAAAACAATTTCGACTGAGATTAAAGTATGTAACTTTTATAAGTCTTAGCTTAATTATATTCAACAAAAACCTTGCTATGATAATTGCTAACGGCTATCTATCCTCAAATGAAAAATTTTTAATTACAAAGAATTGCAGGACAGGTGTTGTTTTCTGTATTTTTTTCTGTTTGTTCGATCGTATCTTTTATGATTGTGGTATTTTCAGAGGAAGATGTATTATTCTCTTGTACTGCTTCCATTAAGGGAGCTTGTTCTAAATATTGTAGGAGATTAAAAGACTCTGTTCCCCTTTTAAAAGCTGGTAAACCGACATCTCTAGCGGATTGAAATAAGCTATTTAAAACTTGTTTAGGATTATCTCCTGATTCGAGAGTCAAAAGTAACCCATCTTTTAAGCATTGCCCTTGAGTACCGGGTTGATTATTTGCTACACAGACGATATTATAAATTCCTCCATTGGAAGCAATAATTTTACCTGTGGTAATTTGTCTTAAAGTTCCATCATCAGAATATTTTTGAAACCTTTTTGTTATTTCTTCACATCTTTTTTGCGGTGTCCATCCTGAACTACCAAAATAATTACTTTCCCAGACAATTAGTCTGATTCTACCTCTCTTTGTATCGACTATAGTAGTAGGTTTACCTCGATCGGAAATACAAGTATAAATATTTCTTTGTGATTGTGCCTGTACAGGGTAAACTGAAAAAGATACAGACAAAAGACTAATGCTAATAATGATCTTGGGGAAAAAGTGTTTCATAATCCTTACTTTGAAAGTTAATAACTTGATTGTTGAAATACAATGAAAGGGGATGAAAGTTAATAATTACTTAACCTAGATTCAAAGATCGATCGGTTATGATTGGATTAAACCGAAATCATTTATGAAAATTTGCGTAAAAGCAAAAATGCCCGTACCATATTTATATCACTGATTTGGGTTGACGACAAAACCTAGAAATAAACTTTTTTCTCGATGGTCTTCAAACTTAAGTCAATCTTTCCTTTTATTGTAACTCCATTACTATTACTCTCATCTTGTAATCAAAGAAATAGTAATAATAATCAAACTTCAGGGATTTCTATTAAATTTTTAGTAGGTAGCGACTTAGGGGAATTTTGTCAACAAACAGCAACAAAACTTAATGCCACAAATCCGAAATTAAGTAACGGTAAATCTTTTTTGTTAACCTGTGATGCAAAAGGAAGTGGAGATGTTATTAATGAAGTTGTATCACTAGCACAACAGTTATCCGATGGGACAATTTTAGGGGAAGATGCTCAATTTCCTTCTTTAATTGCAGTAGATGGAGAGATATATCAGAATCAATTAATTTATCAAATTGACAAGATTTTTCCGGGAAAAAACTATATTCCTGCGATTACAGACACTCCTTTAATTGTTTTTAGTCCAATGGTGTTCATGACTACAAAAGAGTTAGCACCAGCCTTAGAAAAAACCCCGAATATTTACACAGGTTTAGCCAATTATAATAATTATCAACAATTAGATCCCAATAGTCAACCCTTACCTATCTATTTTGTGCAAACTGCACCCACTCGATCGAACTCTGGACTGCAAACTCTGGTTGCTCAATTTGCTTCTGTTGCCAATAAACCCCCTCAAGATTTAACGATCGAAGATGTGACAAAATATCAAGATAAAGTAAAAGCTATTCAAGAAAAAATTACTCGCTATGGAGTTTCTACCACCTCTTTGGCTAATTCAATGGTGGAAAATGGAGTGTTTTGGGCAAATGTAGGCTCTGTGTATGAGTCTTTAGTTATTCGTGCTAACAGTCAAGGCAATAACCAATATCAGGCAGTATATCCTAAAGCCACCTTTAGTTCTAACATTCGGGGTATGCTACCTAACGCCCCATGGGTGTCAGAGGAGGAAAAAGAAGGCGCGCAAAAAGTGCTAGATTTTATGTTAACTCCTGAATTACAAACCCTTGCCTCCGAGTTAGGATTGCGCCCCGGTATTCCGGGTATTCCTCTAAGTAACAAATTCAATGCTCAATTTGGTGTTAATCCTAATCCTAATTATGAGTCTTATCGTCCACCTAAACCAGAAGTGGTGGAAGCCATGCTTAAAAATTGGCAGGATTATGCTAAAAAACCCTCTCAAGTAGCGATCGTTGTGGACATTTCTGGTTCAATGCGAGGACAAAAAATGTCAGCAGTGCAAAATACGTTACTTAATTATGTGCAAAATTTGGGTGTAAAAGAGGAAATTGTATTAATAACTTTTAGTGATGAAATTAATCCTCCTATCATTATTAAAGGTACTCCAGAAGGCAAAAATAATGGCATTAAATATATCAGTAGTTTACAGGCGAGAGGTGGCACAAAATTATATGATAGTGCTTTATTTGCGAGGGATTGGTTAAGAAAAAATTTAAAACCTAATGCGATTAATGCTGTGTTAATTCTTACCGATGGAGAAGATTCAGGAAGCGGAATAACTTTACCAAATTTAGAAGCCCAATTGCAAAAAAGTGGTTTTAATAGTGATGAAAGAATTGCTTTTTTTACTGTAGGTTATGGTAATGATGGAGAATTTAATAGCCAAGTTTTAGAAGAAATTGCCAAAATAAATAATGGTTATTATCGTAAAGGTGATCCTAGCACGATAGATCAAGTGATGAATAATTTACAAGTAGAATTTTAAGGAGTTTTTATGGCAAAATTAGTCAATCCTCTTAACTATCCTTTAGGAGTTTTAATTGCAGGAATTTGTTTATTTTTAGGGGTAAGATTTGCCAATTTATCCTCCTTAATTATGTTGCCATTATCGGCTTCGATCGCTTTTATCAGTTCAGTAGTTTTAGTCGGTAAAGAAAAAGAAGTTCGAGGAGATATTGATATTCAAAATACAGCTTTAGAAACAGAGTTAAATAATGCTAAAAATCAAGCTAAATTATTAATAAAAAGTGCTGAAAGTTTACGCATGGAAGCAGAAAAGTTATTACAAGATTCATGGCAATTAGACTTATTAACTACTGTACAATATACGTGCGATCGAACCTTAGAATTACCAGAAAAAATAGAGAAATTAAGTAGAAGATTACACGGGGGAGATTCTTTATTATCAGTAGATGAATTAAATAAACAATTACGGCAAGTGGAAACAAAACAAAAGTATAGCGGGGGCATGGCATTAAGACAATTAAAACAACTAGAAACTACCTTAAAAAATAACATAGAATTAGCTTTAGAAGGACAGGATGCAAGGGAAGCTCAAGTGTTTTCCTTAGTGAATATTATTATTGAATTGGGAGGAGTTTTACAGAATTTACAAAATAAATTAAGAACATCTGATCTTACTAATTCTGAGCAAATTCAAGAGTTGAAAAGTTTAAGTCAGGAGTTAAATAATTTTCAAGATAATGTAGATTTATTAATTTAAAAAAACTCCACAAATATACTATTTAAAGTTTTTAATATTACCATATATGAAATAAGTTTGAACAGGATATGTTTTTATAAGAAATATCTCAAGTCATCACATCTTATTAAAAGAATCAAAATATTAGCTTTAATTGTATTAATAATAAATTAAATTCAAAAATAAAAATTATGAATAAATTAACACGAAAATTTTTAGCAATATTAAAAATGCCCTCTTCATCAGAACAGATTATATCTACTAAAAATCAAAATAAATCTAATAATTATACCAATCAACTTATTTCTTTAGGTATTATTTTCATTTCTTTAGGAATAACTTATTTACCACCTCTTTTGGGTTTAAAAACGAATATTATTATTGTTAGTGGTACAGAATTAAAAGAAGTTTTAGAAACGATCGAAAAAAAATTTGAACAAGAAAATTCTAATATTAATATAGATTTAAAGTTTCAAGGTTCACAAGATATTGTTACTAATTTTACTGATGAAAAAAACGATTTTAAACCAACTATTTTAATTCCTGCTAACAGTGAGTTAATTAATGAATTAGAAACTAAATTAAAAGCCCAAGGAGAAACTAAGATTTTTTATGATAACCCAAAAGCAATTGTTAAAACTTTATTAGTTGGTATTGCATGGGAAGAAAGAGGAAAAGTTTTATTTCCTGATAATAAATTTAATTGGAAAACATTAGAAAATGCCTTAATTACCAAAAATTGGGATAAATTAGGAGGAAAAAAAACATGGGGTAGTTTTGATTTTATCACAACAGATCCCACTCGATCGAATTCTGGTCAATTAACTCTTAGTTTATGGGCAAAAAATGAACTTAATCAAAATAATTTAAGTGTAAATGATCTTAATAGTCCTGAAATAAATAAACTATTTGGACTTATTAAAAGTTCCATTTATCAACCTCCTAGATCAACTGATATTTTATTACAAGAATTTATCGCAAGGGGAGTAAATGATGCTGATGTTGCTACAGTTTATGAAAGTATTGCTTTACACCGTTGGTTACAAGCCAAAGAAAATCAAAAACAAGGCTATCAAATTTATTATCCTAATCCTACCATTGAAACAACTATTATGGGTGCGATCGTACAAAAAAATGTGAATAAATCAGAAGCTAAATCAAGTCAAAAATTTTTAGATTTTTTAACAGAAAATGAACAACAAATAATTTTTGCAAACTATGGTTTTCGTCCGATGTATAATGTAGAGTTAAAATCTTTACCCAATACTCCTTGGAGTCAAAATATTCCCGGAGTAGAAATTAACCCTTCAGTTGAGATTAAATCCAGTCCAAATCCAGAGATAATAAATGAAATTCAAAAAGTGTGGTATCGTTCACCATAGCCTATTTTGCCATAGAAATTATAGAAAATAACCAATGGTATTAGAATATTTTATAGAGAATCCTAGTATCGATCGACAGATTGCTATAAGATTGATCATCAATATAATGATAGATAATGGGAATAATGATCGATTTTTTTACAAATTATATCTGGTTGATACCCTTTTATGGTCTATTAGGAGCAATATTAAGTCTTCCTTGGGCTTTTGGTTTCATTCGTAGGACAGGCCCTCGTCCAGCCGCTTATATTAATATTTTTATGACTGTACTATCTTTTATTCATGATAGTATCGTTTATAGTCATATTTGGCAAAAACCAGCTCAAAGTATCGTTTTTCCTTGGTTTAGCCTTGCTGATTTAGATTTATCTTTTACTATTGAAATTTCTCCTGTCAGTGTAGGAGCATTACAACTAGTAACAGGTATTAGTTTATTAGCTCAATTATTTGCACTAGGTTACATGGAGAAAGATTGGGCGTTGGCACGTTTCTTCGGTATGATGGGATTTTTTGAAGCGGCTTTAGGAGGATTAGCTTTAAGTGATTCTCTTTTACTAAGTTACGGTTTATTAGAATTGCTAACTCTCTCTACTTACTTATTAGTGGGTTTTTGGTATGCACAACCCCTCGTTGTCACCGCCGCCAGAGATGCTTTCTTAACGAAACGAGTGGGAGACATTCTCTTACTGATGGGTATTGTTGCACTTTCTAGTGATGGTGCTGGATTAAGTTTTTCTCAACTCCAAAATTGGGCAGAAACTTCTCCTTTACCTCCTTTTACTATAACTTTAATTGGTTTAGCTTTAATTGCTGGGCCTATCGGCAAATGTGCTCAATTTCCTCTTAATCTCTGGCTTGACGAAGGGATGGAAGGCCCTAATCCTGCTAGTATTATGCGTAACTCGATCGTTGTTTCTGCCGGTGCTTTTGTACTAATTAAACTAGCCCCTGTTTTCCTCTTATCTCCTGTGGTAGTTAATACTTTAATTGTCATCGGTGGAATTACCGCTATCGGTGGTTCATTAATTGCTTTGGCACAAATAGATCTCAAACGTACTTTATGTCATTCTACCAGTGCTTATCTTGGATTAGTGTTTATTGCGGTAGGTTTGGGTCATGTGGACATTGCTTTTTTGATATTATTTAGTCATGGTATTGGGAAGGCTTTGCTTTTCATGAGTGCAGGTTCTATAATTTTAACTACAAGCGGTCAAAATATCACAGAATTGGGTGGAATTTGGTCTAAAATGCCTGCTACTACACTAGCTTATATGACTGGTAGTGCTGGAATTATTGCTTTATTACCCTTGGGAATGTTAATGACTTTCTCCCGTTGGTTTAATGGAAGTCTCAATGTGTCTTGGTGGTTATTAACTATCCTTTTAATCGTCAATACCGTTAATGCGGTTAATTTTACAAGGGTTTTTCGCTTAGTATTTCTTGGCAAACCACAACCAAAAACTCGCCGAGCACCAGAAGTACCTTGGCAAATGGCTGTTCCTATGGTAAGTTTAACTATCCTTGCTCTTCTTGCACCTATTGCACCTATTAAATATTCTCTTTGGTTAAGTTCTACTGCCCCGATACTTAATAATGATACTATTGTGGTGAACTATGGTTTACCCTTAATCTTTTTATCCGGCGTGGTTGGTTGCTTAATTGGTGCTTTTATTCCTTTGAGAAGAGGTTGGAATCGTCCCATTGAGAAGTCAATTCGTGTAATTCAAGATCTCTTAGCTTACGATTTCTATCTTGATAAAATTTATCAGTTTACAGTAGTAGCTTTTGTCTCTAATTTAGCAAAATTTACCACTTGGTTCGATCGATATATTATTGATGGGGTAGTAAACCTCGTCAGTTTAGTGACAATTTTTAGTGGTAGTGCTCTTAAATATAACACTTCTGGACAATCACAGTTTTATATTTTAACCATTATCATCGGCGTTAGTTTACTAATGTGGTGTATTTTAAGTGGACAATGGGGAAATATCATCAACTATTGATCATTTCATTAAATTAACAATTTATAATTAAAAGTTATTGTTTTGAAAATAAATAATAAAATATCAAATTTATTTTATTCATAAAAACATCTTTTGTTAAATTCAAATTACGATCGATTATTCTTTTGTGTTAATCAATTTATAAGCTAAAAATAATTTAAACTTCTTATTTATAGATTAAAAAACTTTCAAATCTTTAACTATTTATTACCCATTCTCCATCTGTATCATTAATTTAGATGGCTTTGAAATATTATTCAGAGTATTTTGACTTATTATAAAAGTCATCTAAGAAATAATTTTTAATTACCTATTCCTAATTTTAAATTCATAATATGCTTAGTTTATTTATTTGGATTCCTATAATTAGTACTATAGTAATCTGTTTTTTACCTACTTTTAAAAATGTCTTAATTTATCGTCATATAGCTTTAATAATAGCTGGAATAATTTGTATTCTTAATGTTATTTTAGGGATAAAATTTCAAACCAATATTGTTGGGTTACAATTTACTGAGAATTTTACTTGGTTAAGTTGGTTAGGTTTAGGCTATGACTTAGGAGTAGATGGTTTATCATTTCCTCTCCTTTGTCTCAACAGTTTATTAACTTTAATTGCCCTTTATATCACACCAAAAGATATACAAAGACCTCGATTTTATTATGGCATGATTTTATTATTGAGTGGAGGAGTTGCCGGAGCATTTTTAGCTCAAAATTTACTACTCTTTTTCCTCTTTTATGAAATAGAAATTGTGCCATTGTATTTTCTTATTGCTGTCTGGGGTGGTGCAAGAAGAGGCTATGCCGCCATGAAGTTTTTATTATACACTGCCATTTCTGGATTTTTTGTATTAGTCTCCTTCTTAGGTTTAGTGTGGTTGAGTGGGGAATCAACTTTCGCATTTGAGCCTTTAAAATCTCATTCTATCCCTGTCAATAGCCAATTATTACTACTTATCCCTCTTTTAATTGGTTTATTTATCAAAATCCCCATTTTTCCCTTCCATACTTGGTTACCTGATGCCCATGTAGAAGCTAGTACCCCAGTTTCTGTGCTTCTGGCTGGAGTTTTATTGAAATTAGGAACTTATGGTTTACTAAGGTTTGGTGTTGGTTTCTTCCTTGAAGCATGGGTAATGATTGCCCCTTATCTTGCTTTTCTAGCAGGTATAAGTGCTTTATATGGGGCGACTTGTGCCATTGCACAAAAAGATATGAAAAAAGTAGTGGCTTATTCATCTATTGCACACATGGCTTATGTATTATTAGCGGCGGCGGCAACTACCAGATTAAGTTTAAGTGCCTCTATTTTGCAGATGATAAGTCATGGTTTAATCTCCGCCACGTTATTCATTTTAGTAGGGATAGTTTATAAAAAAACAGGCAGTCGAGATGTCAATTATCTAAGTGGTTTACTTAACCCGGAAAAAGGCTTACCTGTTACTGGTAGTTTAATGATTTTAGCAGTTATGGCCAGTTCTGGTATTCCGGGGATGGTAGGTTTTGTCTCTGAATTTCTCGTGTTTAGAGGTAGTTTCCCGATATTTCCTATACCAACTTTACTTTGTTTAATCGGTACAGGATTAACTGCTGTTTACTTCTTGCTTATGGTAAATCGTGTATTTTTTGGGCGTTTAACTCCAGAATTAAGTAATTTACCAAGGGTTTTATGGAGTGAAAGAATTCCAGCTTTAATCCTTGCTTTTTTAATTATTCTCTTTGGCTTACAACCTAATTTGATGATTCGTTGGAGTGAAACCCAAGCCACTGTCATTTTATATGGCAATCAAGAAACAACTTCAAATCCAATTCTACAAATTAATACTTAACTATCTGAGATTCAAGGTATTGGGTATTAGGTGTTAGGTATTAGGTTAAATTTTTCTAACAATAAAAAACTGTGAAACTCTTAACTATTACTATCACCTGTTGCCTATTCCTTACGCTTACGGAGTCAACTTAGACGAATCCTAGCTTACTAATTCAGAAAATTAATTATTTATTTAATTCACTATTCACTATTAATTGTTCATTGGTACACGATCGAGTTATAGAATTAGAAAATATTGGGTTAATCAGCTATAAAAAAGCATGGGAATACCAACAAAAATTAGTTCAAGAAAGACTAAAAAATCCTCTATTATCGGATAAGTTGTTATTAGTAGAACATCCCCCTGTTTATACCCTAGGCACCGGCTCTACTCTTAATAATCTCAAATTTGACCTAAAATCTTTTTCAGGGGAATTATACCGCACGGAAAGGGGCGGAGAGGTAACATTTCATTGTCTCGGACAAATTGTTGTTTATCCTATTCTAAATCTTCATTATTATAAACAAGATTTACATTGGTATTTAAGACAATTAGAAGAAGTCGTTATTCAACTTTTATATCAATATAATATTAAATCTTATAGAATAAAAGGCTTAACAGGAGTTTGGATTGGAAATGCAAAAATAGCAGCTATTGGTATTAAAGTTAAACGTTGGATTACGATGCACGGTTTTGCTTTAAATGTTGATTGCAACTTATCAGGTTTTAAGCAAATTATTCCTTGTGGTATTCAAGATAAATTTGTGACGAAGATGACCCATTATGATCCTAATATTAATATTATAGAAGTTAAGGAAAAATTAGTAGAAACTTTTGCAAAAGTTTTTTGTATTTCAATTATTTAGGAAGTGCTTCATAGTATTTTCGTGACAGTTGATAAGCTAAGACGCATTTAACTTACATTGATTAATTCACCCTTATTCTTAAATTTTTTACTCCAATTAATTACTAAACCTCCTTCATTTAATAAGTAATTTACTGTTTTTTCTAGCTGTTCTTTATTTTCAAAGTTTCTATAAGCTATATATTCCTTTGCCGAATGCCACACTAATTCTATTAAGTTATAATCTGGACTATATACCGGTAAATATTCTAGTCTTATATTCGGTAGATTTTTTTCTATTTTTTCTACTATTTCCTTTTTTTTATGGAAACTTGCGTTGTCTAATATTATGATTATTTTCGGACCACATTCTTTAAAATCTTTTTCATCATTTCCCTTACTTACCCATTCATTTTTTATTTCTTCCCATAACTTTTTTAATTGTTCACAAAACGTTTCTGAATCACCTTTTTTTATTACAAAACATCTTCTTTTTTTATCCGAATATCTTATTCCTCCCATGATATTTACTCTTCCTCTTCTTCTTTCTCCCTTCACCTTTTTTCTTTTTCCTTTTTTCGTCCATGTTTTTCTTCTTATCACCCTTAAACTAAAACCACATTCATGAGGGGCTGTGTGGCGAATTTAGTTCGCCACTTTAAACGCCCCATCCCAAAACCATACTTGAACTAACTCAGGATTCTCTTTACCTATTTCTATGTAATGTTCTAATTTTTCTTTAAATGCTTTTCTTTGTTCTTGATTTTGTTTGTCTTCTAAACTATATTTTCCCCAAATATAACTATACTTTTTTCTTTTTAATATCCTCACTACTTGTGATTTGCTTAATTTAATTCCTGTTTCTTTTTCCAAATGTTCTGATAATCTTTGCCCCGTCCATCGACCAAAATCATATCCAAAATCTTCAGGATTTTTATCAACTACTTCTAATAATCTTTCAATATATTTATCCGTTGCTTTTGTTTGGTTTCCTTTTCTTCTTTTATCTTGCAATGAATCTACATTATTAGGATTACCATGAACTGCCCAGTAAGCCACCGTTTTGGGGGAACAACCCAAAAAAACTGCTATTTCTTGATAATTTTTACCATCATTCTCTAATAAAAATATTAAAATTCTTTCCCTGACTTCCGATCTCTTTTCTATTTTTAAAGCATCTTGTAGATACTTTCTTTCTTCCTTCCTCTGACAAAAAATTTTTAGAAGGCATAAATCACACCTAAGTTTTATCTTTTCTGACTTAAATTATATACCAAATCAATGCGTCTTAGCTTATTCAGATAAACGCTATATTCATTTAATCTATGTGTTAAAGGTTCAATACTTGATTTTAAATAATTTACTTCTCCACGAGATAAAATATTTTCATTCAAGAATACAGTATCAAGATATTGTTGAAATTCATTAACACTGACTGAAAAGCGATAGACATCAATTTTATTTCTTAAAGTTTGATTGATTTGACCAATTTGTGTTTTTGAAGTATTTTGCTGATTATTTTGTACTCTGCAATACTCTAATCCTATCTCTTTTACTTGATCATAAGTACCTAGGCAAAATTAATTGTATATTTTGAACTAAAGTTTATAAGAATATTTTCTACTCCTTTTACTAAATCTAAATAAGTTTTATAACAGGAGTTCTCTAACCATTTATATTTCATAAATCTCCACAGTATTTCTATTTTATTTAATTGTGGTGAATAGGGTGGTAGAAAGAATATTTTTAATCCTTTTTTTTCCCATTCTTCTTCTTTATTCCAGAATTTTTTATTTTGATGAATCGAGGCATTATCCATTACTAATACTGTTTCCTTCTTTATTTTTTTACTCAAGTTATCTATACAAGCTATCACGATATCACTATTGATTGATGACTCAAATACATAGCTTTCTAACTCATTATTTTTTTTCATAAATCCTAACACATTTAATCTTTTACTTAGGCTACTTTCTCTTTCTATTTTTCTCCCTTTTTCTTGCCATCCATAAGGTAAACAAGGTACTAAACTAAATCCACTTTCATCACCATAATATATATCTATTTTTCCTTCATTTTCTGCTCTTTTTAGTTGCTCTAATTGTCTCTTTTTTTGTTGGTATAATTCAGGGCATACTTCCCCTTTTACTTTTTTCTTGAACCGATACTACCCCATGCCCTTTTTTTTTGCTAATCTTTTTATCGTATCTTTGCTTATTTTTATCTCCCACTCATTTTCTATTTTTTCTTGAACTATCTTTAAGGTTTTTGGATGAGATTTTATCCATTCTTTTACTTTTAATTCTTGTTGCTCATTTAAAGTTGATTTTCTTCCTCTTCCCTTCAAGCTATATAATCCATTTAAACCATTTTTTCCCAATTATTAAGCCAATTATAAATTGTATTTCTACTAATATTTAATATTAACATTATTTGAGTAATTTTATAACCTTGATAACTTAACAAAATCGATTTTGCTCGATGTCTAACTTGATAGTATTTACTTTTTTGTTCAATAGTCTTTAATAACTGTTGTGTTTCTGGAGCTAATCTGGTAACAAATCGCATTTTTTATCCTTGATTTACTTATTTTTCATATTTTTAGCAGATTTTAAGCTACATTAATTATTTTTAAATATAAATAAAACTTTTGTATATTACTTTTTGATTTTATTAAATTTATTTTAATGTTATAATTATACAATTAATTCTGCCCACTTACTTAACTCTAAATTGAAAAAGAGATAGCCCTAAGATTTCCCAGAAATAAGCTAAAGTAGTTATTTAACATAACTTTATAGAACTTCTCATAATCTCAGTCATCTATGAAAAGCCGATTTTTAGAAAGACTACACAGCAGCGATGCCAACGGCACGCTACGTGCACGACCAGTGCTAGTATTTGATGGTGCAATGGGTACAAATCTGCAAGTGCAAAACCTGACAGCCGAAGACTTTGGTGGTGCAGAATACGAAGGATGTAACGAATATTTAGTTCATACTAAACCCGAAGCAGTAGAAACCGTGCATCGAGGATTTTTGGAAGCAGGTGCAGATGTTATCGAAACCGACACCTTTGGGGGTACTCCCTTAGTTTTAGCAGAATATGACCTAGCAGATCAATCCTATTATCTCAACAAAACCGCCGCCCAACTTGCCAAAAGATTAGCCGATGAATATTCTACCCCTGAAAAACCCCGTTTTGTGGCAGGAAGTATCGGACCAGGTACAAAATTACCAACATTAGGACATATCGACTACGATACCCTCAAAAACGCCTATGTAACCCAAGTACAAGGCTTATACGATGGTGAGGTTGATTTATTATTAATAGAAACCTGTCAGGATGTCTTACAAATCAAAGCCGCCCTTAACGCCATTGAAGAAGTATTTAAGGAAAAAGGAGAAAGACTTCCCCTCATGGTATCCGTGACAATGGAAACAATGGGTACAATGTTAGTGGGTACAGAAATTAACGCCGCCCTCGCCATTTTAGAGCGCTATCCTATCGATATTATGGGGCTAAACTGCGCCACAGGACCCGATTTGATGAAACCTCACATCAAATATTTGAGCGAAAATTCTCCTTTCGTTGTCTCCTGTGTGCCTAACGCTGGTTTACCTGAAAATCTGGGCGGACAAGCTCATTACCGATTGACACCGATCGAGCTACGCATGGCGTTAATGCACTTTATCGAAGACTTAGGGGTTCAAATTATCGGCGGGTGTTGTGGAACCCGTTACGAGCATATTAGAGCTTTAGCAGAAATCGCTAGTACATTAAAACCAAAACAAAGACAGTATCATTATGAGCCTTCCGCAGCATCTATCTATACAACTCAGCCCTATCAACAGGATAACTCTTTCCTGATTGTGGGAGAAAGACTCAACGCCAGTGGCTCGAAAAAATGCCGTGATTTACTCAACGCCGAAGATTGGGATGGTTTAATCTC
Source organism: Geminocystis sp. NIES-3709 (assembly GCF_001548115.1). Classification (GTDB taxonomy): domain Bacteria; phylum Cyanobacteriota; class Cyanobacteriia; order Cyanobacteriales; family Cyanobacteriaceae; genus Geminocystis. The sequence continues at coordinate 3,364,144 of NZ_AP014821.1, read as the reverse complement.
CCTCGCCAAAGCCCAAGTAAAAGAAGGGGCGCACATCCTCGATGTTAACGTGGATTATGTGGGGCGCGACGGGGTGAAAGATATGCACGAATTGGCTTCCCGTCTGGTGAATAACGTTACCCTCCCCTTGATGTTAGACTCCACCGAATGGCAAAAAATGGAGGCAGGTTTGAAAGTGGCAGGGGGTAAATGTATCCTCAACTCTACTAACTATGAAGACGGAGAAGAACGATTTTTCAAGGTATTGGAATTGGCGAAGCAATACGGTGCCGGGGTGGTGATTGGTACTATAGATGAGGATGGTATGGCGCGCACTGCTGATAAAAAGGTGGAAATTGCCCAACGAGCTTATCAAGACGTGGTAAATTATGGCATTCCCCCCCATGAAATCTTTTTTGATACCCTTGCTTTGCCTATTTCGACGGGGATTGAGGAAGACAGAGAAAACGGAAAAGCGACGCTCGAATCTATCCAACGCATCCATGCAATGTTTCCCGAATGTCATTTTATGTTAGGGGTGTCGAATATCTCCTTTGGCTTGAATCCTGCGGCAAGACAGGTGTTAAACTCCGTGTTTCTCCATGAAGCCATGCAAATAGGAATGGACGGTGCGATCGTATCTGCTAGTAAAATATTACCATTGGCAAAAATTGACGAAGAAGCGCTTAAAATTTGCACTGATTTAATCTATGATAAAAGAGAATTTGACGGTGATATTTGCACTTATGATCCATTAGGAAAATTAACCACATTATTTGAGGGTAAAACCACTAAAAGTATTAAAACAAATGTGGCAGATTTACCCATTGAAGAAAGACTAAAACAACATATTATTGAAGGGGAAAGAATAGGCTTAGAAGATGCTTTAAAACTGGCATTAGAAACCTATCCACCCTTAGAAATTATCAACGTTTATTTATTAGACGGGATGAAAGTTGTGGGAGAATTATTTGGCAGTGGACAAATGCAATTACCCTTCGTTTTACAGTCTGCTCAAACCATGAAAGCCGCCGTTGCTTTTCTTGAACCATTTATGGATAAAGCCGATAGTGATGGTAGCGGAAAAGGCACATTTTTAATCGCTACAGTGAAAGGAGATGTTCACGACATTGGTAAAAATTTAGTGGATATTATTCTGTCTAATAATGGCTATAAAGTGATTAATTTAGGCATTAAACAACCCGTAGAAAACATCATTAAAGCCTACCGTGAATCCAACGCAGATTGTATCGCCATGAGTGGTTTATTAGTAAAATCCACCGCTTTTATGAAAGACAATTTAGAGACATTTAACCAAGAAGGAATCAATGTTCCTGTTATCTTAGGGGGGGCGGCATTAACCCCCAAATTTGTCTATGAAGATTGTCAAAATGCTTATCAAGGAAAAGTAGTTTATGGAAAAGATGCCTTTGCTGATTTGCATTTTATGGATAAATTAATGCCCTCCAAAAAAAGTAATCAATGGGATAACTTAGAAGGATTTTTAGGAGATTTTGTTGAAGAAAATAGTATCTTTAAAGGACGTAATTTTGACGAATCAGGAGAAGTCGTAAAACAGGCTTCTAGCCTGTCCAAAAATCAAGAAATCAAAGAAATTGATACTCGAAGAAGTGACGCAGTGGATGGGAATATCGATCGACCTACTCCTCCTTTTTGGGGTACAAAAATTATGTCTCCTGATGAGCTTAATTTAGACGAAATTCTCTGGTATTTAGACTTACAAGCACTGTTTGCTGGGCAATGGCAATTCCGTAAACCTCAAGGGCAACCGAGAGAAGAATATGATCAATTTTTGCAAAAAAAAGTTTACCCTATTTTAGAGGAATGGAAAACGAAAATTAAAGCAGAAAATTTATTACATCCCACTCTCATTTATGGTTATTTTCCTTGTCAATCTCAGGGCAATACTTTATATATTTATAACCCTGAAAATCCTGAAGCTAAGGAAGAAATTGCTAAGTTTGAATTTCCTCGTCAAAAGTCTGGTAAAAGGTTATGTATTGCGGACTTTTTCGCCTCGAAAGATTCTGGAATAATTGATGTTTTCCCCCTCCAAGCGGTGACAGTGGGAGAAATTGCCACAGAATACGCCCAAAAACTGTTTGCTAATGATGAATATACCAACTACCTCTATTATCATGGTATGGCGGTGCAAACGGCGGAGGCGATGGCGGAATGGTGTCATGCAAGGATTCGCCGTGAGTTGGGTTTTGGACATTTAGAGCCTGACAATATTAAAGAAATCTTTAAGCAACATTATCAGGGTTCACGGTATAGTTTTGGTTATCCAGCTTGTCCGAATATGCAAGATCAGTATGTACAGTTAGATTTACTGGACGCTAAACGGATTGGTATGTATATGGATGAGTCAGAACAAATATACCCTGAACAGTCCACAAGTGCGATCGTCTGTTATCATCCTGTAGCTAAATATTTTAGTGCTTAATCTATCAAAAATGGTGAGCAAAAAGCTCACCTTAAAACAAATATAATTATCATTTAATCACATTTAATAAATGTAATCAATGAATAATCAGCAAATAATTACATTGGTCAAAAAAGTTCGTCAAAATGTTCAAGATAAAATTCACCAACAAGATGGCACAATAAAATTATTAGATGTGTCTTTTCCTATTGAAATTAATGATTTATATGTGGACGTAAATGTTCTCAATGAACCCAAAAATTATTATCATGGAGGAATTGAAGATTTATTAAACAATAGTCAGGATTATCATCAAGATTTTGAGCGTTTAGGACTCTCTGAGAGACAGAAAAGAGAAGGAGGAATAGAAAAGGTTAAAAATTCTCAAAAATTAATGGTATTGGGAAAACCAGGCTCAGGAAAAACGACATTTTTAAAGCAGATTATCATAGAATGTAATAAGGGAAATTTATTAACTCATTATGTACCGATTTTAATTAAATTAAGAGATATTATTAAGTGGGAAAAAAGACATAATAATTTTACTGTACAAAATTATATTATTTGGTATTTTAGAAACCATTCTCAAGCAGAAATACAAACTTTAATGGAGAAAGGAAAATTTTTAATACTATTAGATGGTTTAGATGAAGTCAGTATAGAAAATCAAGATAAAATTGTAGATGAAGTTGATTACTTTATAGAAGAATATGGAAATAATCGTATAATTATTAGCAGTCGAATCTTAGCACAAAAACGTCAGTTTAATAATTTTTCATATATAGAAATAGCAGATTTTAACGAAAACCAAATTATTACCTTTGTCAATAAATATTTCCTTACTTTATTTAATCAAGAAGACGAAGAAACAGTACAAAAGAAAGCAGAATATTTTTTAGAACAATTAGGCTCTGGAGAAAATCAACAAATTAGAGATTTAGTTGTTACTCCAATACTATTAACGTTAACTTGTAAGATATTTGCCGATACAGAAAAATTCTATTCTAAACGACATCACTTATATGAAAAAGCACTAGAAATTTTATTCTCTAAGTGGGACGAAACCAAAGGTATCAATCGTTGTGCTGAACAAATTTATTATCATTTAACAATAAATGAAAAGCAATATTTATTGGCTTATATTGCCTATCAAAAATTTAAAAAAGACCAATATATTTTATTTGAAAAAGAAGAATTATTGAAATATATTAGTGAGTACTTTGAACAAAAATTAAATAAAAGTATCAATGAAAAAGACAGTCAATTAATTTTGGATTCAATTGTTATACAACAAAGTTTATTAGTAGAAAGAGCAAACTGTATTTATTCCTTTTCTCATTTAAGTTTTATGGAATATTTTACAGCAATATATTGTATTAATAATGATGTAAACAACTTATTAACATTACAGGTAAAAAATTTTAAAAGTAGTTCTTTATTCTATAAATGGCATCATGTTCTGATTTTTATGTCAGGTATGTTATCAAACAGTAATTGCTTTTTATTGCAAATGAAACATAAGATTGATAATCTAGTTTCAGGGCATAACAAAATACAAGATTTCTTAAACTGGTTAAATATTAAGTCTAAATCAATTGATACAAATTTAAAACCATCTGCCATAAGAGCATTTTATTTAGGCTTAGAGATAAAAACTCGACAACCACAGTTATCTTGTGCAATAGATAGTGAGCTTGAACCAATAAAAAAGATAGCTGTTGAAATTGATATGGCTTTTGATAAGTTTTGCAATATTTTACCTAAATTCGATTATGAGGAATATTTTTATCACACAAATGACAAACGAACTATTCTCCAATTAAAAGACATGATTATTGATTTTAATTTATTAAGAAACTTTGACCGAGCATATTGTGAAACTTTTCCAGATGTAATTACAAATGATAGAGATTTTGATTTGTTTCCTATTATATCTTTTATCAAAAGTAATTTTCTTGAACAAAAACTGTCAATAGAACTGGAAAAAATAAATACTGAATTAGATACTTTATGTAGTCCATTCGATCATATCAGAATGGAAAGAAATAAAAAATCTAATAATTCTGATTTTTTAGAAATAATGAGAGAAAGACACAATAATATAGATATATGGAAATCTTGGTGGATAAATAATGGAAAAAATTTTTTAGAAAGGTTGAGAAAAATATTGATAGAGAACAGGGATATTTGTCACGATTGGAATTTTACCGAGAAAGAGAAACACTTACTAAGCTATTATTATAATTTAAATTACTTATTAATTCATTGTTTAAGTAATTATGCTACGGTTACGAACACAATCAAACAACAGATAGAAGAAACTTTATTGTTACCTATCTCAGAAATAGAAAAAAATTCATATGTAATTGAGTCCAGCTTAGAATTATCACCAAATAGTATGCAAAAAGAAGAAAACCAAATTTTTATTAGTTATAGTCAGAAAGATAAAGACTGGTTAGATAAACTTAAAATCATGATTAAACCACTAATCAAAAATAACAAAATTTCTTATTGGGATGACACACAGATAGTACCAGGTTCTATCTGGAAAGATGAAATTAATCAGGCTTTAGATTCTGCGACAGTTGCCATTTTAATGGTTAGTCCACATTTTTTAGCTTCTGATTTTATTATAGACCATGAACTTCCACCTTTATTAAAAGCATCAGAAGAAAGAGGTTTAAAAATTCTCTGGTTATACATTAGTGAGTGTTTATATGAAGAAACTGAGATTAAAAAGTATCAGGCAGTTCATCAAATAAATTCTCCCTTAGATAGTCTTAATGACTCAGAATTAAATAAAGTTTTAAAAGATATTGCACATAAAATTAAAAAAGCGTCAAACAATCCCTAATATAATCGGTTTTATAAATGTATTATTAACAGTTTGGAAGTACGATCGTCTGTTATCATCCAGTAGCGAAGTATTTTAGTGCTTGGGTGAGGTTTTGGTGGGCATTGCTCACCCTACATAAAAATTAGCGTTAGAAGTTTCATTAACGGTACTTAAACTAAAAATATTAAACTATGAATCTCAAATCGTTATAAATCAAAGATTTTACATCGATCAATAACTTTTCCTTTTATACTAAGAGTTTCAGCCGTTTTTATGGCGTTTACCTAAATCCCTTACTCTGACTGTATTTGAAGCTATTTTTGCACCAAAATTTTTCAAAGTACCGCTAGGAGCTTTACAATGACGGTGGGAAAGAAAAGGTCGCCAATGGGAAAGACTGGCACTGCCCGAAAGTAGAATGGCACTGACAATCTCGCCAAAAACGGTGAGATGTCGTTTATCTTTGGGTTGAATGTATTGGCTAAAATGTTGTATAAGTTGAAGATAAGGTAGGGGTGTGTTCATGAGAGATAATGATTAAATGTAGACTAAAAATTATCTCAAAAACCCACTCCTACTGACAAGATCCTCTCAAAAGTGAAAAGATTGATTACTATATCTAGTTTTTAGGACTTTTCTGCACCACTAAGACTATTTTGTTTAAGTACCGTTAGATATGCACAATTGGTTCACCCATTGCTGTTACTGTACCTCATCATTCTGACTGATAAATGCTATATTTGATTCTACCTCTTCTATAATGGAATTTTTCGTCATAAACTTTTCATCTCACTGTCACAGGAAAGTCAAATCATTCGTTTATATTAGTAGATGTCAGCTTAAAAAAAGGTTTTCCTCTTTTGTTCCTTCGCTCTTTAAGCTGACTTTTTCAAAGTTTCATGAAACTTATTTTATTTTAAACAGAAGAGCAAATTCATTGCTATATATATCTTAATTTTATTAAAAATAACCCAAACCATTTAGGAGTAATTATTTATGATCAATAAATCATCGACTAACAATTCTTTCAAAAAAGCCACTACTTGCACTTCCTTACTTGTACTAGGTGCGAGTCTAGGTGTTGGTATCAATTATATAATGAGCACCCCTCAAATATTTGCTCGAACCAATGATAATCAAACTTTAGAGCAGAAAGATAATACCGTTGCCACGGCTAAATTACCCGGATTAGTAGAAAATGGCGATATTAATTTTGTTACCAAAGTTGTACAAGAAGTTGGGCCGGCGGTGGTAAGAATTAATGCTCAACGTACTGTGGCAAATAACAATAATAATGTACCTCCTGTATTTAATGATCCTCTTTTCCGTCAATTTTTTGGCAATCAAATACCCCAAATGCCACAAGAGGAAATCCAACAGGGTACAGGATCTGGTTTTATCATTAGTGATGATGGTAAAATCTTGACGAATGCCCACGTTGTTGAGGGTGCAACTCAAGTAACGGTAAATCTTAAAGATGGTAGAGTTTTAGAAGGTAAAGTCTTAGGTAGTGATCCTCTCACAGATTTAGCCGTCATTAAGATTGAAGCTGAAAATTTACCGATCGCACTTTTGGGTAATTCTGATGAATTGGTAATTGGAGAATGGGCGATCGCCATTGGTAATCCTTTAGGATTAGATAATACAGTTACGACAGGAATTATTAGTGCTACAGGTCGATCGAGTTCTCAAATAGGAGTAGGAGATAAAAGACTAGACTTTATTCAAACCGATGCGGCTATTAATCCGGGTAACTCTGGAGGCCCACTTTTAAACGCCAAAGGAGAGGTAATTGCCATAAACACTGCGATTATTAAAAATGCCCAAGGATTAGGTTTTGCTATTCCTATCAATCGGGCGGCAGAAATTGCAGAAAAACTCATCACAGAAGGAAAAGTAGATCATCCCTACTTAGGAATCTCCATGGTATCTTTGAATGAACAAACAAAACAACAGTTGAATCAAACGGAAGGGTTTAACTTAACCAATGAAGAAGGAGTTTTAATCGTCAAAATAATGCCTAACTCTCCCGCCGCTAAGGCTGGATTACAGTCAGGGGATATTATTCAAAGTATTGAAGGAGAATCTATTAAAGAGCCTTCTCAAGTACAGAAAAAAGTAGAATCTAAAGATGTAGGATCTGATTTAACTCTTGATTTACGCCGACAACAAAAAGAGTTAAAAATACCTGTTAAATTAGGTGTATTACCTACTAATTAGAAGTTAAGAGAAAGGAGTTAGGATATAGTACAATTAAGCAATTTAAACTTTATACCATGTCCTAATTATCTAAAAAATTATTGATTTTCAAGAGTTTCAAATTCAGAAAATAAAGCGGTTAAAACTGTATTAGAATATAAAAATCCTTGGGGATCTGTTAAACTTAATAGATCAAGCTTTTCATCTAATGTTACTAAATTATCAAAGAAAAAACTCTTAAGACATTGTAAAATTTTCTCACCAATTTCTTGACCAAAATTAGTTCTTATTTCAGCTAAATTAACTCCTTTTTTTAGTCTTAAACCTAACATTAAAGTTTCTAATAATTGGTCATTTTTAGACGTAGTAGGAATATCAATTATTCCTCTATTTTTTTTATATTCTTCTACCCATGCAAAATACTCTTTTCGAGTACGAGGACGGGTAAAGCGTTTATAATCAGTATAACTGGCCGCACCCATACCAAAACCATGATAAAATTCGTTACGCCAATAAACTTGGTTATGTCGGCATTTGTAACCCTCTTTACCATAGTTAGAAATTTCGTAATGACTGTATCCTGCTTCCCTCAATTTTTCTGAGGCTAAACAATACATTTTTGCTGTTATTTCATCAGGAGGTAAAGGGTTATCACCTTGAGCATATTTCTTTCCAAATACAGTAACGGGTTCTAACACCAAATCATAACAAGATAAGTGCTTAGGTTGCAACTCGATCGAGCTTTTTAAAGACTCTAACCAATCATCGAGGGATTGATGAGGTAAACCCGAAATTAAGTCTAAACTCCAATTATCAAAACCTGCTTGATTAATTAACTCTCCAGCTTGATATATGTCTGTTATTCTATGTGTTCTGCCGCAATCCTCCAACAATTTATCTTGAAAGGCTTGTACTCCTAAACTAACTCGATTTACTCCTAATTTTTGGTATTGTTTAAGTTTAGTTAAATCAAAGGTAGCAGGATCAATTTCTAGGGAAATTTCAGCATCTTTATTAATTCTAAAATGATTGTTTAAAGTGGTTAAAATTGTTTCTAAACCTTCTACAGCTAATAAAGAAGGAGTGCCACCACCAAAAAAAATAGTTTCTAAACTGGTAGTATTTTCTTGGGAAGTAGCGATAATTTCTTGACAGAGAAAATCAACATATTCTTTTTGCCAATGGGAATAATTATGACCACTATTATCACCTAAAACGGTAATGGGAAAATCACAATAAAAACATCTTCTTTTACAAAATGGGATATGAATATAAGCGGATTTAGTTAACATAAAAATAATAGCTTTTCTACTTTGAATATGATAAATTTTTCCTTGAAAAGGGTAAGCTAAGACGCATTTAACTTACATTTTCTATTAACTCTTAAAAATTACTAAAACTCTTAACTGTTGCCTCTTGCCTTTTGTTATCTTATCAGGCAGAGTGTTTTCAAAGTCGAGATAAAATTGAATTTTTTCAAGTCGCTTTAGCAGATTTTTGCCCGACGCTTTGTCAATTTATTGCAACGTGATTTATTAGTCGAAACCCTTAGTGGTGCAGAAAAATAATAGAACATAATTACTGAAATACGATAATTTTTTCAAATTCAATTCGATAACGAAGAAACTCAGCTAACCAGTAATGCTTGTCGAGCGATTTCTAACACCGATACATAATCAGAAAAACTAACAGTAGCACTACCATGTTCGGTCACTTTTTGTGCAACACAAAAAGAGCGTCCACCCCAAGCAAAGGAAACTTCAATCAAATAAAATTGATCCCAGAGTACACTGGTATCGAGAACAAGAACTATCGGTTGAGATTGCCAAGATGGAAGAAAAATTGTAGTAGTGGTTGATAAAAAATGGAGGGTGTAATATTTTGATTAAGAAGAAAATAAGAAAGACGAGCTATATGACTACGGGCATTACAATTACGGTGGGAAAAAAAGGGTAGCCAATGAGAAAGACGCTTCACTGCCCGAAAGTAGAATGGTACTGACAATCTCTCCAAAAACAATGAGATGTCGCTTATCTTTGGGTTGAATGTATTGGCTAAAATGTTGTATAAGTTGAAGATAAGGTAGAAGTGTGTTCATGAGAAATAATGATGAAATATAGACAAAAAAATTATCTCAAAAATCCACTTCTACTGACAAGACCTTATCAAAAGCGAAAAGATTACCATATCTACTTTTCAGGACTTTTCTGCACCACTAAGGGTTTTTGGTTCTAAAAATACCAAATCTGATTGAATTATTTAATTAAATTAATCTAAGTAAAATCAATTATTAACAGTTTTTCATCAATTATTTACCTAATACCTAACAAATCATACCTAATACCTTGCTATTACCCATACATTTTGCATCGAACTGAGGTATTACTTATTACTTACCAATTGACAATTGATCCATTCAGGGTTTAAAGCCTCCCCTTTTTAGACTATCAATTGTACATTGTTAATTCTCCATTGTTGAACTCTCTTTACCGATAATTTTATAGTTTACCCTTGGTAAGATGGAGTTTTTGTATGAAAATCAGTGGCTTGTTGATAGGCGTAACCCACTTTAAATAACACATCTTCCCTTAATACATTACCAATTAATTGCATCCCGATCGGTAAATTTTGGTGATCAAATCCGCAAGGAATACTCATGCCGGGTAAACCGGCTAAATTAACTGGAATAGTCATTAAATCAGATAAATACATACTAAGAGGATCATCGGTTTTTTCTCCTGCTTTAAAAGCTGTGGTAGGTGCCGTGGGAGAAATTAACACATCCACATCGTTAAAAGCATTATCAAAGTCTTCTTTAATGAGAGTACGCACTTTTTGAGCTTTGAGATAGTAAGCGTCATAGTAACCAGCAGATAAGGCATAAGTACCCAACATAATTCGTCTCTTGACTTCTGCACCAAATCCTTTGGCTCTAGTACGAGTGTACATTTCAAGAAGGTTCTCTGATTCTTCTCTTATGCCATATTTAACGGCATCGTAACGAGCAAGGTTGGCGGAGGCTTCGGAAGGAGCAATAATGTAATAAATGGGCAATCCGTAGCGAAAACGAGGGCAGGAAATTTCTTTTACGGTTGCGCCCAACTTGACTAATTCTTCTACAGCTCGATCGACAGTTTGTGCTACAATATTGTCTAATCCATCTCCAAAGGTTTCTTTGATGATGCCTATTTTTAAGCCTTTTAAATCACTACTGAAAGATTTTGTATAATCGGGAATTTCTACATTTAAACTGGTAGAGTCTTTATGATCATATCCTGCGATCGACTGTAATAAAATAGCTGTATCTTCTACGGTATGGGCAAAAGGGCCAATTTGATCTAAAGAAGAAGCATAGGCGACTAAACCAAAACGAGATACTAAACCATAGGTAGGCTTTAAACCAACAACTCCACATAAAGAAGCTGGTTGACGAATCGAACCCCCGGTATCTGAACCCAAAGAAACGACACACTCGTTAGCGGCAACGGCGGCGGCTGAACCACCAGAAGAACCTCCCGGTACTCTAGTAATATCCCAAGGGTTTGCGGTGACTTGATAACCTGAGTTTTCTGTGGAACTTCCCATGGCAAATTCATCTAAGTTAGTTTTACCTAAAATAACTGCTCCTTGATCTTTTAATTTTTGGGTGACGGTAGATTCATAACTGGGGATAAAGTTTTCTAAAATTTTTGAGCCACAAGTGGTGGGAATGCCTTTAGTGGACATATTATCTTTAATAGCTATAGGAATACCTTCTAAGATGTTAATATCTTCTCCTCTTGCTATTTTTTCATCCACTTGTTTCGCTGTAGAAAGAGCTAAATCTTTGGTTACGCACAAAAAACTTTTAATTTGTGGTTCTAATTGTTCGATCGTGGTTAAATATTCTTCTGTAATTTCTACTGCCGATCGTTCTTTGTTTTTAATTTGCTTGTGTAATTCTTTAATAGAAGCCATGAATAAATATTTTTTCTGTTATACATTATCAATATTTTATTAACTATACCAATATTTTTGAATCGAAATCAGACAGATTAACTAAACAGAGAATGATTGAACAATTATTCATCGACCAACATTTTTTTCTATTTCTGGCCAATCATTTAGATAGGTTTCAGCTTATTAAAGAGTATTTGTCAAGGAATTGTTGCGACTTCTTAAAGAAACGGTATAGAATTTAACTGAAAGATTTGTTTTTTTCCTTTAAGGCAATTTTAAATACTTTACTTATAATACTGAATTAATTATGACTACTTATACTCTTTCCCCTATTTCTCCCTATCGTTACACCCTTGATTTCATTAGAGATGAAATTAGAGCCTTATTAGAAAGGGGTAGCATTAGCCGTCATCAACCTATTTATAGTTTGGCAAATTATATTCCCCCTAGAGAATGGTTATCTATTGAAAGACAATTAGAAGAAAAAGATTATTTACTACGCGATCGTATTGGTGATTTATTAGGTGCAGAAGACTGGGATAATGATTAAAGTTATACGGTGCGATCGTCACTTTCCGTGAGCGAATTTAATTTCTAATTATTTCGGGGCGTAGTATTTTACGCCTTGGGAAAATACAGTTGTTATTACTCAAAATTTATTAATAGAAATAAGTTTCAGAAATGACGGATAATGCCCAACGATGAGCTTGAACAAAAATGTTATAGTCTTGGAAGAAAAAAATATTACCCCAACTGTTAGTGACAGAATGGGAATGATTACAGTAAAATGCGATCGATGTATTTTTATCACCCCAAACTCGATACATTACAATATGCCAATAATATTTTCGACGACGCATTTCGGTGACTAAATTTTCTAATTTATTGTGAGTTTCCGAAATACCGAAAGGAATTTGAGAGTCCCAAAATTCGGTTATCACCACAGGATATTGATACAATCCCATACCTTGAATTACTTGTAAATCAAAACCTTCGGTGTCAATTTTGACTAAACCAACATTAGAAGGAATCTCTCGACTATCATGTAAACTAGCTAGGGTTTTTACCGTCACAGTGGTAGAGTCGGTAAAGGACAAATCTTCAGGCATAGAATGTTTAATTAAACTATTATATAAGCTAGAATCTTGATAAATTTTGTCTGGAGTTTTATCCGTAGCTAAATATAATTCTTTGGTGTCATTATTTGAACCTAAAGCAATTTGATGACAGTGGAAATTAGGATTTTTTTCTAGTCTTAATTTTAGTTTTTCATAGGTAGGTAAAAATGGCTCAAAAGCATATACTTCATATCCTGCTTTTAATAAACTTTCAGAAACATCCCCTATATTTGCACCCACATCAATAGCATAACGATTTGGAAGAAAAGAATATAAGTACATCATTAAGCCTATTTCTGGTTCATTTAATTCTTTTGAAGAATCATTAATAATTAGTGGTTTAGGTGTTAAATCAGTTACAATATTTGTAATTTTTTGTTGCTGTTGAAATAGGGATTGTTGCTGTTGTAAAAAGTTTTCGCAAAGTTGTTTAATTACATTTTGTTGAGATAAAGAATCATGATAAAGTTGTTTAATTACGTTTTGTTGGGATAAAGAATTGTCATAAAGTTGTTTAAGGTGATTTTGCTCAGATAAGGTTTTTTCAGAAAGGGTTTTAATATTAGTTATTTCTTCATTTACGATCGATAAATTTTCATCAACGGTATTAATTTTTTCTTCTAAGGTATTTAATTTAGTATTTTGAGATTCATTATTTTGAAGTAAAAAAGAAAGTTTTTTTGAGACCTCTTGAACAATTGTTAGTAAATTATTATAGTAATTTTGAGACTGTTTATAGATACTTTTTAACGTTTGTATAACAAGGATATTTGCTTCTAAAAAAGAAGTATCATTATTTAATAAGGAATTAGTTTTTATTTCTAAATTATTGGATTTATCAAGAATTTGATCAAGTTTTTCAAGACTTAATTCTTTAATAATTTTAATTCTTCTTATTAATGGTAAATTGGCGAAAAAACTAACAACACCTTTTTTTTCTTGTGGTTCTAATGACATAATTTTTATAAAGATTTCTTATGATAAATTAAAATATTTTTTATATTATTTAGGTAAAAATTTGGAAAAATAATTTTTTTTTGGATTGAATTGCTCAAAACTTTTATCTCCCAAATAAAATTCATTTCATTGCGAATAGCGAACGTTAACTAAAGTTATCTCTAAATTCAAACACTAACACAAAATCAAATTCCTTCATATATTTTCTTCATGGTAAATATTATTATTGATCGGAAAATAAATCTTCAAATTTAAAGTCGGCAAGTTCTCCTTTTTGTAAGGATTCCCAAATCCAAAGGTTTATATCTTTTGCAGAAAATTTTTGTGCTACTTGAGAGGCTTTTTTACGCATTTCTCTTTGTATCTCAGGTTTAGTAACATAATCTACCGCCTGACGGAAACTCTCACCATCATAATCACAAATAAGACCAATACCAAAATTTTTCACAAATTGAGCGGCAGAAGTTGTCTGGCTTCCTAATAAAATCACAGGGGTATGAGAAGAGGCTAGGGCGAAAATGATTCTCCCCGGTAGACTTAAACGAGATAATTCTGGGTGATCATCTTTTTCATCCATTGTACCAGTAGGAACTACTATATAAGGATAGTCTTTTAATTTTTGTGCTAATTCCGGTTCGGGAAGGATACCATAGGGAGTAATTTTGGTTTTTTGACTGATTTCTTCGGGAGATTCTGTTAACCAGATATAATTTGAGTTACCATACCAATCTAGTTTTAACTCAGTATTCATGAGGGTGTCGGCTAACATTTGAAACCATTTTTGACTCCAAACACTACCAATTAATGCCCCAGTTTTATTTTTGAGGAGATTTTTTTGAGGAAAAGTGGGATTTGTTGTAATTAAATTATCAGGTACTACGGCTGGTAATAAGTAAAATTTTAACCCATATTTTTTTTCGTAAGCGTCTCTAAGTTCAGGATGAGTAGCTAAACGAAAAGAACATTTACTTAAAAACTCCCTCATTATATCATCAGGAATCTTGTTGATGACTACATTTTGGTCATCCATAATATATACTCCCAATGGAACATTATATAATTCCTTAGTAGCGATCGACAAAAGTAAATCATCAGTATAATAAGGAACACAAAATATTTGTTTAACTTTAACCCCTTCTAAAAGATTTATCATGGCTTGAAATGCTTGAAAACGCGAAATATTTTGACGTGGTAAACAATAACTCGCACTACCAAAATTGTGAACACCTCCGTAATCGTTTCGTGAGCGAATGGAGAATATATTGGGGGTATCTGCCATAATTCTTTTGACTAAAAATCCTGTTCCATGTCTATTATTAATTTCATTAGCAGTAATAACCACCGTAGCCGAACTTAAATACTGCCCTAGTTTTTCAAAACGAGAATCAGCAGGAGATTTTTTAGCCAAAGAATCCCAAATCCAATCTTCCATACCTTGAGAAGATAAAAATTGAGCTAAATTAGAGGCTTGATGACGAATTATGTCTTGATTTTGAACATCTTTTAACCATGCTATTTTTTCTTGAAATTCTAAGGAGTCATAATGGGACACTATCCCTAATTGAAAATCTGTGACAAAATTAGCGGCAGCAGTTTCCTCATTACCCATAACTAATAAGGGAATATGGGCAGTAGCCACTAAAAAAGGTATTCTTGAGGGTAAACTTAATTTCGCAATTTCCATGCGCTCACTGCTGCTGATTTCTTGGGCAGTGGGAATAACTGCAAAGGATGCTTCTCTTAATTTTGCCACTAAATCGATTTCATTTTCCACATAACCCCTAAAAATAATGCCGTCTTGCTCTAATTCTGTTTCTTCAAATTTAAGCCACCCTCGATGGGGATTACCATACCAATCTATTTTAACGCCTGAACCTCTCACGGTTTCTCTCAGTCGATCAAGCCATTTTTGACTCCAAATATTACCGATTAAGACTCCATGTTGCTCTTGTGCTTGAGAAGGGAAAATTACTGTATCTTTGACAATGAATTGTTCTGGTGCTACAGGAGGAACAAACCAAATTTTTTGGTTATATTTTTGTTCGTAAGCTTGACATAAATTTCTGGAAATACCAAAACATAAGTCTGATTTATCCAGTAATTCCGCCATGTATTTATCTGGGATTTCATTAATATAGATATTTTGATCATCCATCAAATAAGTACACAGTGGCACATCAAACATATCTTTAATGGCAGTAGCGGTTAAGATGTCATCGAGAAAATAAGGAATACACAGTATTCTTTTCGGTTTGAGATTCCCTAAAGTCGATCGAACTTGCTCATAAATAACATTAACATCGTAATTATCATGCTGAATTAGAAAATTAAAATTCCCAAAATCGTCTTTTCCATCATAAAGATTACGAGAACGAATAGAAACTATATTTTGATCATCCCTAAAAATCCTTTTTAATAATACTCCCACCCCATGACGATCATTTACTTCTGAGTGGGAAATGATAAAGTCATAGTACCCACACTCTTGAATTATTTTTAAATCTTCTACCGCCAATTTTAATTGTGTTCGTAATTGCTGTTGTTGATTTTTGATCGATTGTAACAACATTGTATTTTATTAAAAAAAGATTGATATAATATTTATCCTTAAAAATACCATGTTTGTCTGACAATTTGTCCTTAGACAGTCAAATTATTTGATCAAAAGTCATAAAAGTTAAGTTTTATATAAAAAAAGATAGTCAATCATAGGGCTTTATCGTATAATTAATTGTTCAAAAAAAGATAGTTGTATAGATGATTTTTTTTAGAAAAAATTTAAGCAAATATATCATTATAGAAATTTCCATTTTGATTATTTTACTTATTACATTTTTGATTATAGGAATAGTTAATGCTTCAAGATTATACCCCGTATGGTTAGATGAAGTAACATTAACTGAACCTGCATCAAATTTATATTTTAATAATAGTTTTACTTCTGCTAGTTGGTATCATCAAACCAGTGATGAATTTCATGTTAGTACCTCTTTTCTTTATACAATTCTTTTGAGTTGTTGGTTCAAAATTTTGGGTTTTAGTTTACTTTCTGCTCGATTATTTAACTATATATTAATGATTATATCTAGTCTTATTCTATGGTTAGCAGTTTTTAGACTAAATTTAATTACTTTTTCTTGGTTAAGAATTTTTCTTGTTATAAGTTTTTTATTAACTGCAGGAATTACTTTTAACTATATTTCTGGCAGATACGATGTCATTTGTATTTTACTTTCTTTATCAGTTTTACTCGTATATTCTATTCACAATAGTAAATGGAGATATTCCATTATCATTTTTTTAGGAATTTTATTTCCTTTAGCAGGTTTATCTTCTATCGTATTTTTTACTATTTTATCAATAATTTTACTTGTTTATAACTATAGGTTATTTTGGCGAGAATATATTTTTATTAATGTCGGTTTTTTATCTGGAATTATTTTTTTATATTTCATTTATTCTATTAACAACGTCTGGGATGATTTTTTGTCGATGTCTCTTGGTCATAGTGTAGCCAGTAGTAACAGTGACATAAATTTATTTGCTAAATTTATTGATAAGATTAGTCAAGTTTTTAATCAACAAAATACAGAATATTTATGTCGAGGTTGTCTTGATAACTTTACTTGGCAATTTCTAGTAATAATATTATTTATTTTATTATTTTATGAAATTTTAACTAAAATTTTCTCATTTCGATCGCCGATTTCTTTTGGAGTTGTAACAATAATAATAATACCTATTACCATGTGCTTTTTGGGCAAATATCCAATTTATTATAGTTGGATGTCTATTATTCCTTTAATAATTTCAATTGGTGCAAGTCTCAACAAAATTTTATTAACAAATCAGAATTTTTGGTCAAAAAAATTAATTCTATTAGTTTGTTTTATTTTATGGGTTAAAGCGATGTCTTATGGTCTTCCTCAAGAATTGAAAAATGCTCGTTATAATTGGGATAAAATAGATTATGAAAAAGTAGAAAATTTTGTTAAAACAAATATAGATAAAAACGATGTAGTTTATGGTGATTTTTCGACATTTTACGCTGTAAAACCAAAGGCAAAAAATGTTTTTTTCCCCTTATATCATGGGTTATTGACTGATGATGATAAAGAAAAACTATCCGTTATCATTATAGATCCTAGAGAAACAGTTAGAGCAGATTATAATCCTGATGTTTTAGGACTTTTAGGAGAAAAAGAAAAACAATGGTTTGATACTGGAAAAAATTTAGATACGGGAATTTATAATTTGAAAATTTATCGAAAAAATATCAATAATGAATAAAAGATATTCTTGAAATAAATAACTATTATGCCTATTACAACGATCGAATATTTCTAAATTTATACATTAAAAACTGTCCAAGGTTGCAGATCGATCGCATTGGTTTTAATATTTTCTTTAGTTAGTAAATCACGAAAAAGTTCGATCGATCCTTCTTCTTTTAAAAGTTTAGTAAGAAAACCTTGAAATTCTAAATCTCCCCCTGCCGCAGTCGATAATATATATTCTGGTTGTAACCAACGACACACCTCCACTGCATTTTCTTGTCCTTTGATCACAGACCCAATAAAAGGTATTTTAATGTTAGTTAAGGGAGTAATGATAACTTTAACCCTTTTTTGACGTTGTAAGTTCGCACTGTGGAAACCATGAGGTTCATAATAAATAGAATCATCACTTTGTAAATCCCTGATAATATAACCATTTTCCACTAATCCGGGGCCTACTGGTGAACCTGCGATCGCCTCAATTTGTATTTTATCTTGAAAAATATAAGTTTCATTATGTTTTAATGAGTGAATTTGACTATAACCCAAACTCTGACAAACTTTAGCCGCATTTTCGGAAGCTACGATGGGTAGATTATGATCTAAAATTTTGAGGGTTGGCGGATGAGCATGATCTTCTAAACCCTGAGATAGTAGTAAAAGATCGATCGACTCTGGTATAGGATGAGAAGTACGCTTTTTTCCTTCAAACACCCATGATAAATTACCGAATATCAAAGATCCCACTAACCAAGGATCAAGTAATATCCTTAATCCGGCCATTTCTATTAACCACGAATTACTGTCTAGCCAAGTTAACTGCATAATGGGTATAAATGAAAAATACTGATAATAACAAATTGTATCAATTATTCGACTTCTTGTAGAAGTTAGGCTATCCGTAATAGTGAAAGGAATTGCTAATTTATTATTTTTGATTTGCCACAGCACTATTAATCGATCGTGCAATTTTTCCAGAATGGGTTATCATTAAAAACAAAAAAAAGGATAAAAGGATAAGTGGATTATGGGATATACTAATGTTTTCTCCAAACTAGATCAAGATCTGTCAAATCAAATTAAAACTTTACAAGCTAAACAACAAGAACTACTTGAAAGGAAAAAAAATTTATTAGCTAAAAAACAAAAAATTCAAGGTTTTCTTACTGATGCTCAGGAAGTTAGGAAAATATTAGACGCTGAACCGGAATTAATCGAATCTTTACAAATAGAATTAGCAAAAATTTTTACAGCTAATAATCAACCTAAATTACCGATAAAAAAAGAAAATAATGTTACTGTAAATTTAGAAGAACCTAAAGATAAAAATAAGGAGGTAAAGACTTTTACCCCATCTACCAGTGTGAATCTTCAAGAAGAAGAATCTATCAAAATTTTTCAATTTGTTGATGCCCAAGGCAAAAATACATCTTTTTAATTTATCGATGAAATTTTATTAAATTAAATAATCTTGTTATATTATTATTTTCAAGTTATTCTACAAAAAGTATTAAAACTCCTATGATTGAACTACAAAATCCCCTTATTCAAAGAACTGATAATGAAATTACCAAAGGCTATTCTGTGGAAAATCATGTTACAGAAACTCGTCCTTGGGGTAGTTTTACCACCCTTGAAGAAGCTACAGGATATAAAATTAAACGTATTGAGGTAAATCCGGGTCATCGTCTCAGCTTACAAATGCACCATCATCGTAGTGAACATTGGATTGTAGTTTCTGGTACTGCGAAAGTTGAGTGTGGAGAAGAAGTAAAAATTTTAGGGGCAAATCAATCTACCTATGTTCCTCAATGTACACCTCATCGTCTTGAAAACCCCGGAGTAATCAAATTGATTTTAATTGAAGTTCAAAACGGAGAATATCTAGGGGAAGATGATATTATTCGCTTTCAAGATGACTATGCAAGACAATAATTAGGCAAAGGTTGAAAAAGTTTTTAGTGAGGGTAGGAGTTAGGAGAAATACTTATAAATCAAAAACCCCATTTTTGTATTAACAATATTTACAAAAATAGCTAGATTAGAAAAGAAAAATCTTTGATGTGGGTAGGTTTTAGACTTTAGATTCATTTTGCCAAATGTTATTTAATTGTTTAATAAAATTAATCTATGTAAAATCAACTGTTAATAGTTTTTCATGAATTATTTACCTAATACCTAACAACTGATACCTAATACCTTTTATAGCTTTCTGATTTATTCAGCACACCATAATTACTATCAAATATTAACTGTTTATGATTACTTGTACCGAAACGGCGATCGCAGAAATTAAAAGACTCCGATGCCAACGGCACTCTGTGCGATCGCAAACTGTATCCTTGACATCCAAGAATACCACAGAGGATTCGATCTTAGATACATCAAATTCTTATATCAGAATAAAAATAGAAAAAGGAGGATGTGCTGATTATGTTTATCAACTAACCTTTGATACAAAATCACAACCTGAAGATCATCAATTATCCCCCGATTCTGATGTTACTATTATTGTTGATCGAGATAGCTATCAATACTTACAAAATTTAAAAATAGATTATACAGAAGACTTAATGGGAGGTGCATTTCAATTCAAAAATATTGATATTAGGGATCATTGTACCTGTGGTTTATCTTTTGCTTTACCGACAGAAATAGATAATCTAACAATTCACAAAAAATAGAAAAGCTATCTTCTTTTAAATTATGGCAATTAAACGATCGAACACCGAACAAAAATCTCAACGATTACCACAGCAAAAAAAGAATAAAGTATCGGATATTTCTAAGTCTGTATTATCAGAAGATGATAAACTGTTATTATCCACAGAAACTATAGAAGATTTAGGAGAAAATGAAGATAAAATTCGCCCTCATCGTTTAACCGACTATATCGGACAAAAAGATCTAAAAGAGGTGATTTCGATCGCAATTCAGGCCGCAAAACAGCGAAAAGATTCTTTAGATCATATCTTATTATACGGGCCTCCCGGATTGGGTAAAACTACCATGTCTTTAATTTTAGCCCAAGAAATGGGAGTTAATTGCAAGATAACGGCTGCTCCTGCTTTGGAGAGGCCTAGGGATATTACAGGCTTGTTAGTGAGTCTTAAACAGGGCGATATTTTATTTATTGATGAGATTCACCGTCTAAATAGAGTTACAGAAGAACTACTTTACCCAGCGATGGAAGATTGTCGTTTAGATGTGACGATCGGGAAAGGACAATCAGCTAAAATACGCAGTATCCCTCTCTCTCCCTTTACTCTCATTGGTGCTACTACCAAAATTGGTTCTTTAACTTCTCCATTGCGCGATCGTTTTGGCTTAATTCAAAGACTACAATTTTATCACATAGACGAATTAACTCAAATTATACTACGATCGAGTTCCATTCTTAATTTAGATATTGATAAAGGTGGTGCAGAAGAAATTGCTCGTAGATCAAGAGGAACACCGAGAATTAGTAATCGTTTGTTGAGAAGGGTTAGAGATTATGTGCAAGTCAAACACCAATCGAATATTAATCAAGTATTAGCAGCCGAAGCCTTAGATTTACATAATGTCGATCGTCTAGGATTAGATTGGACTGATAGACTGGTATTATCCACTATGATAGAACAGTTTAAAGGTGGCCCTGTAGGACTAGAGGCGATCGCTGCTGCTACAGGGGAAGACGCAAAAACCATTGAGGAAGTATATGAACCTTATTTGCTACAGATTGGTTTTATTAATCGCACCACCAGAGGGAGAGTTGTGACAGATAAGGCTTACAAACATCTTAGTAATGCACAATTGATAGTTGACAGTTGATAACTAATGGCTAATCGCTAAAAGCTAATCACTAATTAAAAGGTTCTCTACCATAAAGATAGGTTAAATATTTGAGATGATCGCTAATATCATGAGTAAAAACTCCTTCCACATAACGCCAACTCCAGTTATCTTCGATCGTGCCGGGAGTATTCATTTTCGCCGATGAACCTAAGCCTAACAGATCTTGTGCGGGAAAAATAGCTAAATTAGCTACCGATGATAAAGCAAGACGAATTAAACTCCAGTGGATACCTTCATTATCAATACCACCGAGAAAGTCCACTACTCTTTTTTTCTCACTAAACGATCGTTTTTCAAACCATCCTACCGTCGTATCATTATCATGAGTGCCTGTATAAACCACACAGTTACGGTTAACGTAATTATAGGGGAGAAAACCATTAGCTCGATCGGAATCAAAGGCAAAATGTAGAACTTTCATACCCGGAAACTCATATTTATCTCGTAATGCTTCCACTTCTGGGGTGATAACTCCTAAATCCTCGGCAATTATGGGTAAAGCACCCAACTCCTCTTTTAAAATGCCAAAAAACTTATCTCCGGGGGCGGTTAACCATTCACCGTTAATGGCAGTAGTTTCTCCTTCAGGTACAGCCCAGTAACCTTCAAAACCTCTAAAATGGTCAATACGCATAATGTCAACATATTCTAACATTCCTTTAATGCGTTGTATCCACCATGCAAAATTATTTTCTTCTAACACTTCCCAATCGTAAACAGGATTGCCCCATAATTGACCAGTCTCACTAAAGTAGTCAGGTGGAACACCTGCCATTAAAGCCGCCGCCCCAGTTTTTGCATCTAAACAGAAAATCTCTTGATTTGCCCATACATCCACACTATCATGAGCAACATAAATGGGAATATCTCCAAAAATTTTAACGCCCTTTTCGTTAGCATATTGTTTTAAGTTACTCCATTGTTTAAAGAAACTAAATTGCAGAAACTTATGATAATACATTTCATGACCTAATTTCATTTGCCATGTATGAATTGCATCTGGATTACGTTTTGCGATCGACTCATCCCATTGAAACCAAGCCTTACCTTGATGATAGTCTTTTAAAGCCATGTAAAGGGAATAATCTTCTAGCCAGTAACTATAGTCCTCACAAAATTGGTTAAATTCTTGTTTATACTCATCTTCTTCTTTCGTTTGAAACGCCTCAAAAGCCTTGCGATATAAAGGATATTTTTCTTTGATAACTAAGTCAAAATTGACTCTGGAGGGATTTAGTACTTCAAAAATTTCTTTAACGGTTTCTAAGTCTTCTTCTGTTAATAATTCGTCTCCATAAAGAATATCAAGGCTAATCATTAAAGGGTTTCCCGCTAAGGCAGAATAGGCTAAATAGGGAGAATTTCCTGCTCCTGTAGGGCCTAAAGGTAGTATTTGCCATACTTGTTGATCTGCTTTTGCCAAAAAATCTACGAAGCGATAAGCGCCATTACCTAAGTCGCCAATACCATAAGCACTAGGTAAGGATGTCGGGTGTAGTAAAATACCACTCAATCTACGATCGAACATAAAAATAACATCCCTCAAAAAAGGGTTTTGTGATAATTGATCATGTCTGTTTTTGAATTTCTTATAAAAAAATCAAAATTCATTATTTTTTGATCTTATAATTCTTAAACTGACATCCCTTAATCTTAATCTTAGACAGGTTTAAAATTCTTCAACATTAAGAAATGTGTAGTTTGATGATTGATCATTGACAGTTGACAATTGATCCATTCAATGTTTAAGATATGACCTTTTTAACGGGAAAAAGATAAAAGTTTGACATTTGACAGTAATTATACATTGCTAATTGTTAATTGTAAATTGTTGAACTACTCTCACCAAAATACTATGAGGCAGATTTTAATTAGATGAATTGAGATTTTGTAATTCTTCTCTTAAGGCAATAATTTCTTTAGTTAATTCTTGAATACTATCATTTTGAGGATCTTCAGAAGTAATCTCTATTTCTTGATAGGATCTATTTTTGTCAGTATATCCTTTGAAAAACTGTTCAATAATTTTTCTAGCTTCTTGTTCTGTTATAGTACCCTTTTCAGACCATTCTCTTGATTTTTCTTGCCATTCAATTTTTAAATCTGATAAAACTTGATTCCGTTTTTGATTATCCTGTAAGGTTTCCACTGCTTCTGCCGTTGCACCTATAACAGTTCTGAAACTTTGTTGGATAATATTAAGTAATGTATTGTTTTCCATATATATTCGATAAAATGACTGTGAATATACTATAGCATTGTCAATTCCCATCGAAAAACTGAATTTATCTTATATTTCACGAATTAACATAATTTTAAAAAGTAAAATGATTAAACAAATTTTTACAGGATTCGGTTTTTTTACAGGTATTAGTTATCCTTTTATAGCCATAAAATTTTTGGCTCAAAATAAACAGTTATGGCAATACTTAATCATCCCCATTATTATCAATTTTTCTGTAGGAATAGCAACTTATTTGTTGTTATTAAATCCTAGTTTAGATTTATTTGATTCTGTTACTAATGATATTGTTTTATGGGTAGATAAAGCTATCGATCGACTTCCTGAGTGGTCTAATTTTTTAGTTTATATAATTATCTTTTTTAGCTTATTATTAAAGGCATTATTGTTTATTTTATTATTAATATTAATCGGTTTTGTTATAGTTCAATTTGGCTCAATATTGGGTTCTCCTTGGTATGGTAAATTATCTGAAAAATTAGAAATATTATATACTGGTAAGCTAGAAGTCATAGAAATTAACATTATTCAAGACATATTTAGAGCAATATTATTTGAACTAAAAAAGTTATTATTAATACTAATATTTAGCATTCCCTTATTTTTAATTAATTTTATTCCTACCCTAGGTAATATCATTTCTTTAGTGGGGAGTATAACTTTAACAACCACCATTATTTGTTTAGATTTTTGTGATGCGACTTTAGAAAGAAAAAGATTACAGTTTCGAGAAAAATTAAAATTTATTTGGGGAAAATTTCCAACAACTGCAGGTTTTGGTTTAATTTGTTTGACTTTAATTAGTATTCCTTTATTAAATTTAATTATTATTCCTTTATGCGTTTCTGCTGGTACTTTATTAGTCTGTGATCAAAAAAGAAATGCTCATTAAGCTATAGTTATTTTACCTTCTAAATAATCTTGAATTTGTCGATCGTGATCATGTGCTAAATTACCAAGAGGAAGACTATCTTTTGAAAATGCTTTAGCCTCTAAAATTTCCCAAGTATCTTCTACAATCAGTTCTCCTTTTGCCTCTATTTCGATTAAGATGGATATAGAATGAAGACGAGGATCTCGATCGGGTGATGAATAAACCCCTATTAAACGTGCAATTTTGACTAAATCTAAGCCTGTCTCTTCCTTTAACTCTCTTTTGAGAGTATTGGGTATGTCTTCTCCCCAATCAACCATACCACCGGGTAAACTCCATTGTTGAGTATCTCGACGATAAACCAAAACTATATTACCATCAGATAAAATTGGTACAAATGTTACTCCTAACACTGGATGACGAAAGATAATTTTTAGTACTCCGGAAATAAATTGCCATTTTCGCCACATGATTTTCAATTCTCCTTATTTTTTAGAATTACGATAGACTTTATATTATGGTGATTTACTTTTTTGTGATTTTTTGTTTTCTACTTAGATGAATAAATATCAAGAGTTAGCAATTAAGAATTTTTTTATTCAAGAACAATATCAAAATTCGATCGAATACTTAGAAAATATTTTAATCGATAATGATGATAATAATTTATATAAAATTTATTTAGCTTTAGCTTACTTTTGTTTAGATAATGAAGAATATTATCAAACAATTTTGTTAGATTTACTTTTAAATAGTTCAGAATTTGACTTAATAGTTATCGCTCAAAAAATTTTTGATATTGCCCAGATAAAACTCCATCAACAAAATATTAGTTTAGCGATTAAATTATATCAACAAGGCTTAGAAATCAATCCTCAGTATATTCCTGCTTATACTAATTTAGCTCAACTTTTTATTATCCAAAATAATTTAGATTCTGCTGTTTCTCTTTGGCAAGAATTAATTTTAACTCAACCTAATCTAATTATTTCTTATGAAAATTTAGGTTTATTATGGCAAAATATTTATGAATATAAAAATGCGATCGAAATCTATCAACAAGGTTTAAATATAGAGAATGATAACTTAAATATTTTATCAAACTTAGCTTATTGTTATTTAAAAAATAATCAAATTATTTTAGCTCAAGAATCTTTAGAAAAAATAGTTATAATTGCTCCTAATTATACTCAAGTCTATGGAGAATTAGGTTATATTTATCTTTTACAAAATAAACTTAATTTATCGATCGAATTATGGCAAAAATTAATTAATAGTCAATTACCAATGATTGATGAATACTTAAATTGGTATTCTCAAAATATTAAATCATCATCCAATAATGCCAACTCGATCGAATTAAATAGAAACTTAATTATAGCCTTAAAAAATAATAACCAAGAAGAAATTTTGATTAATATTGCTCATTTACTATTTAATCAAAAAAATTATTTTTTAGCGATTAATTACTATCAACAGGCTTTACAAAAAAATATTGAATCGGAATCTATTTACTATCACCTTATTTTAAGTTTATTTTACACTGAAAAAATACATTTAATTGACGAGTATTTAAACAAACTAGACAGGATAGATAAAGAAAAAAGTCAAGCAATAAGTTTATTAATTAATCAAAAAAAATCATTTAATGATCAAATTAACACTTCATTTAACAAACCACAAAAATACTATGAGAAAGCATTAGATTGGGCGACAAAAAAATCTACAGACAATGTTACTTATAAGAAAATTGATTTAGATAATATTTTACGTTTAAAACCACCAAAAAATAGTATTAAAAATCTCCATCCTAGTTTTTATTTTCCTTCAACAATAGAGTTACCTAAAACCTTTGTTATTAATACTCATAATGGTTTTTTTTATCTCCGAGAAGATGAAGCGAGTAGTGCTATAATTACTCCTGAAAATTATTTGATTGGTGATCTTTCTCCTGAATCTCCTGCTTTAAGTCCAAATCATCCAGATAGTCATCCTAGTAAACATTCTATTTTTCAAACTAATTTTTTACCTCCAATTAAATTAATAAAAGGAACAGTAGTTGTGTTAGCAGGATTATTAAATAACATTTATTTTCATTGGTTATTTGATATTTTACCAAGAATTTATTTACTAGAATTAGCACAAATAGACTTAACTAAAGTAGATTATTTTTT
Organism: Geminocystis sp. NIES-3709; assembly: GCF_001548115.1. GTDB lineage: Bacteria > Cyanobacteriota > Cyanobacteriia > Cyanobacteriales > Cyanobacteriaceae > Geminocystis. Next base: position 3,337,266 of record NZ_AP014821.1, on the reverse strand, counting down.
AGTTGATAATCGGACTAATTATCAAAAAGAAACTTTAGAAATTTTCGGTATTCCTTCTGATAAAATTTTACCTTTATCTTTACCTATATATCTACAGGCAAGTAATCTAATTGTACCTTCTTTTCCCGGCTCGATCGCATGGATGCCTCCTTGGAGTTGTCAATATTTACGAGATAAAATTTTAGAAAATAAAATAATCGATAATAAATCAAACAAAAGATTATATATTAGTAGAAATAAATCTAGTAATCGACGCTTAATTAATGAACAAGAAATAATTAATTTACTCTTAGAATATAATTTTGAGGTAGTAAATTTAGAATTATTATCGGTTAAACAGCAAGGAGAATTGTTATCTCAAGCGGAAATAGTAATTTCTCCTCATGGTAGTGGCTTAAGTAATCTTGTTTTTTGTCAACCCACAACAAAAGTAATAGAGATTTTTGCCCCTAATTATGTTTATCCTTGTTATTGGTTAGTGAGTAATTTAGTTAACTTAGATTACTATTATTTAACAGGAGAAATTATTGGTAGTAAACACTTTCATCAATTGCTATATCCTGACTCCAGACTAGAAGACATTTACTTAAATTGTCAAAATTTAAAAGAACTTTTAACAAATATCATACAATAATTGAGAATTATCAACGGGAGCAAGTCAGTTATGCGAAACAAAAGTACTATTGACTGATTAAAGACAATTATTGAGATATGCACATCTATGTTTGAGTACTTGAGCGATGTTTTCTTTGTTCCATTGTGCACCTGAAATTTTGAGTCGCCTATCTATTTGCTTTACCGTTGATTCTACCGCTCCTGAACCAATAGAACAAATTTGTTCTTCCTGATAATAACCGTAGTTAACAATCCGCTCTCTATGAGTCTCCAAATAGTTACAGAAATTTTCTGCTTTTTTTTTCTTCACCTGTGACATTAATGTGATTGTTTCATCTATTTTCCCACACCAAAGCAAATTTTCTGCTTCCTTTAATCTTTTCCTACTTCCTCCCACTTTGTTTAAGTTTTCCATCAAATGATACCAATCAAGTATTTCTCTTTTTTCTCCAGGAGCGTTAAATTCTTTGATTATTTTCCAAATACCAGAATGTCCATCCCCTAAACAAGTTAATGGTTCTGACAATTTTTGTTGATTAACCCAATCTATTAATTCTTCATTTTGTGCAAACCAAGCTTTTCTTTCTTGCTGATTGACGCAAATTGCTTTATAGTCTCGCCAAACACAACTTTCACCTTTTTGTTCTGTTCTTAATCTCACTTTGCCACCATCAAGGCTAATTTCTTCTATGTGTTGCTCCGTGGCTATTTCTGGAAATTGATAACGATGTACAATTCTTTGTTGAGTTCTCCCAGATATTTTCATGGCTGTATAAAACTCCACGTCTTGGGCAGCATTTTCATCAGAAATATTAGCACTCGCTCTGGGAGCAGCATTTTTCCAGGTAAGGACTAATTCTTTGATTTGTTTTTAAATTTAATCTAATGGCTTGTTTTTCAGTAATGGGTAATTCCCCAATTATACTTCTGATGTTTCGGGTTCTTCCCGATTGGGTGTTTGTGATGTTTTGGATAAAAAAAATCCTATTTGTGGAGTAATATATTTAAGGGTTTGTTCTCGAATAGTTTTTTCTATAGTAGCCAAATTATGAAGTTGATTAACATCAGATTGTTGATAAAGAATATTGGCAATAGCTCGAATATGTAGATTCAGTTGTGCTTGTTGTTCAGGGATCATTTTTAAAGAAAATAAGAGAATTAAGATTAATTTAGTTAACCAAAAACCATTTTAGTTCTTTTGTCAAGTAGTTTTTTTGTTCGGCAAATTTGACCTGCTCCCCACTTATTTCCCAAGGGCAATAGGTTTCAAGGTTTCAAAGATCTACCCGTACCTCATAACTATGGGAAACGCTATAGTTTATAAATCCGTACTTTCTATTTCATTTTGACAATTTTCACACAAACCAAAAAATTCTAAAGTGTGATAATATAACTTAAAATTTTGTGATAAACACCAATTAGTTAAATTTTGATTAATAGGACAATATTCTTCTCTTATAATAATCGATCGACCACAATTAATACAGTTTAAATGATGGGAATGACTATCTTTAATTAATTCATATAAACACTCTCCACTGGTATTAATTCTTTCCTGAATAATGCCTTCTAAATGTAAAAGTTTTAGAGTCCTATAAACGGTAGCCAATCCAATTTTTAAATCATTCTCTCGGAGTTTAATGTGTAAATCTTGAGCACTAATTTCTGTCTTTAACTGTTCTAATAAATCTAAAATATATTGCTGATTCTTGGTAAATTTAACTAGCATTATTTAATGATAAAATATTTAATTAGTCATTGGTTATTGGTTATTAGATTTATCGTAAATTAGTTATTTATAAAATAGTATTTAAACTCTTTAAAAATCTAAAATACTTTTAATAACTAAACAAAAATTTCTGCATCTTTAAGAAAGGGTGCATTTTCATCTTTTTTTGATAGTATAGGGAGAATTTTTATATTCCAATTAATGTTAATATTTGGATCATTCCAACGAATAGATCGATCGTATTTTCCTACATAAAATTTATTAGTTTTATACAAAACATCAGCACTTTCTGACAATACAAAAAAACCATGAGCAAATCCCTCTGGTATTAATAATTGTTTCTTATTTTCGTCACTTAAAACTACTCCTACCCATTGCTTAAAAGTAGGAGAAGATTGTCTAATATCCACTGCTACATCTAAAATTTTTCCACATACTACTCTTACTAATTTTAGTTGGGGCACATTAATTTGATAGTGTAATCCTCTTAATACATTTTGACTCGATCGAGAATGATTATCTTGGACAAAATTGATATTTAATCCTATTTTTTCCTGAAAAGATTTATTATTAAAACTCTCAAAGAAAAAACCTCGATCATCTGTAAATACTTGAGGTTCAATAATTAAAATTTCTGGAATTTTTGTAGGAGTAACTTTCATTTTTAAGTATTAGATATTGTATTTTTGAAAAGGTATTAGTTAAGAAAATTTGAGAGTCTATATTTTAGAAAGTTAACTATTTTAAACTATATTTTTTGAGCAATAATAGCACGATGTCGAGGACTAATAGATACTATTTTAGGTGTTGAAAATCCACATTTAATAAACATAGATTCTATATCTAAAGTAAAATATTGATCTAAATAAGGTTCAGTACTTTTTAATAAAGTAAAGACATAACGAGGCATTTTTTTATAATTTTCTGATTGAGGATTCATATCCATAAGGGCAAAAAAACCACCTTTTTTTAGTAATTTATTGCTATGGGAAATAATATTTTCGGCAGCAAATTGTGGTAATTCATGGAACATTAAAAAAGTAGAAATTAAATCAAAAGATTCTAGTGGTAAATTATTATATTCTCCTGCGTCATGAATCCAATTAATTGATTTTCCTTTTTGTTTTGCTTGATATTTGGCAACAGCTAAAAAGTAAGGGGATAAGTCTAATCCAGAAATATTACTATTAGGATAGGTTTCTTGTAAAGCAAATGTACTCAATCCTACACCGCAACCAATATCTAAAATATTGTCAGGATTAGAAGGGAGTTGGGTTTGTAAAAATTCATGATAGCTTTTTCTCAGATTTCGATCGCCATCAAGTTGAGGGATTTTCGAGTAAATAGTAGAATGAACACTATAGGCGGCAGATTCTAACTCCCAAGCGGCATCCCAACTCATATTTCCTTTTTCATAAGCATGAAAGGATGTTAAATAGTAAGAAGGATAGTTAATATTAGGATTTTCTACTGCTTTAATTTCCTCTTGCCAATCATGATTTTCCAGATGTTTAACATTGTTTTCCCAAGGTACTCCAATAAAATTGGCTCGTTTGATGATCATTTTTCTTGCTTGGGTTTTGGCAAATTCTGCTAAGGGTTTAATATTTAGTAACCCATTAATTAATTTTGTAGTTAAATTATTTTTTGATTTGATCGTAGTTGATGTCATAATCTCATTCTTTATCCAATAATCAACTATTTATTGTCAGGGAAAAATGGTGAATAATCAATATTTGCTTATCAATTATTAAAATTTGACGATAATGAATGTTTTTCTGAGTTAGATTTAGATTATGTGTTAAAACTTTTTACTCATTATCAAATTAGGTTTTACGTCTATCAAATGGTAAAATAAAAGAGATTAGAATATTATTGGATATTTTTAATTTAATTAATAGATATTTTAGTACATTTACAAAAGATAAAATATTGAATTTTCTTAAACATCTAAAGATGAAAGTTCCCAATTGTTTATTGTTCATTGTCCATTTTTGAAAAAGTGGCTTAAAGTAGTTAAATAAATTATTTCAAAAGAATAATATGTCACAAATAAACCCTTTAACAACTTCTGTTATTCAACAAAAAATTAAATGGATACTCGATCCTGTGGGATACTTAAAGAATGCTTATAATCAACATCCTGACATTTTTACAGCGACAGTTTCCGGTTTAGGTAGTGGTTCATTAGTTTTTGTTACTCATCCCCAAGCTATACAACAAATTTTAACTAACGATCGACAACAATTTTTTGCGAATGGTCAATTAAATAATATTTTAACTCCCGTAGTCGGTTTTTCTTCGTTGTTATCTTTAGACGGGGAAAATCATAAACGAGAAAGAAAATTATTGATGCCTTCTTTTCATGGGGAAAGAATGCAAATTTATAGTAATTTAATTACAGAAATTACTGAAAATATTTTTAATCAATTGAAACCGGGAGAAGTTTTTATTGCCAGAGAATTGATGCAGGAAATATCTTTACAAGTCATCGTAAAAATTGTTTTTGGCTTGTCAGAAGGCGATCGATTTGAGAAAATGAAAGAGTTAATAAAAGCTATTCTCGATCGATTTAACAATCCCATTAATATTAGCTTTTTGTTTTATGATTGGTTAAAAAAAGATTTTGGTGCATGGAGTCCTTGGGGTGGTTTTATTCGTACTAGGATGCAATTAGATGAGTTAATTCATAGTGAAATTAACCTCCGTCGTCAAGAAAATAACACCAATAGAACAGATATTCTTTCCACTCTTTTAACTGCCGTAGATGAAGAGGGAAAAGGCATGAGTGATCAAGAATTACGAGATGAATTAATGTTAATGTTGTTTGCAGGCCATGAGACAACGGCTATCGCCATGACATGGACATTGTACTGGTTACACCGTCAACCTGATATTAAAACAAAATTACTCACAGAATTATCAGAAAATCACGATCGAAGAGGTGAGACTATTTTTAAGTTACCCTATTTAACCGCAGTGTGCAACGAAACTTTAAGAATACATCCTGTCGCAATGTTGACTTTTCCCCGACAGGTGATGAGAGATACAGAATTATTAGATCAAAAAATTCCTAAAGATACGGTACTTTTGGGATGTATTTATTTAACCCATCACCGAGAAGACTTATATCCCGAAGCAGATAAATTTATTCCCGAAAGATTTTTAAATCGTCAATATTCCCCCTATGAATTTATGCCTTTTGGTGGTGGTGTAAGACGTTGTTTAGGGGAGGTTTTAGCTTTGTATGAAATGAAACTTTCGATCGCTCATATTATCACTAAATATGATTTAAAGTTAGCAGAAAATAAAACATTAAAACCTAAAAGAAGAGGAGTTGTTTTAAGCCCTGAAGGGGGAGTAAAAATGATTTTCAACGAAAAAAAACAATAAATAACTGATTAATTTTTAATTCCTAATTCCTAATTTTTAAAGATAATCTTGAGGATTTTCCCCTAACTCCCTTAATCTTGTGGCTAAACGCTCATATTTTTCTTGAGCTAGTTGTGCCTCTTGTTGTGCTAATTGTGCTTCCTGTTGTGCTTCTTCCGAAGGTAATAAGACAAGATTCTCATTTTTGTCATAAAATCTTAACCAATGAGCTGTTTGTCTTTTCATCACTCCTTCCCAAGGTGCTAACCATAAATCAACACTTTCACATAAAAGCCATCCTTTTTCATTAGCTGCAATTTCTTCATATTTCATTTTGTTATTTAAACGCCATCCCTGCAAAGAATTTCGATCGAAGGGATCAAAAACATAGTAAGTACCTAGTTTTAAAGATCTTTTCGTAAATATCCTTTTTCTCATTTTTATCCGCTTGTGCGGTAAAAGGTGACATCAGTTCGATAACTACATCAGGATAACGTCCGTTTTCATTCCAGACAACCCAAGCCTTGCGTAAAACTTCATTATCTGTATCCAATACCAGAAAAAAATCTGGTCCTCGAAAGTCTCGATTTCGAGCTTGAGTGGCACTGTAATAGATAAACATATTACCGCCTACAAAAAAATCATTCCGTTGTTTCATCAAAAAATTTTCTAAAGAATCGATGAGCAAATTCATTGCAATACGGTGGTGATTTGTTTCCATTGGCTCTCCATCATCATAAATTAAATCAGTAGGGGGTAATTCTTCAGGGGATAAAATATCTTCAGATAATTCAATATCCTTCGATAATTCTTTATCATCGATCGAGATTACACTTGTCATAAGTTTTATTGATTTTCCACTAATTTTATCCATTGTAACTATTAGACATCTTCATTGAAAAAGTTAGAAGAGAAGGGAATAGAGAGTAAAATAGTCTTGAAAAAGTTATCAATAATTAATCAATGAAAATAGCTACATGGAATGTCAACTCTATTCGTACCCGTCAAGAACAAGTAAAACAATGGTTAATAGAAAATGATATTGATGTAATTTGTTTACAAGAAACAAAAGTTGTTGATGCTGATTTTCCTGTAGAAGATTTTAAAGAGTTAGGTTATCACACTTATATTTATGGACAAAAAGCCTATAACGGAGTAGCTATTTTTAGTCGTCAAGTTTTAGAAGATGTTAAATATGGTTTTGCTAACATTTTACCGACAAATATTGTTGATAATTTTGATGAACAAAAACGAGTTATTAGTGGAGTTATTAATAATATTAGAATCGTTAATCTTTATGTTCCAAATGGTAATTCTGTCGGTTCGGAAAAATATGAATATAAATTAGCTTGGTTAGATCTATTAAAACAATATTTAACAGTATTAAAAGAGGAATATTCAGAAGAATTATTAGTTTGTGGAGACTTTAATATTGCCTTAGAAGATATAGATATTTATAAATCTATAGGAAAGGAAAATCACATAATGGCTTCAAAAATAGAAAGAGAAACTTTAAAATCAATTTTAAATATTGGTTTAACAGATATTTTCCGTAAATTTACCTCAGAAGGTAATTATTTTAGTTGGTGGGATTATCGTCAAGGAGGATTTTCTAAGAATAGGGGATGGCGTATAGATCATGTTTATTTAACGGATAAATTAGCAGAAAAAGCCGTTAATTGTTATATTGATATTGAACCTAGAAAACTTATTCAACCGAGTGATCATGCTCCCGTTATTTGTGAATTTTAAATATCATTTACGACGAGATTTACCGTAGTCTAATTTAAGAATACTTTTCAATATATTTAAACCCTGAAAACCTAATTTTTTACTTAAACGGGTAACTCCTGTTACCACTTCTCCTTCTTTCGGTTTTGAGAGTTTTTCTTCTAATAATTCTTTTAATTTTGTACTGGTTAAAGGACGATTTAAGACACCTTTTTCTCCTAAAGAAATAGATCCAGTTTCTTCTGAGACAACAATACAGATACAATTTTCAACCCTTTCAGTGATACCCATTGCGGCACGATGACGAGTACCCAATTGACGAGATGCCGTTCGATCGGATAATGGTAAAATTACACTAGCAGACACTATTTCCGATCCTCTAATGAAAACAGCTCCATCATGAAGTAAAGTTTTAGTTTGGAAAATAGTCTGTAATAATTCCTTAGTAATTTCAGCGTTAAGTTTAACTCCCGGATTAAGAAAAATTCTCTCCTCAATAGTATTAAATGTTTCAATTATAATTAAAGCACCCGTACGATTTTGAGACAATTCTTTAACGGCATCAACAATTTCATCAATGACACTATCTTCTTTTGGTAAATGAGGATTTGATTCAAAAAACTGTCTTAAATCTCCTTTTCCTAATAACTCCAAAAAACGGCGGAAATCTGATTGAAATATTACAGCCATTGAAAGAGAGCAAATTATCACCAATCTTTCTAAAAAAAAGCTAAATAAAGTTAGTTTAAAAACTCGATCGCTAATGAATAAGGTAATAATAAGAATTAACAAACCCCGAATCATTCGTTGGGCGCGACGCTCTTTAATTAGGACAGAGATAAAATAAAAAGAGAGAAATAATAATCCTACATCGAGCAGTTGTCGCAGCACAATCGGTAAATTGTCAGGAAAACCCGACCAAAACATCAAATTTTAACTCACTATTAATAATTTTCCTAAAACAACATAGTGCTACAATTTTTTAAAGTTAACAGTTTCTAAAAATTTTGTAGTCACAAATAAGTTATGGTGATTATAACATATTTAAGGTTTCCTGAAAAAATTTGATCAACAATTATAATCTACCTGAGAAAAATTTTGTTTATAAACGCCAATTTTTAACCAAAACGTCCGCTAACGTATTCTTGAGTAGCTTGTTCAACAGGATTTTGAAAGATATTTTCAGTTCGATCGTATTCCACCAAATAACCAAGTTTTCCACTTCCTCCATTTACACTTTTCGCATTGAAAAAAGCCGTATAATCAGATACCCTTGATGCTTGTTGCATATTATGAGTAACAATAATAATGGTGTAATTGCGTTTCAATTCGTGAATAGACTCTTCCACTTTAAGAGTGGAAATGGGATCTAATGCAGAACAAGGTTCATCCATTAAGATAACATCAGGTTGAATAGCGATCGTTCTTGCAATACATAGACGTTGTTGTTGCCCTCCAGATAAGGCTAAACCACTTTGACGCAATTTATCTTTCACTTCATCCCATAAAGCTGATTTTCTTAAAGATTGTTCTACTAAATCGTCCATATTACCCTTATATCCGTTAATTCTTGCACCCCAAGCAATATTTTCATAGATAGATTTAGGGAAAGGATTAGGTTTTTGAAATACCATGCCGATACTACTTCTTAATTTGACAGGATCAACATTCGCACTATAAATATTTTTACCTCTAAATGTAATTCGTCCTTGAATCTTCGCACTGGCAACTAAATCATTCATGCGGTTAAAACATCGCAGAATTGTACTTTTTCCGCAACCAGAAGGGCCAATAAATGCGATCGCCTTATTTTTAGGAATATCTAAATTAACTCCTGCCACAGCTTTATGAGAGCCGTAATAAACATCAACATTTTCCGTCCTCAAAACCGCCTCATCAATCAAATTTGGTGAAGATGAAATATTCATATTACGATCAAAATTATTATAAATTTAAAGGTTAACGATTTAGGATCAAAACCAGCTTTTCAGAATCAATGATCCATTAATTAAAGTTATTAATATATTAATATCTATATCAATTATAATTCCTCTTTGAATCTTAGAAGTTAAGAGAAGATTAACAATTAAGTAACTGAGGTTACGCAAAGCAAAACATTTGATAGTGAAGCTATTCGGTTAATTTTTGACTGTTGTGATGGATGTAGCTGAATAATTCAAACAAATCTTAATATTTTTGAGATAAATAAATAGGTAAGATTTCACTGAGAATCTAAAAGCTTAAAATTATGTCTTTTAACTATATTAATGAGATAACATCCCCCGAAAATTTAGCGAAGTTTGCTGATTTAGTGAAAATTGCTGGAGGTGCGGGGCAAGATGTTAGTAGTGCCTTTAAAGTTAGCGATCGATTTTTAGGCACAAAACCGATGGAATTGTGTGTTAGGGCGGTAATGAGTGAATCCGATTCGGCAGAAATAGTTAAGGAAAAATATATTGGTTCAGAATACAACTTAGAAGCAATGTTAGCCATGCCGAAACATTCTCTTGGTTGGACTTATGCTAAAGTCATGAGTACACTGGGTTATGATCCTCAATTTTATCCTCCAGCGAAACCAGAAATGAACGATGAAGAATATGTGCATTTTCGAGTATTTAAAACTCACGATATTCACCACATTTTAACAGGGTTTAGTCTCGATAATTTTGGAGAATTAGGGGTAATTTCACTAACAGTTGCTCAAAGTCGTTTCCCCGGTTTTCTGTTTATTGATTTGCTTTCTTTATTGATTAGCTTTTTTGCTTCTGACAAATTAATATCTGAAACATCTTTACCAGAAGATCAAATAAAAACTTTAGGTTACAAATTTAAGTTAATCTCTCAAGGTTTAGACATGGGAGAGTCAGCAAAACCTTTATTTCCTATAAAATGGGAGGAATACTTTGAACATCCTTTAGATGAAGTGCGAAAAGAAATAAATCTCATTCCAGTTACCACAGGTGCTTATAGTTGGTACAGTAATCCTAAGTTACAAGAAGCGATCGCTGAATAGAAACCTGAATTCGATACGGAATGTCGATGAAGGTAGGAGATAAGTTAAAACTCATGTAGTTTTCTGTCGGTAAAAACAGGACAGGAGGAGAGGGAGAAGGATTTATTTATTTTTCATCAAATTATATGCAACTTAAATGCGTGTTGGCTTAGGTTAGGGGATAGGAGACAATTATAAGAAATGGGCGTTTCTGGGGATTGCCGAATCAATGAATGATTTTCTGAAACCCTTAGCAATGCCCTGTTTTTTATTCCTGTTGTGGAACTTATGTAAAAAGTCTATTCTTTGTTCATAGTTTATCAACCTATGTCACAATTAAAACGTTATGAATAAATTAGACAATAACTAGGATGGATAGTTTAAAGTTATATGAATATGCTTGGTTAATACCAACACTACCTCTACTCTCTTCAATGATAGTCGGTATTGGCTTAATTTCTTTTAACCAAGCCACCAACAAGTTACGACAAGTTAACTCTGTCTTTATTATCTCTACTTTAGGCGTTTGTTTAACAATGGCGATCGCACTATTTTGGAGTCAATGGCAAGGACACGAACCCTATACACAAATGATAGAATGGGCTAGTGCTGGAGATTTTAGTCTGAGTATGGGCTATACTATCGATCATCTTAGCTCATTGATGCTCGTAATCGTTACCACCGTTGCTTTACTGGTGATGATTTATACTGACGGCTACATGGCACACGATGCAGGATATGTACGTTTTTACGCCTATCTGAGCATCTTTAGTGCCTCTATGTTAGGTTTAGTCATCAGTCCTAACTTAGTACAAGTATATATCTTTTGGGAATTAGTAGGAGTATGTTCGTACTTATTGATCGGTTTTTGGTACGATCGCAAACCTGCCGCCGATGCCTGTCAAAAAGCCTTTGTTACCAATAGGGTAGGAGACTTTGGTTTATTACTGGGTATGCTTGGTTTATATTGGGCAACAGGTACATTTGAATTTATCCCCATGGGCGATCGACTCCATGAAATCGTAGGCTCAGGGGAACTTGCCGGGTGGTTAGCGGCGTTATTCGCTATTTTGGTGTTTTTAGGCCCTGTAGCCAAATCAGCCCAGTTCCCACTCCATGTATGGTTGCCTGACGCAATGGAAGGCCCTACCCCTATCTCAGCTTTAATTCATGCGGCCACAATGGTAGCGGCTGGAGTATTCTTAATTGCGCGGATGTACCCTGTATTCGAGCCAATTCCTGAAGTAATGACAGTGATTTCATGGACAGGTTGCTTTACTGCTTTCTTAGGTGCTACGATCGCAATTACTCAAAATGACATCAAAAAAGGTTTAGCTTACTCTACCATCTCCCAGTTAGGTTATATGGTAATGGCTATGGGTATCGGTGCCTATAGTGCAGGTTTATTTCACCTGATGACTCATGCTTACTTCAAAGCTATGCTATTCTTATGCTCAGGTTCAGTAATTCATGGCATGGAAGAAGTTGTCGGTCATGAGCCTATTTTAGCCCAAGATATGCGTTTAATGGGGAATTTACGCAAATATATGCCCATTACTTCCTCTTGCTTCCTTATCGGTACTCTAGCTATTTGTGGTATCCCTCCTTTCGCCGGATTTTGGTCAAAAGATGAGATTCTAGGTTTAGCCTTTGAAGCCAATCCTGCTTTATGGTTAGTGGGTTGGTTAACCGCAGGTTTAACGGCATTTTATATGTTTAGGATGTATTTTATGACCTTTGAAGGAGATTTTAGAGGTAAAGATCACAAAATTCAAGAGGAATTATTACAGAAAGCAGGTGTTACCTTAAGTGGTAATGGACATCACGGTGAAAAACCTCACGAATCCCCCTTAACTATGACATTTCCCTTAATGGCGTTGGCTATTCCTTCTGTTTTCATTGGTTTACTTGGGATGCCTTGGAATAACCGTTTTGAGGAGTTTATAGCGAATCCTAATGAAGAAGTGTTAGAAGTTGCCCATCATTTTGACTTAAATGAGTTTCTCATTATGGGTGGTAACTCCGTTGGTATCGCTTTAATTGGTATCACGATCGCTTCTTTATGTTACATGAGAGGTAAAATTGATTATAAATCGATCGCTGAAAAAATCCAACCTTTATATGAGCTTTCCTTGAATAAATGGTATTTCGATGATATTTATGATAAGGTTTTTGTTCAAGGATGTCGTCGTCTTGCCCGTGCCATTATGGAAGTAGATTATAAAGTGGTTGATGGTGCTGTCAACCTAACAGGTTTAGTAACTATTATCAGTGGTGAAGGGTTGAAATATCTGGAAAATGGACGAGCTCAATTTTATGCGTTAATTGTTTTCGCCGCCGTCTTAGGTTTTGTCATTGCATTTACTGTCGTCGGTTAATTAACTCTGTGATTTATTCAATCACTTGAAAAATTTTTTATTTAATCTCCTAATTATTGGGGGATTATTTTTTTAGGTGTATGAAATTAATTATCTGATGTTACGCAAAAATAGAATTAATTGTTTATTTGAGGTGTCAGGTATCAGGTTTCGGGTGTTAGGTTTAAAAATCAAAAAAATTCATTATTTTTTCTTTAAATTTCAGTTTTGGGAAATTGAGAAGTTAATTGATAACATCTGACTACCAAATCAATGGATTTTTGCTAAACCGTTAAATCTCGATAACTTTATAACTTTTGACTTCAATCATTTTCATTAAACCTAATACCTGATACCTATTAAAACTTAATATGTGAATGAGTGCGTAATGTCAGTTAATTATGATATTTATTCTTAAATAGCAAAATAGCAGATATACGATCGCTCACATTCAATTTTTGTATAATAGTGTGAGTATGAACTCTAACAGTACCAGAAGTAATATAGAGGATATTAGCAATTTCTTGATTACTTTTACCTTCTGCCATTAATAGTAAAATCTCTTTTTCTCGGTTAGTTAAACAGTCTAAGAGTTCTTGATTTGATGAATTGGGAGAAGTAAAAGCAGTGTGAATTTGTTGAGTAGCGTTAGAGTCCCACCATGAAGCACCAGCAACCACAGAGCGAATAGCCAAAATTAAAGTTTCAGCAGGGACACCTTTAAGACAATAACCTTGAATACCAACCTCGATCAAACGATTAATCAGAGAAGGTTCAGAGCGAGAAGTAAGGGCAATAATAGGTAATTTGGGGTGATTTGACCTAATTTTTTGACAGGCTTCTAAACCGCTCATACGGGGTAATCCTATATCCAGTAAAACTAAATCCAAAGGATGACGATTAGTGAGATTAACGGCGGTTTCTCCGTCTTCTGCTTCGGCGATGATGTGCAAATCTGTTTCTTGTTGTAATCGGACCGAAAGCCCTAAACGGAATAATTCGTCATCTTCCACTAAAAGAATTTTTAAGGTTGTCATGGTTTTGTTTTTCTCTCACAAAGGCGCTCACTATCGCAAAAAAAGGATTTAAAGAGATGCTAAATTTCGATCGAGTTATCATTCCATCATCTAATTATATAACAGTCCATAACGACTAAAATAAACTTAATTGTCCTTCTCCTTTCAATTTCCAATGGTTTTCTCCTAGTCTCTCCCCTATATCTTCTAATACCGTTAAAATTGTCTGATTTTCGGGGGTTGTACCATTTTTTAATAAGGGTAAAATATTCAACACAATTTCATCAAAAGTGCTAGTTTTATTCTCTCTTTCCATTCTTCTTAAATAACTAATTAAATAATATTTGATTCTCAGTTTTACGTCTATATATGACTTGAATTTAGTATCTTTTTTGATGGTAAATAATTCCGTTTTTTCATCATAGTCAAAATTATCTAATAATATCGGTGTTAAGTCTGAATATTCTTTCTTTAATAAATCTAAAAATCCTAATTCTAAACCTTTGATAATCAATTCATCATTAATTTACTCAAGGGTAGCTCCATCATTTTTAGCAATTACTCCCTCGATCGTTTGGATGACAATTTCTGCTATATCCATTCCTAAATTAGCCTTCATAATTGCTTTAGGAGTACGAACTTTACAAAAATTAATGATTAGTTGCCCAGATAAAACAGTGAAAGGATTTTGACGTTTTTTGAAGCTAGTTTGACCATTTTTTTGAGCAACAGCACCCTTATATTCAAAACCGCAACTTTCGGCGGTATCGATGATTAAATGCCAAAATTCGGGATCTTTATGAGCGAATACAAAAGACAACCATCGATCGAATTTTAACACCCGATACATTTCTTTAATACTTTGGGCGATTAATTCGTTATATTCATCCTTCGATTTTTGCTTTTCTCCTCCCTCTATTGCTTCTAAATTATAGTCATTTTCAGTGACTTCTAAATCTAGCCAAGCATTCCACATAATCGATAAATCTAAATAGGGAATTTTTTTGCCGTAGGGTAGATCTGTGTAAATATAATCTATACTTTCATTAGATATAAAACTTAAATCTGTTGCTGTACCTTTAACAATTTGAGCGTTAGAAATGGTGTTTTCATTGATGAAATATTCCATCTCTTTTTTAGCTGAAATTACTTTTTTTAGTCTTAATTCAAAGTAAGTCATTAAGTCTAAATCTGTGGGTTGGGGTGCAATTCTATAGCGATAATATCTGAAAATAGAAGTATCACCTTGTCCCGGTGCTAGTCTTTTTGAGTTATTATGATAAGTTAAGTTTACTTTAGTCAAAATACCAGAAAACATTAACATTAAAGTATCCTTAATATTTTTATTTTTCTCCTTATTAATGAGATATTTTAAAAAACCTAATTGAGCTAATTGTTTATTACTAAATAATTTTTCTATGGTGTCCACATCCGAACCTTTAGGCAGTTTAAAATCTTTGGGATAAGGATATTTTTTAAGAGCTTTTTTGATGTCTTCTGGAGTATTAGGTTCGTTTTTTTGATAAGCAGATTTTATTCTATTAAAAGCCTCATTTAATTCATCAAAATTAACAGGATAAATGAGAGAATTAACCAGAAAAGTAGCAAGGGGATTAATATCAATACTAACAGCTTTTCTATTATTCATTAAAGCCTCAATAGCAGTAACACCACTACCCCCAAAAGGATCAAGAATAGTATCATGAGGTTGACTAAAATTTTTGATATATTCTGCTACCACATTCCATGCTTGTTTAGTGAAATAACCATGCACCCCAAAATGTCTTTTAGCCGCTCTTTTTTTGACGGTAATTTCAGATAATAAAGGACGATTAAGATAATCAAATTGACTCACCAAAAAATCCTTTGCATCCTTCTTTGCGTCTTTGCGACTTTGCGTGAAAAAATCACCCTCATCATAAGAAAAAGCCTTCCCCAGTTGAAAACTATTTAAAGATAAAAATTGACTTAATTGCTCATAATAATAATCAAATTCATCGAGAGAAAAATATAAAATAGGGGTATCATTACCAGAAGTTTTAAACAAACTAAATTCAACCCCATTAGAGAGGGCAAAATAAAGACTTCTCACTTCGGGATGGGTAGCATAACAATAAACTTGCTCAATGTGTTCACCTTCTTTTATATTCTCATTTGGTGCTTTGGCATCCAATACCCAAGCATAATTATTTTCAATTTTTAAGAGGTAATCAGGGATTAAATTAATTTTACGTTTTTTACTGCCAATTTTGAGGAAAGGATGTTGTAAAGTTTTACTGCGAATAATATTATTTTCTGTGTAACCGAGACTTTTTAAAAGAGGTAAAATAATCACTTCTCTGACGCTATCTTCTTTAAAGTCTGGATTATTTTTGAGAGAATTAAAGTCAATTTGTGAGAAAATATTAGGCATTTTTTAAAAAGAGGAAAAGAAGAACAGATGAGGAGTTTAGGCTAAAGCCTTTATTATCAAGCCTAGCAAAGTTTAATCATGAGGTGATAATTTGTAATATTTGTTAATAGACATATGAAGATAATAAGGGAAAATTCGATCGAGTTAAAAGAAATAAAAGAATATTAAATTTTAAAAACTCTTTGTGTGTTTCTTTGCGACTTTGTGCCTTTGTGAGAAAAAAATTAACCTTGATAAACAGGAAGAAAAAAACTAAAAATAGCACCTTTTGAATGATTTTCTGCCCAAATTTTACCACCGTGAGCCTCAATAATTTGACGACACAGATATAAACCCAATCCCGTTCCCTTAGCTTGTCGATCGCTGTTAGACTGGTAAAATCGATCGAATAAAAAAGGAAAATCCTCTGGTTTAATACCCGAACCATGATCTAAAATTTTAACAACTTGAGTAGTGGACTGAGAAGATAAAATAATTTCGATGCGATCGCCCCTACGAGAATGATTGATAGCATTGATAAGTAGATTTGTCAAGACTCGTTTTAACTGAAAAGTATCCCCATTTACCCATAAAGATTGACGAAAATCAGACTCACCATAATTAAATAAAACATAAACTTGATGTACAGAGGCTAACTCCGCCAAACTATTAGTTACTTCTTCCGTCAAAATCGTTAAATCAAGGGGTGATAAATTTAATTTTAAGCCTTCGAGATCATTGCGATAAACGTCTAATAAACTTTCTACTAACTGTAAACTAGATTGATGAGAGCGAATCATGGTGGCTAAAACTTTTTCTTGAGTGATGGTAATTTCACCAAATTGCTTACCCTGAAAGGCTTTAATAGTTTCGATCGCCCCTAGTAAGGGTGTTCTTAAGTCGTGGGTGAGGGTAGAAGCAAAATCCTGCCTTAATTGAACTAATTTCTCCTGAGATTGTAGCTTCGTTTGTTGTTCAATTAACTTTTTTTGATAGTGGCGGTTACTATTACTTAACCAACCAGTGACTATTAAAGAGAGAGTAGCAATTAAACGATTGGCAACGGTAGAAAGTTCAATTTCCGTGCCGATATGTATGTATAAATTGAGTAAGGTAAGTAAAACTGATATGACTGTGGCAATTAATGTGGCTTTTCTGTGATAACTGACATTGACTAATAATATTGCTCCTATGTAAAGATAACCAAATACGTAGGCAGGTGGGGTGGTGAATTCGAGAGTAATAACTATGATAAATAGACTAACAATTAACAGAATTTTTGTCTCGCAAAGACGCAAAGACGCAAAAGGTTTCTTCATGGAATTTCGGTTAAGATTGAAGATAATGAAAGTTTAATTTGATGAATATTATTTTTGCTCTGGTAAATTATGGATTTATAATGGCAATAATTATGGGTTTTTTATTGCTAGTAGTTTCTACTCTTACCGCCGTTGCTCCTGATTTATTAGGAGAACAAATTAACAAAAAATTATCTATTCTTAATATTCCTATTATCGGTTTTATTTTATCCATTTTTGGCATCGGAAAAGTACCTCTTGTCTTTCTTTTAGGTATTTATCCTTTCATGATCGGTATTGTTGGTTTAACTGGTAATCTCATTTGTTTGCTATGGTTAAATATCAATCCTTCTTTACCTATTCCATATTTAAGCATTCGTTTAATCGGACTTTTTTTTACCATAATTTTTATTGATATTGTCGGCAATTTAAGAAAAATTCTTCGCACCCACACGGTAAAATTAATTCCAGAACGTATTATTGGTATCGAAGGAGAAGTTTCGTGCATCTTAGCTAATGGCATTTTAGAAGTATCTGTTTACGATGAAATAGGTAGATTTTCCCTCCATGTTTTTTGTCTTCCCTACTCACAAGCTATTGATATAGATTTTCAAGTAGGAAATAAAGTTTATCTCGTTGATTTTCTCGAGCCAAATTATTATTCTATTGTTAAACTAAATAGTATAGATCATTTAAAGTTAAATCACTCTAATTCTCTTTTCCCTAACCATTTATTAAATCCCGAAGAAAATTCCTAAAAAACATCATAATTAGCAATATAAATTAATAAAAATTAACGATCGTTTTTCCTCATTCTTGAGCAATAATTAATAATCCTTTTGAGCAATATAAACCATTAATTAATCATACAATTAAAAAATTTATTAAGTCTTTTACTCTTAATTGGAGATGAATATTTATGAACCTTAAAATAGAATTAACTCTCTTATCTCAACTCAATTCTTCCTCACAAATTATCACCGTTTCTAGTAATCCCCCTGTTTTAGCTCAAACTAATACCTATAATAATAATTCTCTTAGTTGGTTATTACCTGTCGGTATTTTTGGTGGTGGTTTAATCTTTGCTGTTATCTTTACTTACTTACTATTTGCTAAGTTTTATCGAGTTTGCAATACCAATGAAGCCTTTGTTATTTCTGGACCGGTTCGTAATAAGCAGGTAATTACAAGAGCGGCTCTTTTCTTCCCGGGCTTTGAAACTATTACCATTGTTTCTTTAAATCAAGTAACTGTACCAATTAATCGAGGTAATACCAGAGAAAAACCTTTACGCACTAAAGATTTACTAAAGGCTATTTTTAACGGTAGTTTACAAGTGCGTGTCTTTCCTGAAGAAAAAAGTGTTTTGAATGCGGCTATGTTATTGGGTGCTGGTAAACGGGGTGAAAAAGAGATTTTGGTGGGGGAAAATGAGATTAAAACCCGTGTTAATGATATTTTGGAAGGGCATTTGCGCGATGCGGCAGCACAAAGTAATTTAGGTGAGTTGCAGGGTAAGGTTGATACAGTTACTACTTATCTGAGAGAAAAAGTTAAAGTCGATTTAGAGCGTTTTGGTTTGGAGTTATTGAATATTGCTATTACTAATATTGACGAGTTAAATGACTATGATGAGAAAAATTATCTTGATTCTCAAGCGGTGGTGACTCGTGAATCGATCGTGCAAAAAAATCTTAAAGAATTAGAGCAAGTGCGTCAAGAGACACAAACTCAAATTGCTGAATTACGCTTGACAGAAACTGAAAAACAATTGGCAGCGGAACGGTCTCTTACTGAAAAAGAATTGCAAAATACATTAGCAGTGGAGCAGTTAAAGGCAGAAAATACTCGTCAAGTCTTGGAAATAAAAGAAACGGAACAAGCTAAACAGGAGTTGATTAAGGTACAAAAAGCTCAAGAAATTCAAGAGGGTAAGATTATTAGTGAGCAGTTATTACAAGAAAAGGAAATTCAACAACAACAGGCTATTCAAGAAGCTGAACTCGATCGACAAATTGCAATTACATTAAAAGATCAAGATTTTAAAACCCAACAAATTCTTACCCAACAAGCCTTAAAAGAAAAGGATATTGAAAAACAATTAGCGATACAACAAGCTGAAATTGGTCGAGAAGTTGCCTTGAGAAAGAAAAATCAAGAGTTAGCTTTAGCGGAAAAAGCCTTAATTGAAAAGGAAAAAGAAGTGTCGATGGCAGAAGTCTTGAAAGAAACCGCCATTAAAACTGGGGAAGAAAATCGAGTTAAGGAATTAGCCTTAATAACAGCTCAACGTAATAAAGAAACAGCTTTAATTGCAAAACAAGGGGATTTAGAGCAAAAACGTTTAGAAGCCGAAGTAGAAAAAGCGATCGCCCTCGAAAAAGCGGAAGCGATTAAAACTCAGGCGACGGCAACTTTAGAAGAAGCCTTGAAAAAAGCCCAAGGGGAAAAAGCGATGATTGAAGCACAAAATACCCTCTCCACTAAAGCCATTACCATTCAATTAGCAGAACAATATATGGGACAATTTATTCAAGTATTACCCGAAGTAATCTCAGCTTTAGCACCTCAACCCGGTGTTTTAGGTAGTAATCCCATTATCTTAGCCGGAGGTAATCAAAATGGACAAGATGCAGGAGAAGCAACAAAATTAGTGATGGCAACGAGTGCGATCGCTCTTATTACTCAGATGTTAAAAAACCCGGAATTGAGGGAATTCGGTAATAAATTGATTGATTCTCTCTCAGATTCTCATTTCACAGCCCAATCAAACTACGATGAAAATCATAGTTTCCTAAATAAAGAAATGGAAAATCAACAAATGGAGACTGATGCTTATTAATTCCCGTCGGTGGCAATAATTTGTACTAAAACTTTATCAACTCTCGTGCCGTCCATATCGACAACTTCAAAGCGTAATCCATCCTGTTCAAAATACTCCCCTGATTGTGGCACATGACCTAAACAATACATCATAAATCCTCCAACGGTGTGAAAGCGGTTTGTGTTTTCGTCTGGCAATGAATCTATATCAAATAAGTCTTTTAACTCATTGATGTCAAGCCCCCCGTCTAATAACCATGAACCGTCTTCTCTCTGAATCATTAAAGGTTCTTCATGATGATCTAAAGATGGTATATCTCCCACAATTGCTTCCATTAAATCATTAAGAGTCACTAAGCCTTCAATACCACCATATTCCTCTGTTACCAACGCAATATGAATACCAGTTCTTTTAAATTCTTCTATAACAGTAAGAGTACGAGCATTTTCAGGTACATAAAAAGGCGGTTTCATGATCCTTCGTAAATCTATTTCTTCTCCCAAAAGTTGAGCGGTGAGTAGATCTCTAGTTCTAATCACTCCTATACAATTATCTAAACTGCCTTCACCCACTGGGAAACGAGAATAACTATTATTAATTACTTTTTGTAAATTATCTTGTATGGGTGACTCTATATCTAACCAAACCACATCAAGACGAGGTGTCATCATCGCTTTGATAGGGCGATCACCCAGTTGAAATACTCTTTCTACCATATCATGTTCTGTTTCTTCAAACATTCCTGATTCTGCCCCTTGTCTAATTAAAACTTTTATTTCTTCTTCTGTGAGATCAGGTTCATCGGAAGCCTTAATACCCAATAAATTGAGGAGAGTATCCGTTGAGACACCTAAAATATTCACTAAAGGAGTCGTTAAACGAGAAAGAAATCTCATGGGAGAAGCAATAAAACAGGCAATTTGTTCCGGTGCGTTAAGGGCGACTCTTTTTGGTACTAATTCACCAATCACAAGAGATAGATAAGTGATAATGGTGACAACAATACCTACACTAATACCTTGACTATAAGGCTGTAAAATAGGGATACCATCAAAGACTGGTTTTAACCGTTGGCCTAAAGTAGCACCCCCTACCGCACCACTCAAAATACCAATGAGAGTAATACCAATTTGTACTGTAGAGAGAAAATCATTGGGATTATTAGCTAATTTGAGAGCTGCCCTTGCATTACGATCGCCACGTTCAGCTAACTGCTCTAATCTGACTTTACGAGCGGATACCACTGCCATTTCAGAACCAGAAAAAATACCATTAGCAAAAGTTAATAGAAAAATCATTAAAATTTCGACGGCAAGAGAAGACATTTTCAGTGATGTTAAAATAAATAAATACTTTTAGTATAAATTTATCTGTATCTAGTTGGGATTTAGCTTTACATACTGCAATTTTTTTTCTGATTAATATAAATCAACCAACAGGATTATTCAGAAGAAACTACTTTTAGTCATGCTTCTCAAGTGTTAGCTTAATGAGGAGGTTTTTCTCGCAAAGTAGCAAAGACGCAAAGGGTTTTAAGGTTGGTTGCATATTGTATTTAAACTCAAGAATTCCTCGATATTTTATTGAAATGGTTAGAATTGTCTCCTCTTAGCATATTTATCTAAATTTAAACAAGATAATCACGGATTAAAATTTAAGTTTAAAACTTCTTCTCCGTGATTTGCTGTTTTCTATCCTTCAACAGTGATTAATTACAAACAAAGAATCGTCATTAATTTATTCTCCGTAAGCCTCTTCACCATGTTCTTTAATATCAATACCTTGAAACTCATCTTCCTCAGTAACTCGCCAAGGCATAATTGCTTTAATTAGTTGAAAAATAATGAAAGTACCAATAATGGCAACTGCATAAGCAATCACAACAGAAGCTATTTGAATTAAAACTTGTTGTGGGTTTCCCGTCAATAAACCATCTTTTCCGGCGGCATTAACTTCAGTGGTAGCAAATACTCCTGTAAGAATAGCTCCTACTGTTCCCCCAACTCCATGAACGGGAAAAGTATCCAAAGCGTCGTCAATACCTAATTTTACTTTTAAACCAATGGCAAAGAAACAACAAACTGCCGTAATACTACCAATCAGAATTGCCGCTAGGGGAGTCACAAAACCCGCCGCAGGAGTAATTCCCACTAAACCAGCCACAGCTCCAGTTGCGGCACCAACTGCTGTTGGTTTACCACGCAAAAACTGTTCCAATAAAAGCCATGTTACCATTGCCGCCGCCGCTGATGTGTTAGTAGTAACCACTGCCGCTGTTGCTAATGCACCCGATGCTAAAGCACTACCTCCATTAAATCCGAACCATCCAAACCATAATAATCCAGCACCTAAAAGAATAAAAGGTACATTATTAGGTGGAGAAGTTTGTTCTGGATAAGTGGTGCGTTTTCCAATTAAAATAGCCAAAACAAGGGCAGAAGCTCCAGATGTAATGTGTACTACTGCACCACCAGCAAAATCTAACGCTCCTATGCCACCATATAAGCCTAATAAACCCCCCTTAGCCCATACCATATGAGCCATAGGACAATAGACAACAATTAACCATAATACGACAAACCATGTATAAGCCTTAAAACCAACTCTCTCTACGATCGCACCAGAAATTAACGCCGGAGTAATGACGGCAAACATTCCTTGATAAAGCATAAAGGCTTCATGAGGAACTGTTGGGGCATACGACACGACTTCTGCCGGTTCTGTCCCCATTAAATAATCAGTAGTTTCAAGTCCTACATCATT
This sequence comes from Geminocystis sp. NIES-3709, assembly GCF_001548115.1. Classification (GTDB taxonomy): domain Bacteria; phylum Cyanobacteriota; class Cyanobacteriia; order Cyanobacteriales; family Cyanobacteriaceae; genus Geminocystis. The sequence goes on along the minus strand of NZ_AP014821.1, from coordinate 3,314,177 downwards.
TAAAAATGACCATTCCAAACCACCAATAAAAGGCAATCCGGGAGCAAAGGCAAGACTGTAACCGAATAAAACCCAAAAAACACCTGCTATACCCATCAAAAGAAAGCTCATCATGAGAGTATTGAGGATATTCCGTTTAGCTACAAATCCACCATAAAAAAAAGCCAACGCTGGTGTCATTAGCATTACTAAACCTGTAGATATTAACATCCATGTGGTGTCAGCAGATATTTGAGCATTTGCGATCGCATCTTCTAATTCTCCTGCTAATGCTGGTTCTAAAGGATAAGCTAAAATTAATACAAAAACAATAACCAGTAAAGGAAAAAGGAGTATTTGTTTCATTGTTTTTTTGATGTGAAAAAGTAATTATAGCCAAACTTATGCATAATGATTATGTATCTTTAAGTACGGAATCACTTTAAATAATTAAGTTTCAAAAAAAACTTCACATTGATTATCTAATAGACAGAAAGATTTTAGACTTTTTAGATGAGTGTTTAGAAAAGATAAACGCAAAATTATACATTTGTTTAGAGACTTTTAGAGTTGAGTTTTCTAAGATTAAATTAACAACTTTTATTCTTTTCCTCAACTTATGTGGCAAGGATTTCTACAAATTATTTTAACCTTAGTGTTGGTGGTGATAATCACTCCTATACTTGGTAATTATATGGCTTGTGTCTTTTTGGGAAAATCGACTTTTCTTGACAGGTTATTAAAACCAGTAGAGAGTAGGTTATATCCCTTATTTGGGCTCCGAATGCTCGAAGCTACTAACAGTAATGGTTTACAGTATGTAAAAGATGTGATTGTTAGTAACTTAGTTATGGGTGTTTTAGTATATGTCATTCTCATGACTCAGGGGTTTTTACCTCTCAACCTCACTAATTTATCGGCACCAACTTGGCATTTAGCATTACATACCACTATTTCTTTTCTTACGAATACAGATCAACAACATTATTCAGGGGAAACAACCTTTACTTATAGCAGTCAGGTATTAGCTTTAGGATTTTTAATGTTTACCTCTGCTGGTACTGGTTTAGCGGTAGCGATCGCATTTATTCGAGGTTTAACAGGGCAAAGATTGGGTAGTTTTTATGTGGACTTAACCTTATCTATTACTCGCATTTTATTACCTATTTCTATTGTAGGGGCGATCGTGCTAATGATCTCAGGAGTCCCCGAAACCCTATCTCCACCAGTGACAGTGACAACCTTAGAAGGAGCGAACCAAGTAATTGCGATCGGACCTGTGGCTCATTTTGAAATCATCAAACAATTAGGAGAAAATGGAGGGGGTTTTTTTGGCATTAATTCCGCTCATCCCTACGAAAATCCTAATGCTTTTTCTAATTTAGTAGCAATGATTGCCATGATGAGTATTCCTACTTCTTTAATTTATACCTATGGAATATTTGCTAACAATAAACGTCAGGCATGGCTAATATTTTGGATGGTTTTTGTTATTTTTGCGGTTTTAATTGGCGTATCTGCTATTGGCGAATATCAAGGTAATTCCTTAGTTAATAATTTATTAGGAGAACAACAACCCAACTTAGAAGGTAAAGAAATTCGTTTTGGTTGGGCACAAACAGCATTATGGGCAGTAATGACAACAGCAACAATGTGCGGTGCTGTTAATGGAATGCACGATTCCTTAATGCCACCAGGAGGATTTAGTACTTTATTTAACCTATTCTTGCAAATTGTTTGGGGAGGACAAGGAACAGGTACAGCTTATCTATTTATTTATCTAATTCTAACAGTATTTGTGACTGGATTAATGGTAGGGAGAACACCCGAATTTTTAGGGCGAAAAATCGAAAAACCAGAAATCATACTCGCTAGTGTAATCTTGTTAGTACATCCCATTGCGATTTTAATACCTAGTGCTATTACTTTAGCTTTTCCCGAAACTTTAGCAGGAATTAGTAATCCTAATTTTCATGGTATTTCCCAAGTAATTTACGAATATGCTTCAGCGGCCGCTAATAACGGTTCAGGATTTGAAGGATTAGGAGATAATACCCTTTGGTGGAATTTAAGTGCTAGTTTTAGTCTATTGATGGGAAGATATGTACCGATTATTGCTTTATTACTGTTAGCCGACAATATGTCTCGTAAACAACCTGTACCTGAAACGACAGGAACTTTACGCACAGATACATTTTTGTTTACAGGAATCACAGGGGGAATAATTTTGATATTGGGAGCGTTAACATTTTTACCTGTCTTAGTTTTAGGTCCGATCGCCGAAGGGTTTGCTTTAGGCTAACTCAATTAGTTGACAATTTTTGGGTATTTTTTCTTCAATGGAATTGTCTAAATAAAGTTCGATCGGCAAATTATCTGCTCCCGATGATTTAGAAGAAGCAATTAAACATAACAATTTTATACCTCTTTTAATCACCATTTAACAGGGAATTTTAGCAGGAAAATTATCTCCTTATCACAATGATCCTTTTGACAGAATGTTAATAGCCCAATCCATGGCAAATAATTTAACTATTATCACCAGAGATTCAAAATTTGCTTTATATCCAATTAAAATTGTTGATGCTTAAAAGTTAGATTAAATATCTTAAACTATAACTCCATATCTTATCATGAATAAACCACTACGATCGCAACGAAAACATACACCCAAAGCCAAAAATCAAGGGCTTTATACTAGAGCAATTAAACAATCTTTTATCAAATTAAATCCTAAAATTGCCATTAAAAATCCTGTCATGTTTATTGTTTGGATTGGCACAATTATCACCGCTTTAGTAACTATCAATCCTAATCTTTTTGGCGATACTTCTGACTCTAATCAAAGAGTATTCAATGGACTGATTACCCTCATTTTATTTTTGACGATTCTCTTTGCTAATTTTGCCGAAGCAGTAGCGGAAGGACGAGGAAAAGCTCAAGCGGATGCTCTCCGTGCTACGAAAACTGATACCGTAGCTCGAAAAGTTCTTCCTGATGGTTCAACTCAAGAGGTTAATTCTACCAGCCTCAGACGAGATGATCAAATTAAAGTTATTGCTGGAGATGTTATTCCTGCGGATGGTGAGGTTATCGGCGGTATGGCTTCGGTGGATGAATCGGCTATTACGGGAGAATCTGCTCCTGTTTTAAAACAACCGGGTACTGACATCGCTAGTTCTGTTACTGGAGGAACACGGATACTTTCTGATGAACTTTTAATCCGAGTTACCGCAGATCCGGGTAAGGGTTTTATCGATCGCATGATTAGTTTAGTGGAAGGGGCAGAAAGAAGCAAAACCCCTAATGAAATCGCTTTAACTGTACTTTTAGCGGTTTTAACCGAAGTTTTCTTGATTGTAATTGCTACTATGCCTCCTATCGCTAATTATGTCAATAATCCTGTTAGTGTGGTGGTTTTAATTGCCTTGTTGGTTGCTCTAATTCCCACTACTATCGGCGGTTTATTAAGTGCCATCGGTATCGCTGGAATGGATCGAGTTGCTCAATTTAATGTGATTGCTACTTCTGGCAGAGCGGTGGAAGCCTGTGGAGATATTAATACTCTTGTACTAGATAAAACAGGCACTATCACTCTAGGTAATCGTTTGGCTGAAGAGTTTATCCCCGTAAATGGTCATACTATTAAAGATGTGGCTCAGGTTGCTTTAATTTCTAGTATCTTTGATGAAACTCCCGAAGGACGCTCCATTGTTAATTTAGCAGAAAAATTAGGGGCAACAATTAATTCTGACTCTGATATAGCTACTACAGCTACTGGAGTAGAATTTTCAGCACGAACTCGCATGAGTGGCACGGATTTACCTAATGGTTTAGAAATTCGTAAAGGTGCAGTTGATGCCATTAAAGGTTTTGTTCGCTCTAGGGGAGGACAAATTCCTTTAGATCTTGATGAAAATTATTTCGGAGTCTCTAGTTTGGGTGGTACTCCTCTTGCTGTTTGTCAAGATAGTGAAATTTATGGAATAATTTACCTAAAAGATATTATTAAACCAGGTATTAAGGAACGTTTTGATCAAATGCGTCGCATGGGTATTCGTACCATCATGTTAACGGGAGATAACAAAATTACGGCGGAAGTGATTGCTCAAGAGGCAGGAGTTGATGACTTTATCGCTGAAGCCACTCCAGAGGATAAAATTGAGGTAATTCGTAATGAACAAGCTAAGGGTAAATTAGTGGCGATGACGGGAGATGGTACTAATGATGCTCCTGCCCTCGCTCAAGCTAATGTCGGGGTTGCCATGAACTCTGGTACTCAAGCCGCTAAAGAAGCCGCTAATATGGTTGATTTAGATTCAGATCCTACTAAGTTAATTGATATTGTAACCATCGGTAAACAGTTACTCATCACCCGTGGTGCTTTAACGACTTTTTCGATCGCCAATGATGTTGCCAAGTATTTCGCTATTATTCCCGCTATTTTCGCCAGTGCTGGTATTGGTAGTTTAAATATTATGGGCTTAGTTAGTTCTCAATCAGCAATTTTATCGGCTTTAATTTACAATGCGTTGATTATTCCGGCTTTGATTCCTTTAGCTTTAAACGGGGTAAAATTTCGGGCTTTAACGGCGGATCAATTATTACAACGCAATATCTTAATTTATGGTTTGGGAGGAGTAATTGCCCCTTTTATTGCTATTAAAGTTATTGATGTGATGGTTAGTGCGATCGGTTTAGCTTAGTTCTGTAGTTAATTCTTTTATCGTCTCTAAATAACATTGAATAGCATCTTTAATGTTTTCTAAGGCTTCCGTTTCAGTTTCTCCTTGACTCCAACATCCGGGCAATCCTGGACACCAAACAGTATAACCTTCTTCTGTTTTTTGAAATTTTACTAGGTAACGCATTTTGAATTTTTCACCACTTTTTATCCTGCCCAATTTTATAAAATATCTATCTTACTAATGTCATGAATACTAATATTTCTCTTGGTAAACAAACTTTTTTCACAATAATTAAGAAGTTTTTTTCTCATAAATTATCTATTTATCTTCTGTCTATTTTTCTTATTAATTTAATTCTTTCACCTGTGGTTTATGCCAGTACCAAAGATGTTTTATCAAAAGGTCAAACTTATGCTTTAGGGTTATTAGGATTAGTTACTTTTAGTTTATTTATCTATCTTTTTATCGTTATTTTTCAACCAGAAAAATTTTAACTATCTGAGCTTCTTTCTCCGCTAAAAAAACAATTTTCTCTTTTGTGCCTTTACTCTTTGCCGAAATTAAAAAGTTATAATACTTCTAATAATATTTACACTTTAAATATTAATATGCTACTTACTGAATCTTGCTCTAATAATATTTCTTTCCCCTTGAGACTCTTAACTGTCAGAGAATATAATCTTATGGCAGAAGTCGGTATTTTTACGGATGACGAAAAGGTAGAATTAATTGACGGACAAATTATTACTATGTCATCCCAAAGTAGTTTTCACGCCGCAGCTATTAGACGTACCGATCGCTTATTTGATAAACTCTTTAAAGAAAATGTGATCATTCAAAAACAATTACCTATTATTGTTAACGATTTCTCTCAACCCGAACCTGATATTGCCATCGTAAAGTATGATCCTTTAGATTATGACGATCGCCACCTTAACGTCACAGAAGTTTATTTAATCATCGAAATAGCGGATACTACTTTGAAAACTGACTTAGAAGTTAAGCGTCAACTTTACGCTTCTGCCAATATTCCTGAATATTGGGTATTAGATCTTAAACAACGTCAACTTCATGTCTATCGACAACCACAGAATCAGGATTACCAAAGAGCAATTATTGTAACTCATCATGATATTGTTAAACCGCTAAATTTTTCTGAAACTGAAATTAAAGTATCAGAAATGTTACGCCCTTTAAATACTTAAACTAAATTATTTTGCTTGTTTTTTTAATTACTAACAGTTAGTTTTTTATACTTATTTTCTACAGGAGAAATTTTAAAATGTTATCTATCAATGATTTTTCTAAAGCGATTCGTGTCACTTTCATTTTATGGATCCTCACCGCTGTTATTTATCCTTCTTTAATTTTTATTTTCGGACAATTATTTGTTTCTTTTCAGGCTAATGGTAGTTTAATTAAAGATAATCAAGGTAATGTAATCGGTTCTACTTTAATCGGTCAATCTTTTAAAAGGGATGAATATTTTTGGAGTCGCCCTAGTGTGATTAATTATAGCATAGGGGAAACGGCTGGTAATACTGGTGTTTCTGGTGCCAGTAATTTAGCGCCTAGTAATCCAAATTTAATCGAAAATATTGAAGCTGAAATTAAACTTTTAAAAGAAGTTAATATTAAACCTACTGCTGATCTAGTTTATACATCTGGTTCGGGATTAGATCCTCATATTAGTATTGAATCGGCTCAAAATCAAATTAATCGAGTTGCCACCGCAAGAAATTTAGATCCTAATGAGATAGAGTTACTCATTACTAAAGCTGTTGAGGGCAGATTTTTGGGGATTTTTGGCGAACCCGGAGTAAATGTTCTTAAACTCAATATTGAACTTGATAAACTCTAACTTTTCGATCGTCAAATTTAAAACTATACTTTTTGTTCAACTACTGTATTTTAATGTTGTTTTTCGTAAATTCTGATCAATTGGAATGTGAGAGATGTTTTATTTGGTAAACGAAGAATAAATTATAATGTCTGGAGAAGTTTAATGAAGATCAGAGAATTGATTTGAAAATTATGACATCAATCGAAAAATTACCTAAATCACTTTTTAATAGAAAAGGAAAATCTGAAAAACTGGGGTTTAACCACTCTAGTTTTTGGGTAAAGTAGATTACTCAAGAACATCGTTTAGTTTACGAGGTAACAGAAAACGATATTTCAGATCAATCACTAATTATCATTACAGAAAATAAATGTCAGACATTATCATTAAAGTCGAAAATTTAGGGAAAAAATACACGATCGCACATGAAAAGCAAGAGCGTTATGTTGCTTTAAGAGATGTTATTGCCAATAGTGCCAAATCTTTTACAGAAAAACTATTTCAATCCAAAAAAGAATCTTTCAACAATCCTGAAAAAGAAGAATTTTGGGCACTAAAAGACGTTTCCTTTGAGATAAAAAGAGGCGATCGAGTTGGTATTATTGGACGTAATGGTGCAGGAAAATCTACTTTGTTAAAAGTATTAAGTCGTATTACTGAACCAACTACAGGGAAAATATCTATCAAAGGTAGAGTTGCTAGTTTATTAGAAGTAGGCACAGGTTTTCATCCAGAGTTAACAGGAAGAGAAAATATCTTTCTCAACGGTGCTATTTTGGGTATGAGTAGAGTAGAAATTAAAAAAAAATTTGATGAAATTGTCGCTTTTGCTGAAGTGGAAAAGTTTTTAGATACCCCTGTTAAAAGATATTCATCAGGTATGTATGTTCGACTAGCTTTTGCCGTGGCCGCCCATTTAGAACCAGAAATATTAATCGTAGATGAAGTTTTAGCGGTAGGGGATGCTCAATTTCAAAAAAAGTGTTTAGGAAAAATGGAGGATGTAGCCAAAAATGAAGGAAGAACAGTTTTATTTGTAACTCATAATATGGCAGCTATTCATGTTCTTTGTAATAATGGTATATTCATGAATAATGGAACACCTCAATTTATTGGTAAAGTTGATAAGTGTTTAGATGAGTATTTTAGTTCTATAGAAAGTTTCAATCAGGAACATACTATCAAACCCTTAAAGCCGGAAAAATCTCCCATGTGGATAGAGTCCGTGACTTTACTATGTAACAATAAGCCTAATACTAAATTTTTAACAGGTGATCTAATATCACTCAAATTGTCCTATTGTTCTGAGAATTTAATAAGAGAACCAAAAGTAGGATTAATTATTTACACATCCGATGGAAATCCTTTATTAAACGCTAATAATCATTATCAGTTACCCAAAAATTCTTTAATTAACCCTGTTAATGAAGGGGTTTTAGAGTGTAATTTGGGAAAAGTTCCTTTAATGGAAGGAAAATATTTTATTTCGTTATGGTTGGGAGATAGCATCATGGATTATCAATATATAGAACATATTTTGTCCTTCGATGTTGTTAATCAAGATGTTTGGGGTAGTGGAAAAGTACCACAGAATTTATCTCCTTTGTGGTGGCCTGTAGAATTTTATTTTACTTGATAAATTTTATGATTGTTAGTCCTTTAACCAATTCTGAAAATGTAACTTTACTAAAAACTTTTCCATGTAATCAATTAATTCAAGATTGGAAAAAAATTTTTGATATAGATATAACTAAAGAATTAAAAAACTATCCAGAAATCTATCTTTATCAATGTAATGATAGTAAGTTAAAATTTTTTATGCCTTTTGATATTGCAGGTTCAGATAAACTTTATGAACAGCTAGAAAATTTTGATTGGTATTATATGCTTCAAAAATGGGAATATGATGTCGCCATTGAAGATTTAAGTGGATGTTTTAAGGTGTTAGAAGTTGGATGCGGACAAGGAGCTTTCGTCGATCGTCTTTGTAAAAAACATAACATCGATGCGGAAGGCATTGAATTAAATTCCAGTGCAGTTGAGTTTGGAAAAAAGATGGGCATCTCTATTTTTGATGATAATATTCATCAATTAGCTAGAAAAAAATCTCATTCATTTGATGCACTTTGTGCTTTCCAAGTTCTTGAACATATTCCCGATTGTTTTAATTTTTTTGATTCCATGATTAAGCTACTTAAAACCAATGGAAAATTAATTATTTCTGTTCCTAATTCTCTCTCATTTCCTAAATATTGTGAAAGTAATTTATTAGATCAACCTCCACATCATATGACTCAATGGAACCATGAAACTTTTGAATTTATAACTACTATATTTCCTTTAAAAGTCAAACATTTTAAAATAGAACCTTTAGCGGAATATCATATAAATTGGTATATTTCAATTCAACTATCAAGATTACCTCAGATTAAGTTGATACAAAGTATATCTCATCGTATCGCTTATAAAATTTTAAAACCAATCTTAAAACTTTCCCAAATACGCAACTTAATTTCAGGTCATACTTTATATGTTTGTTTTGAAAAAATAACTAAAGATTGACAATAAAATTATTTTTAAGGGCTTTTATCAATTAGCTTTATAACTGTTAATAAAAATGGATTTGAGAAAGGGAATTTTTTTCATAGATCAATGTTAGATACAAAAGGTTTTAATAACTTAATTGATGACACACCCTAAATATTTTTCATCATCTGATTTGATAATCTATTGTTTACTCAAAAAAACCTTATCATGAAAATACTTCAAATTAATCAATCAGACATTGGCGGAGGGGCAGGTATAGCAGGTTATCGTTTACATCAAGGACTACTACAACAAGGCATTGATTCTAAACTATTAGTAGGTAATGCAATTACCGATGACGATCGAGTCAACTCTGTTATCCGTAAATATTCCGTCGAAAATTTCATCAGTCGTTTTACATGGCGTTTAGGATTTAATTATGTTAATTTAATTAGTTCTTTTGATATTCCTCAACATCCATTTTATCAATCAGCAGATATATTAAATTTTCATAACTTACATACAGGTTATTTTAACTACTTAGCGATTCCTCAATTAACTAAAGAAAAACCTGCAGTTTATACCCTCCATGATATGTGGAGTTTTACTGGTCATTGTGCTTATAGTTATGACTGTCAAAAATGGCAAAATGGTTGCGGTAAATGTCCTAATTTGAAAACATACCCCAGTGTAACTAGAGATACCACTGCTATTGAATGGCGATTAAAAAAATGGACTTATAACAACTCTAATTTAACCATTGTTACTCCGAGTAAATGGTTAACAGAACAAGCTAAAACCAGTATGTTCAATGATTTTAATATTCATCATATACCTTACGGAATAGACGTATCGGCTTATCAACCATTAGACAAAGAAAAATGCCGTTATTTATTGGGAATAGACAAATCAAAAAAAGTTTTAATGTTTGGGGCTGAAAGTTTAAAAGACACCAGAAAAGGAACAGATTTATTATTACCAGTATTAAAACAATTACCAGATACTCTCAAACAAGAAATTGTCCTTTTAACGATTGGAAAAGGGGGCGAAAATATATTAAGCTCTTTGGGAATATCTTATCTTAGCTTAGGTTATGTAAGTAGCGATCGACTCAAGTCAATGGCATTTTCTGCCGCAGATTTGTTTATTTTTCCTACTCGTAGTGATAATTTACCATTAATATTACAAGAGAGTCTAGCCTGTGGTACTCCCATGGTATCATTTAATATTGGAGGAGTTCCTGATTTAGTACGTCCAAATGTAACAGGTTATTTAGCAGAAGCAGAAAATTTCGATGATTTTTGTCAAGGAATTATTCAATTATTGGAAGATGATAATTTACGACAGAATCTGAGTAGCAATTGTCGAGAAATTGCCTTGACGGAATATCCATTAGAATTACAAGCACAGCGCTATGTTGCACTATATCAAAAGATATTATCAAAATAAATTACCTTTTAAAACTAAGATATATATTTATAAGGGAGGTTAAGGAAAATCTCGTAAGAAATATAGACTTTTCAAACAACTTCTCAGAAAAACTTTAATAAAAATAACTAAAACTACTAGAAATAGCACTAATTCGATCGTCCTTTAAACCCATTATGCGTTGTGTCACTTTAAGCGAATTACCACCACCACCACAAGGAAAAACAGGTTGGCCTTGGACACAAGAAAGTCCTCCAACAACTGATATTGCGTTCAATGATTCAGATTATCCTAAAATTAGTATCATTACACCTAATTATAATTATGGTCAGTTTTTAGAGGAAACTATCAGATCTGTATTACTTCAAGGTTATCCAAATTTAGAATATATAGTGATTGATGGTGGTAGTACAGATAATTCTGTAGAAATTATTAAAAAATATGAATCTTGGTTAACCTATTGGGTAAGTGAAAAAGATCTAGGACAAGTTAGTGCCATTAATAAAGGAATCGAATTATCGACGGGAAAGTGGTTTAATTGGCTCAATAGTGATGATATTTTACTGGCAAATTCTCTCAAAACCTTAATCGAAATATCTAAATTGGTGGAAGATCCCAAATGGATTACCGGTGGAAGACTCGAAATGAGTGAATCTGGTTCATTTTCAGATATTTGTATTCCTTGGCGATATAATCTCAATATTTTAGCTTTTGACATGGTGGAATTTCCTCAAGATGCTACTTTTATCCGATTAGATTTTCTTAAAGAGAATAATATAAAACTATCTGAAAAATATCCCAATGTTTTTGATCCAATTTTATATTTAGACTTAATCAATTATGCAAAGCCTATATTAACAACCGCTGTCTTTTCAGCCATGAGATGGCATAAAGATCAGAAAACTATTAATCAAGTAAGCGATCGTTTATCAGAGATTTTAGATGGAATATCTCCTTATATCCAAAAACTTCCTTTATTCGATCGTTTAATTCTACGGTTGGAAACAACTCGTTTTTATGTTGTAGTAAGATTATTACTGGCAGTATTTATTTGGTATGGAATTAAGCCCTCAATGAGAGAATATATATGTGTTAAATTTAATTTAAAAACGGGGAAATTTGAATCTTCTCCTGCTCGTTTTTCTATATTTATATAATAGGATTAATTTATTGTAGTTGAATAATCTTATTGTTTTAGATGTTGAATTGTAATTGTACCCACAGAATTTATTTGATATTTACCAATAATAATTACTTAGACTATGAATTCAGTATGTAATCTAATATCAATAATTATTCCCTGTTATAATGCCGAAAGATTTTTATTAGACACTCTTAAAAGCGTCTTTAATCAGAGTTTTAGCAATTATGAAATAATTTTAATTGATGATGGCTCAACAGATAATACAGCCGAAATAATTAAATCCTATGGAAATAGAGTAAAAGCAAAATTTACCTCTAATAGAGGTGCAAGTGCGGCCAGAAATTTAGGTACATCCCTTGCTAAAGGAGCGTTTATTCAATATCTTGATGCGGATGATTTACTTGCACCAAACACTTTAGAAAAGCGAGTCAACGGCTTAATTAATAGTAATGCTGATGTGGCTTACACAGACTGGCAAAAATTAGAAGAACAGAAAGATAGTACGTTTAAATTAGGAGATATTATAAATCGTTCTATAGAGGATATTCACCCTAATCCGGAAATTGCTTTATTTACCGATTTTTGGTGTCCTCCTGCCGCATTACTCTATTCTCGTAGAATAGTAGATAAAATAGGGTTTTGGAATGAATCATTACCAATTATTCAGGATGCCCGTTTTTTATTAGATTCAGGATTATTCGGAGGTAAGTTTATACATATATCAGATCTAGGGGCTTATTATCGTGTTCATCGTTGTAATAGCTTATCGAAACGAAATAAAATAGATTTTTCTCAAGATTGTCTAACAAATGCTTACCAAGTTGAGGATTTTTGGAAAAACAGAGGAGAGATTACAATAGAACAAAAAAATGCTCTCATTAAAGTTTATGGAAATCTGGCAAGGTTCTTTTTTGAGTACGATCGACAAAAGTTTTCAGAAATAATGGAAAAAATTTACCTCATTAATCCTAATTATATTCCTTCCAATCCTAGGGCTTTGAATTTACTCTCCAAATGGTTTGGCTATGAAAAAGCAGAAGAAATTGCCTTAATATATCGAAAATTAAAACAAAAACTTTTTTGGTTCTTCGACTTTGAGTATGATAAATTATTGGTTGAGGTGGACAAAAGGCAAATGGCAAAAGGCAAAAGTTAAGAGTTTCATAGTTTTTTTATTACTAGAAAAAAAAGTAAGTTAAATGTGTCTTAACTTAGGCCATTTCCAAGAAAGAATTTACCCATCTTCTTTATAATTTCCTCTTTGTGTTTTGGGGGCTAGGGGGATTTAGCAGGTATATTTATTATTAGAAATCACCTTAATAGTCGAAAAATGCTTTTTCCTTACTCAAAAATTTCCCAAAGAAGAATTATATGGGATGGTTCAACAAATAAGAAGATCCTCATCATCTATACGGCGTAAAGCTAGGGAAGTTGCAAAATCGGCAAAATACCTTTGGTGAAGCATTGGAGGCGTTTCGTATAACAGTGTCTTTTCGCTTTTTTCAATGGTTAAAAGACAATCTGGAAATTTAGCTTATCTAAAGCTAGTTTGGGGTTTATTCGATGCTCAATTTTTGTCTAAGTACCGTTAATGAAGGTTGAGATAATTTTAAATTGAAGATAATGGTTGAAAAATAAAAGTTAACATAAATTAATTAGAGTTTGAGTCTCTCCGTCCGCATTCTCTATTTCCCTTATCTGATAATCGTTTCAGCTAGTTTCATCTGTACAGTAACAAATTATTTGTCAAATATCATCTAAAAATTCAGAGAAAAAATTCAATCTTCTTTAATCTTCCCGATTTATAGTAACATAATTGACAAAAGGAAGTATCTGAAATGGACTCCAAGTAAATCTCGTACTTTACTATATTTTTTGAACTATATGAACTAATGTCAGTGCCATTTATGGGAATTTCTTTTATCTTAGTAATATAGGTTTCGTATCTTAAGTATAAAATAAGGATTTAAAATTATTTCTTGATTACTTATAGTTTACATCAAATCCTTGTTTTCAATGCTCAGTTTGGGATTTATACATATAACTGTATTGTATTGTTGAAATGACTAAATTAAAAACACTTCAAGCTACTGCTAAAGTTACTGATATTTTAAGTTTACAAGTTGCTCCTGCTAATATTGTTAAGGGTGAAAATTGTTTGATTAATAGCGGAAAATCGATCGCCCAATTTGGGAAACATCCTATTATTGTAGGAGGGAAAAAAACTTTAAAATTAATCGAAACCTACCTTAATCCTATTTGTGAAGAATTTAATTTAACTCCCAATTATCAAAGTTATTCCCCTGATTGTACGCAAACTTCTTTAAAACGCCTAGAAAATGTCGTTAAATCTTATAAGGGAGATTTTATCATTGGGGTTGGAGGTGGCAAAGCCTTAGATACATCAAAATTATTGGCTTATAATTGCAATTTACCTGTTGTTACCATTCCTACATCTGGTGCTACTTGCGCAGCATGGACTGCATTAAGTAATATTTATTCGGAGTCGGGAGGATTTGAATATGACGTAAGTTTGCGTCATTGTCCTAATTTACTCATCCTTGATTATAATTTGGTGGCTACTGCTCCTGTTCATACTTTAGTAGCTGGAATTGGAGATGCGATCGCAAAATGGTATGAAGCCTCTGTAAGTAGTGGTGATTCTAGTGCGACTTTAACCATAGCGGCGGTACAACAAGCAAGAGTTTTAAGGGATATTTTATTACAAAAATCGGAGACGGCTTTAAATAATCCTCTGAGTGAAGAATGGAAAGAAGTTGTTGACGCAACAGTATTGTTAGCAGGTGTTAGTGGTGGATTAGGGGGTGCAAATTGTCGCACAGTAGCAGCTCATGCTATTCATAATGCTTTAACCCATCTTACCCAAACGCACAATCAATTACATGGTGCAAAAGTAGCTTATGGTATTTTAGTACAGTTGCGATTAGAAGAAATGGTTATCAATAATCAACTAGCAACCACAGCCCGACAACAGTTAATTAAGTTTTACCGTCAGATTGGTTTACCCTGTACCCTTGAAGATTTAGGACTGGATAATATTACTTTAGCTCAACTTCGATCGACTGCGGAATTAGCTTGTCAACCGTCGTCAGATATTCATCGACTACCTTTTAAAGTAACCCCCGAACAATTATTAGGGGCAATGGTATCGACTTTAGTGTAGAAAAGAGGTACATAATATCAAAAGAAAGATTCCCCAGCCTTTGGGGAAAAAGATTTGCGGGTTTTCATCTTCTAATTCAATCCTCTCCAGAGATAACTGTCAATTGCTCATTTTTCATTATCCATTGTTGAAAGATGCCTTTGATAATTTTTGTACCCACTGATTAAGATTATAACTATTCAGACGATAGGTAAGAGGATTGGCAACTAAATAAGCACTACTTTCAAATAACACATCGATTTCGATTAAGCCATTTTCCCTTAAAGTTTTCCCTGTGGAAACTAAATCGACAATTGCCTCTGACATTCCTGTAATGGGACCTAATTCTACCGAACCATAAAGGGGTACAATTTCTATGGGTAAATCCAACGATCGAAAATGATCTTTAGCACAATTAACAAACTTAGAAGCCACTATACCATGAGCAGGAAGATCGATCGAACTACGATAAGGACTATTTTCTGGTACTGCTACGGACATTCGGCAATAACCAAAACCTAAATTAGCAATATTAGCCACATCAGCTTTTTTTTCCTTTAAAACATCATATCCCACGATACCTAAATGAGCTTGACCATATTCTACATAAACGGGAACATCCTGCGCTCTGACTAATAATGCTTTAGCCAATCCCGTAGGATCTTCTATTTGTAGTTGACGGTTACTCGATGACAAAAATAAACTAAAATCTAAGCCGATTTTTTGACACAGTTCGATACTTTCTTTTAAAAGTGCGCCTTTAGGTAATGCGATGGTTAACATAGTTAGAAGAATTAGGAATAGGATTTGTTAATTATTAATTGTTCATTGTCAATTGTCAATTATTCATTGTCACCTATTTAATTATCAGTTAAGAGTAGATCATGTCAATCAAGATTTTATTAGTAGAAGACGAAACGGAATTAGCATTGAGTTTAGCTAAAATTTTGACTCAAGAAGGTTATGATGTCACTGTTTGTCATGAGGGTAATAAAGGTTTAGATTTGGCTTTACAATGTTCTTATCATCTTTTAATTCTTGATTGGATGTTACCTTACAAAACAGGTTTAGAAATTTGTCAATCTTTACGACAACAAGAAACAGGAAAGTCAGTACAAACTCCTGTATTGTTTTTGACGGCTAAAGACACTCTGGACGATCGAGTTATGGGGTTAGATGTAGGGGCGGATGATTATTTAGTGAAACCCTTTGAATTAAGAGAATTATTGGCGAGAGTAAGGGCTTTATTGAGACGGTCGATCGGTGTAGAATTAAAATCACACCAAAAAATAAAAGTAGCCGATTTAGAGTTAGAAATTAGTAATCAGTTAGCCTACCGTAACGGACGATTAATCAAACTATCAGAAAAAGAAGTTAAATTGTTAGAATTTTTTAGTCTTCATCCACAAGAATTAGTTACTCAAGAGCAAATTTTCGAGTATCTTTGGGCAGAAGAAGAAACTCCTAGTAGTAATGTTGTGGCTGCGATCGTACGTCTATTACGACGTAAAATTGAAACGGACAAAGAACCTATTCTAATTCATACTATTTATGGTAAAGGTTATTGGTTCGGAACGATCGATAATAAATAATTAATAAATCAACTTCTATTGCGGTAGAATATAGCAAGTATTAAATCATTCGGAGTATATTAAAAAAATGTTAACTCTAAAAATTGTTGTAAATATTGTTGTAGCTTTTTTCATATTGTTATTTATCTTTGGTTTCCTTTCTGGAGATCCAGCACGCAACCCCGGTAGCAAAGACTTAGAATAATTTTGACTGGGCGGTGTTATTCCGCCCTTTTTTGTTAAGTAACTGTAGTAACTTCCTTCGGTACAGTATTATAGACTTGAGTAAGATATTGCATAACCGCTTGAGAGTCATTATAAGGTAAAGGAATATCTCCTAATACTTCGAGAATTGTTTTATTTTCCGTTGATGGTACAATTACCACTAAAGAAGAGTCTAACGCTTCGTCATATTCCCAAAAATTATCGATCGTTAAAGGTGCAGAAGTTTTGGTAATATTAGTTTTGCGTTTTGGAGGAGACTTGATTTTGCCCAACATTTCTGGGGATAAAGATTTACCTGATATTTGATGAATACGAGACACTCTCAATGCCTCTAAAATTTGCTCTTTACTTCTACCACGCAACTGGAATATGATAAAGGGATCTTCACTAAATCGATCGCCCAACTGATAATAAATTGCTGCAATATGTTTACAGGGGTTAGCTTTATCAGGACAAGTACAACGAGATTTCACATCCGTTAAATTAAAGGGAAATAGACTTAAACCATTTTTGATAAAAACCTGCTCAATTTCTGACGGCATTTCTCCTACCAACAACTGCGCCGCCAAAATAGCTTTTTCTGACATAGTAGTAATTACATATCCCCAATCTTCATCGGAAAAAGCATCTAAGGATAATGTTACTCGATAAGGCTTTTCTTCTGTACCTTGTACATCCGCCACCAACTGAGATTGTTTAAACTCAATATTTAAAATATTACCTTCTCTGGCATAGTTACGCCCCCTTTCCAATCTTTTTTTATAACGGTAAGAATCTAATAATTCCAACCACTTTTCTACCCACCATTGTCTGCTAATCATAATCGCTATTTATTGAAGCTATCAAACAAATAATTCATCTTAAAAACTGACAATATTAACAGTTAGAAGTCTAAGTTTTTTGACAATTTTATTAGTAGTTTTGTTTACTGTAATCAATTCTTTCAGTCATATCATATTATAAAAGGATATAATGGTCAAATTTTCTGATGATTATAAGTATCTAAGTTCTATATAAAACTTTTCTTATGAGCTTTTTGCGATCGCAAAGCGGCAGTGCGCGATCGATTAATACGATTAATATGACGATCTCAGAGAATGAAACTAGGCTGAAAATTTAATTATTAAATATCTAACCCTTATTGTTAATTTTTATTATATACATAAATTATGAATAAATTAAGTCCAAATTTACATTATTTTGTTTCAATGTCTTCTCCTGAATCTCATTTATTTGAAGTAACTTTAAATATTGAAAATTGGCAAGAAAACACTTTAGATATAAAAATGCCTGTTTGGACTCCCGGTTCTTATTTAGTGAGAGAATACTCTCGTCATCTACAAAAATTTACTGTAATTTCTGCTGATAACTTTAGTTATTTAAGTTGGATAAAAAAAACTAAAAATCATTGGTCAATTGAAACAAATGATCATCAAAATATTACTATAAAATATCAAATTTATGCTAATGATTTAACGGTGAGAACGAATCATTTAGATGGTAGTCATGGTTATTTTAATGGGGCGGCTTTATTTTTTTATATACCAAATTATGAAAAATTACCTCTAAAAATTACGATCGATCCACCTCAACTTAATTGGCAAGTTACCACTTCTTTACCTTCAATTTCTGAAGAAAAAAACACATTTTTAGCGGAAGATTTTGATACTTTAGTCGATAGTCCATTTGAAATTGGAACTCAAAAAATTGCTAATTTTACGGTAGAAAATAAACCTCATCAATGGGTAATTTGGGGAGAGGGAAATATTGAAATAGAAAAACTAATTAAAGATACAGAAAAGATTATTAAAACAGAAGCTAAAATATTTGGAGATTTACCCTATGAAGATTATTTTTTCTTATTACATTTATCTGCTAGTGGCTTTGGAGGATTAGAACATAAAAACTGTTGTGTCTTAAATTATCCTCGTTTTGGATTTCAAAAAAAAGAAAAATACGATCGATTTATACAATTAGTTGCTCACGAATTTTTCCACCTTTGGAATGTCAAAAGAATCCGTCCAAAAGCCTTAGAAACTTTTGATTATGATCAAGAAAATTACACTACTTCTTTATGGTTTTCTGAGGGTTCAACTAGCTATTATGACATGATTATACCCTTAAGGGCAGGAATATATAATCATCGAACTTTTTTTGATTTATTAAGTAAAGATATTAGCCAATATTTAGCAACTCCGGGCAGAGAAATTCAACCCTTAAGAGAATCAAGTTTTGATGCTTGGATTAAGTTATATCGGCGAGATGCTTATAGTAATAATTGCCAAATTTCTTATTATTTAAAAGGACAATTAGTGACTTTGTTATTAGACTTATTAATTAGAAAAAATAGTGATAATCATAAATCTTTTGATGATGTTATGCTGATTATGTGGCAAAAGTTTGGGAAAGAAGAAATCGGTTTTACTCCTGAAGATTTGAAACGAGAAATAGAATTAATTGCCAATACTGATTTAACAGAATTTTTCTATTTATATTTAGATAGCACGATCGAGCTACCTTTTAACGAATATTTTGAACCTTTCGGATTAAAATTAGAGACAAAAATTGAACATAATACGCCTCCCTATTTAGGTTTAAAAACACAAAAAGATGGTGGTGTTGAAAAAATAACTTTTGTAGATGCTAATTCTCCCGCAGG
Organism: Geminocystis sp. NIES-3709; assembly: GCF_001548115.1. GTDB lineage: Bacteria > Cyanobacteriota > Cyanobacteriia > Cyanobacteriales > Cyanobacteriaceae > Geminocystis. The sequence continues at coordinate 3,294,951 of NZ_AP014821.1, read as the reverse complement.
AAAAGCTGGAATTGATGCCGATGATGAATTATTAGCGATCGATAATTTTCGAGTTACAAGTGATAATTTAATAGATAGATTGCAAGATTATCAAGCTAATGATGTCATTAAATTAACTTATTTTCATCAGGAAGAATTAAAAACTGTAGAGGTTAAATTAGACTCTCCAAAACCTTTAGGTTATCAGGTAAAAATTATTGAGAATCGAACAAAAAAACAAGAAGAAATGTTAAATAAATGGTTATTTCGGCTTTGCTGAAACAGTTTTTTGGGTGGGTAGGATAGTTGACAGTTGATAACTAATTGCTAATGGCTAAAAGCTAATTTGTGACGATAAAACCCAGTAATGCACCTCCTAATACTAACCATGCAGAATTGACTTGATAACGAAAAACAATTACAGCAGTAACGATCGTTAAAATACAAGTGAAAACGTCAATAACAGAGGTACGAATTAAGGTATAAGTAACTCCAGCCATTAACCCTAAAGAAGCGGTATTGACTCCATCTAAAAAACCACTGGCAAATTTAGAATTGCGGATTTTATCCACCCAAGGATTAATTAATAAGACGAAGCTAAAAGACGGCAAAAATATTCCTACAGTGGCACAAATTGCACCCAAATTTCCCGCTACTAAATAACCTACGAATGTTGCCGTTGTAAAAATTGGGCCGGGGGTTAATTGTCCAATGGCGATCGCATCAAGAAGTTGTTGAGAGGTTAACCATTGATAATTTTCTACTAAATCCCGTTGTAGAAAAGCTAATAACACATAACCGCCACCATAAAGAATGCTACCAATTTTGAGAAAAACTAAAAAAATATTAATTTCATTGGGAGAAAAGATTAAATTAACGTTAGTTTGAGCGAATAATCCTGAAAATGGCAATAAAAAAAGACCTTGTATATTTTTTTTGGGAAAATTTTTATATATCATTACCCCCAATCCCACTGTTAGTAGAATAATAACTTCGTCAAAACCAAAAAAGAAGCCCAGAGTAGCTAAAACACCTCCGATAGTAGTAGGAGTATCTTTAGCCGCTTTTTTGCCCAATTTCCACAAAGCCTGAATGATAATGGCGATAACAACTGGTTTAATACCATATAATAACCATTCCGCTGAGGGTACATTTTGATAACGTACATAGATTATCGCTAAAATCCACACGATCGCTACAGCAGGAATAATAAAGCTACAACCTGCTATAACCAATCCTTTCCATCCTGCTTTTTCATAACCAATATGAATAGCTAACTCTGTAGAATTAGGCCCAGGAATTAAATTAGTTACCCCTAATAAATCTAAAAGTTTTTCTCGACTTATCCATTGACGTTTATTAACAATTTCCTCATCCATCATCGCAATATGAGCGGCTGGGCCACCAAAAGCGATCGTTCCCAGTTTCAAAAATACTTTAGCTATATCAATTAGTTGGGGATTCATCTGACATCGATCGAATTTCTAAGAAATTTTATAAAGTGGGATTCTACAGCAGTTTTCTTTTTTTTAACCACCCTCTGTGTATTTTCCTTTGCGACGAGTGCGAGAGATAAAAAAAGTAATTTATTCATCAGAAAAGCGATGTAAAGTTACAATCTCAAAATTTTCTATTTTCCCTTACTATAATATAGTTAATTCCTAATTCCTAATTTCTCATTAATTTACATCTAAGCCGAAGACACGGTTTATGGATTTTTCTACTTTATAACCAGAATCGATCGACTCTAAAGGATCTTTTCTGAGACGATGACGCAAACATAGAGGCATTACTCGACGAATATCATCAACTGTGACCTCTGTACGCAATTCAAAAGCTGTTAAGGCTTTGGCGGCACGATTAGTAACAATATCACCTCTTAAACCATCAATGTCTAATTCTGAGCAGATTTCTGATACTTTTACCCGAATATCATAATCGATCGAGACTTGAGGTAACAATTCTTGAGCTTGTACTAATTTTCTTTGTAACTCTTCTTGTTGAGGTTGATATTTATCCAAAAATTCTTGAGGATTACGATCAAACTCTCCCCGTTGTTCTACAATTTGGACTCGTAAGTTTGGTTCTTTTACTGTGCGGATTTCAGCGTGCATTCCAAAACGATCAAGTAATTGAGGGCGCAATTCTCCTTCTTCGGGATTTCCTGAGCCAACTAACACAAAACGAGCAGGGTGACGAATAGAAATGCCTTCTCTTTCTACAGTGTTCCAACCACTAGCGGCGGAGTCAAGTAACACATCCACAAGGTGATCATCTAATAAGTTAACTTCATCCACATAAAGGATACCACGATTAGCTTTTGCTAACAATCCGGGCTCGAAGGCTTTGACACCTTCGGATAACGCTTTTTCAATGTCGATCGTACCACAAACTCGATCCTCTGTTGCACCCAAAGGTAAATCGATCATGGGTACTTTTTTCTTAACTACTTCAAACTCTTGTTGATTTTCAAACTTGTCTCGCACATCGTCTCCCATCATTTCTACATCCGTCGGAGAGGAGTTAAAAGGATCTCCTGCTATCACATCAATCTCTGGTAATAAGTCTGCTAATGCCCTAATAGTAGTTGATTTGCCTGTACCTCGATCGCCCATAATCATTACTCCTCCAATTTTGGGATCAATGATATTGAGTAATAAAGCAAGTTTCATTTGCTCTTGTCCGACAATAGCGGTAAAAGGAAACACAAGACGGCGATTTTTAGGAGGTGCTTGTAAAGTAGCGGTCATAGTTTTAATAATAATAATTTACTGATAGTTTTATTTAATAATCTGATGTAAATAAGCATAACCTTTCTATCATATTGTTTTGTTCCATAGCAGTCAACACGAATCAATCTCCATGAAGTAATGAGTGAGAAAGAGACACTTAAGACTAACAGCTAACCGCTAAAATCTAACAGCTAATTCTCAATTTATAAGTTCCACAAAATTGATCCTGAGCTAAGATCAAAAATGATATAACTTCAACAGCATTTTTAAGATATGACAGAATCAATTCTTTATAGCTCTTATCCACCATCTTCCATTTCTTCTCAACCAATTAGGTGGATTCGTTGGTTAATCTGGAAAATTGCGATCGCAACCTTGTTATTGATGGCGATCGGATCAGCTACAAGGGTAATGAATGCTGGATTAGCTTGTCCGGACTGGCCTTTATGTTATGGTAAAGTAATCCCCACCCAAGAAATGAATCTGCAAGTATTTTTAGAATGGTTTCATCGTCTCGATGCTTCTTTAATTGGTTTAAGCACGATCGTGTTAGTAATATTATCATGGTGGCATAAATCAAAACTACCTCAATGGTTGCCGTGGGGATGTACATTTGCACTGGGTTTAATTATTTTTCAAGGTATTTTAGGAGCATTAACCGTCACGGAATTATTAAGATTTGATATAGTCACTGCTCATTTAGCCACCGCCTTACTCTTTTTTGGTACTTTAATCGTCATTGGTAGTAACTTAACAGAGTATCAAGGTAATGGCACTGCGGAGAAATTAACCACCGTTAGTTTTATTGCGACTATTCTTGTTTACCTTCAATGTTTACTGGGAGGGTTAGTTGCATCTCAATGGGCTTTACATCAATGTTTTGGAGGAAATCAACTCTGTTTCGTGATGAATAGTCATATTATTGGTGTTTTCCCTGCTTCGATCGCTTGTATAACATTAATAGTATTATCATGGCAAACTCCTGCTCTAACTTATAAACTCAGAAATCTAACCAAATATGTTAGTTTAATTTTAATTGGTCAAATTTCCCTCGGTGTAGCAACTTTTTACCTTCATTTACAAGTAGAAACCTTAACTGTTGCTCATCATACTATGGGAGCTTTACTCTTTGGCATATTAATTGCTTTTACTATTTACGCTCGTAAAGATGCGATCGTCTCATCTTCTTTTGCCAAAATATAGCAGAGGAAAAAGATAAATTCTTACGGTGACTTAATTTTACCCTTTTTTATGTCCCAACCAAGGAAACATTACCGATAAACCTTTAATAATAAGCAGAAGGTAAAAATAATTAACTGTTAACTGTCAACTAATAACTAATATCATGATCGGATCAAGTATTTCTCGCAACGAAAACATTGGACAAGTAATCCAAAGCTATTATCAACTAACTAAACCACGCATTATTCCCTTACTTTTAATTACCACCGCCGCATCGATGTTTATGGCTTCTGATGGTAATATTGATCCTTTTTTACTCATTGTCACCCTTTTAGGAGGTACTTTAGCCGCCGCTTCTGCTCAAACTTTTAACTGTGTTTATGATCAAGATATTGATTATGACATGAAAAGAACTCGAACCCGTCCGATTCCTTCGGGCAAAGTACAATCTAACCATGCTATTATTTTCGGTGCTATTTTGGGTGTTTTGTCCTTTTCCTTACTAGCTATTTGGGTAAATCTTCTTTCTGCTGTATTAGCGATCGCCGGTATAGTATTTTATATGCTTATCTATACCCATTGGCTTAAACGTCATACTAGCCAAAATATTGTTATTGGGGGTGCCGCTGGGGCAATTCCGCCTCTTGTCGGTTGGGCTGCCGTTACAGGAGATTTAAGCTGGAGTGCTTGGGCTATTTTTACCTTAATATTTTTATGGACTCCTCCTCATTTTTGGGCATTAGCCTTAATGATTTCTGATGATTATGCTGAAGTGGGAGTACCTATGTTACCCGTTGTCAAAGGTGCATCGGAGACAGTTAAACAAATTTGGATTTATACATTAATTACAGTAGTTTTTAGCTTTGTTTTAATTTATCCCCTGCATAGTTTAGGTTTAATTTATCTGGTTTTTGCCCTTATTTTAGGTATTAGTTTCATTATCAAGGCATGGCAATTATATCAACAACCAGAAGATAAACAATTGGCTAAATCGATGTTTAAATATTCGATTCTTTACATGATGCTTTTATGTACTGGAATTGTTGTCGATACTTTAATGAATCGTGCTGTTATTATCTAAAGATTAATTTTTTCAACGTAATAAGTAATAAGTAATAAGTAATAATGTATTAAATACTGCCATTTTCGTTAATATTTCATATGTCTGATTTTTTAGCACCTTGGAGAAGTTACTTACAAAAAGCATTACATAAAAATCGATCGAACATTTCTAGTCGTTATTTTTCCTTCGCAACGGTTACAAAAGAAGGTTATCCAACAAATAGAATGGTTGTATTTAGAGGATTTTTAGCTAATAGTAATAACATCGAAATTATTACTGATATTCGCAGTGAAAAATTTACTCATTTAATGAATAATCCCTATGGAGAAATTTGTTGGTATTTTGCTAAAACTAGAGAACAATTTAGAATTAGTGGAACTGTAAAATTAATTATTAAAAATTATCCTGATGAATTTTTATTAGATGAACGTCAAAAATTATGGGAAAAGTTAAGCATTACGGGAAAAGAGCAATTTTACTGGGCAAATCCGAAAGAATTATTAATAGAAAATACTCCAATAAAAAATATTAACATTGATAGTCAAAAACCTATAGATAATTTTTGTTTATTGTTATTAAATCCTGATAAAGTTGATCATTTAGAATTAAGAGGAAATCCTCAAAATCGCTCTATTTATGAGCGTAATATTCATAATGAATGGACAGTTAAACAAGTTAACCCTTAGTTTTATATTAATATTAAAAACTATTTTTTACTATAATTTTGTACGATAATAAACAGTTCTTCGATCGAACCCACTTTCAAAATTAATACTATTTTTCGATCGAGTTAATCCTTATTCAAGACACATAAAACCGCCTTGCATCAATAGTACTAATCCTGAACAAATGAATAACCAAAGTTGATCAATCATTTAAGTAGGTAAGAAAAATTAACACAATATTTATATTTATGACATTTTTCTGATTAATCAAATGATAAATGAGACACTATTAGGGCAAGATATAGGAGATAGGAACCCCTTTACCTTCTAAGATAATTCGTCACTCATAATTCTTAATCTAACGATTTTATCTCCTCCGTCATCCAAACGAACTTCAACAACTTCACTTGTAAGTTTTTCTAAGCAACTAAGAAGCGATCGTAAACTAGGTGTACTAGCTCCTGTTTCAACATAAAGTCGATCGGCAATACTTCCTAATTTTTTCCAGAGGGTATATAGTTTACCCACACTTTGCTCTAAATTAGTTGCCTGTTTTACTAAATCAGCAGTAATACTTAAACAGTCTAGTCTTAGAGCTTCCCTTAAGGCTTCTTCTATATCTACACTTGAATCTCTTAAAGTTTCTACTTGTCCTGCAGAATCTAAATATTTTCCTAAACTTTTAGCGGTGGAAGTCATTTGTTTTACCGTATCAACATCAGGATTAGCTTCTACTTCCTTGCGAATTTCCTCAATTTGTTCTTCGGGCAACTTCTCCAATTCCTTAACCAAGGGTGCTAAGTGGCGAGGAGGCAATGATCCATCCACAGCTTTTTCTTTGATAATATCAGGTAATAAGTCCGAGTTCATCGCTGTATATTCATCGGTTAGTTGCTTAACTTCCCTTCGAGTAATACGATCGCCTCCCTGAGCCGCTTCACTAACTAATCTTTGAATTTCAGGATCAGCTTTCGCCGTTTCTACAAACGCTCTCTTGCTAAAATTGTTGATAGCATTGGGATCTAAATTACCATCTTCTAACAAAGTATCAGCACTATTAGCAAGTTGAATTAAAGCATAGGCTTGGCTTTTGGTAATTTCTCTATTTTTTAACCAATTTAAAAATCCTGTACCTCTACCTTCACCGCCGTGTTTTTCCCTATCCCTGACGGTTCTTAAGATTCTACCACGCCAAATGTCTGTCTGTAAATCAAATCGATCGCATACCTTCCAAACATCATCAACTTTTTGTAAAAACTCTTCCTCTGCCATACCTTCATCTTCAGGATTAGGCAAATCAAAATCTAAATCGGGGGGAATAGATAAAGCCTCAACAATATCTACAGTTGAAGGAGAAGTTTCTAACATAAATTGATGTTCCTACCATTGACCAAAAAAGTAATACCTTAATAAAATAGCATTTTTCGAGCCTAAAATTCCTAGTTTGAAACGATCGCATCTCCATCCTCAAAAAGAATAATCGCTTTTAAAACAACGATCGAAATCGAGATAAAATACCACAAATGATCTAAGATTGCTATGAACATATTTATGGAGGATATTATGAACAATATTAAAGTCTTAATTTTAGATATTGATGGTACAATTTCCGGTAAATCAAATCAAGTTAACGATCGAGTAAAAAAAGCTATTCAAAAAGTAAAAAATAGGGGTATTAAAGTAGGATTGGCAACAGGTAGGATGTATTGTTCAGCCTTAAGATTTTATCGAGAAATTGGGGCAAATTTACCTATTATTGCCTATAACGGAGCTTGGATTCAAAATCCAGAAAATTCAGAAATTTTATTACATACTCCAGTTAATAAAGAAATTAGTCAAAAACTTTTCTCTTATTTTAAGACAAAACAAAAAGATCACGACATAGAAATTCATCTTTATTTTAATGATAATTTATATGTGGAAAAAATTACTAAAAATACTGATTATTATGTAGAACGATCAGGTATTCCCGCTAATTTAGTTGATGATTTAGCTAGTCTTTTAGGAGAAAAACCTACAAAAATTTTAGCATCAAGTCTTGACTCGAATTTAATTTCAGAAATGCTAACAGAGTTAAAAAACATTTATCATGAAGAAGAAGTTTATTTAACTCAATCAAATCCCATCTATTTAGAAGCAACTCAAACAGGAATTAATAAAGGTAGTGCAGTGCAATATCTAACAGAAAAAATATTAAAATTGAGTGCTGATGAAGTAATGGCTATAGGTGATAATTTTAACGATTATACTATGTTACAATATGTTGGTTTTAGTGTAGCTATGGGTGATGCACCTCCAGAAGTAAAAAAAATTGCTTCGACTGTCACCCTTGATGTCGAAAATGATGGTGTTGCAGATATACTCGATCGATTATTTTGAAATTAAGTATTGGGTTTTAGGATTTAGAAATTAGGAAAATTCACTATTCACTATCAATTTTTTCTTGTGAGTCAAAAATTAAGTTTAGGTACAATACTATTTCTATCCCATTTGGCAGTGATGATTGTGGGATTAGGTACTTTTGTTTTTATTGCGAAATTTTCTTCTCCTCAATTTTTTGTATTACGATTAGAACAATTGGAAAAAAAAGGTTTTATGACAGTTCGATCGGCTAAAACCTATTTAATAGAAGGCTTTGAAACAGCATGGAATCACAGTTCGTTTTGGTCATTAGTTGTAGGTGGTGGAACTGCAGGATTTTTGAGTTTTTATCTAAGTCAGAGAATTATGCAACCTCTTGACAAGATGAAAGATATAACCCAACTTTTTGCCGCTGGAGATTGGTTAGAAAGAATGCCCGAAAGCGAAATCCCAGAATTAAATCAACTAAGTGCTAGTTTTAATCGCATGGCGAGTAGTTTGGAAGATGTTGAAACAAGACGTCGAGAGTTAGTTAGTGATTTAACCCATGAATTGCGTACTCCTTTAACTGTGGTGAGAGGATATTTAGAGGAGTTAGCCGCAGGAAATATAGAAGGTACAACAGAATTATATTTAAATTTGGTAGGAGAAACAAGGAGATTAGAGCGTTTAACCAGAGATTTACAAGAGTTATCTCAAGCAGAGGCAGGTTATATTTCTATTGATTTGAAATCTTTTGATTTGTACCCTCTTTTAGAATCTTTAGTAATCAGATTTGCTGATCAACTTTTAGAAGATGGCCCTATTTTAACCCTTGACTCTCCTTCTGTCTTACCATCAATCATCGCCGATCGCGATCGAACCCAACAAATTTTAGTTAACCTCATCGGTAACGCTATTCGTTATACAGAAACTGGCACTATAACCCTAAAAACAGAAGTAAAACCGCCTTATCTTTGGGTATCAGTCATTGATACAGGAATTGGCATCTCTCCAGAAGATTTACCTCATGTTTTTGAACGATTTTGGCGTGCCGATCGATCTCGATGTAGTTATTCTGGTGGTAGTGGTATTGGTTTGGCAATCACTAAAAGATTAGTGGAATTACAAGGAGGGCAAATAGAAGTAGAAAGTACCCTTAATCAAGGAACAACTTTTCGCTTTTGTTTACTCCTAGCATGATAAGCTGACATTTAGATTTACTGATGAAACCTTTCTCAAAGGGAAGGTTAATGTATTAAAGCTGTTATTTTTCCCATTATTTCTTGATCTAACCAATAGGTATTAAAAGATAAAGATTTTAATTGAGAAGAGGTTACTTTCCAAGACTGTTGAGGTGAAAATAAGGTTAATTCCACCGGTTGTCCAACTTGTAACTTAATAGGTTCTTGGTTCAAACATTGTAAGGGACTAACACTCAAACTGCACCACAATTCCAACGCTGATAATTCTCCCGTTGTCACTAGATTTTGCCATAGTAATGGTAAAGCTAATTCTAACCCTATTGCTCCGGTTGGTGCTTGGGCAAAAGCAACGGTTTTTTCTTCATAGGTATAAGGAGTATGGTCAATAGCGATCGCATCTATGATATTATCCTTAACACCCTGTATTAAAGCAATTCGATCGATTTCCCTACCCAACGGTGGTTCAAATCTGAGATTAGGGTTATAAGTAGCAGTCATTTCCGTATTTAAGAGTAAATGATGCCAATTCACACTAGCAGTAACAGGTAAATTATTCTCTTTGGCTCGTTTAATTAACTCCACTCCCCTAGCAGTGGAAATACGCATTAAATGAATGGGCGTTTTCGTAAGATAAACTATTTCTAAAAGAGAGGCAATAGCCACTGTTTCTGCAATTTCTGGATTACCTACTAAGCCAAGACGAATAGAAGTGCTACTTTCTCTGACAACTCCATTTCCGTGCAATTGTAGATTTGTTGGTACTAATGCCACAGGTAAATTAAAAGGTTGAGCATATTCTAATAGCTTTCTCACTAACTGTAAATTACTGTGAGGACAATTATCTGTAAAACCAATTACTCCTGATTGGGCTAAATCTGCTAATTCTGCAATAGTCACTCCTTCTAAATTTTGAGTTAATCCTCCCCAGATATACAACTTCGTCTTACTTAAAGCAGTTTTTTCTTTTATCCATGCCACAATACTAGGATTATCGATCACTGGCTTAGTATTCGGCAAAATTCCCAAGCGACTAAAACCTCCAGCTTGTGATGCTTCCATCAAACTTTTTAAGGTTTCTCTTTCCTCGTATCCCGGCTCACTACTTCTACTGTACAAATCCACTAAGGCAGGTGCTAAAATTAATCCCTTGCCGTTAATAATCTCTATTTCCTCATGATTTCCTAGAATATCATCTTTTTGTGATGTCTCATGATCGCTGATTTCCGTAATTATACCTTTATCCAATAATACATCACCAACTCGATCGATATTTGATAATGGATCTAAAATTCTTATTTTTTGAAAAAACTGTCTATTAGTCACCGTGATTTCCGTTAAAATTAGATTTCAGCACAAAGAGAGTTATGTTAAACTTTTCCATGCCTGAGTTACTATTTTACTCAACCATTGTCTTTGAACTTGATCTAATATAGGATCCTCTTGTAAAACTTCTTCCACTAAATCGTCTAAAGATTGTCCTTGATAGTGAGCAAGTTTAACTACATCAGCGATCGCTTCGGCTACAATTTCCTCCGAGATACGATTATCACTAAGGGGAGGAGAAGAATCAAAATCTAAATAGAAACAGGGAATCATCATAGTATAAAAAATAAGAATATTGTTAAGATATGTAAACTTTCTCTAATATCGGTGTTCTCAAGAGTCTAACGCAAAAAAAATAATAACAGTGAAAACTACTTTTTTTTTTAATATTTTGTAAACTATCTCCTCTTTTTATTAAGTTTTAAAAGATATTATTCTTTTATCTCTTAACAAAAGTTACAAGTTAAACCGATAGCTTTAAAAAAGTTTACTATTTACCCCAGAAAAGAAGATAGACAATAAAAAACTTTGATCAAAAATAACAATTCAGAATATATTAATAATCGCTTTCTTTATATTACTTAAATATTTTAATATTAGTGAAAAATAATTTTTTCCTCTTGCCTTTTGTACAACCGCACTTAAATATTTTGTAATCTTATAGAGAAAATCCTATCGTCTAATTATCATAAATATTAAGTTTTATTAAAAATTCTGATTTTAGTAACAAATTATACAGAATATTATTTAGTATGTAAATATATGAAAAAAATTTAGGAGAAAAGATATATGGATACTCAAAATCAAGCTCGTGCATTAATGATGCGTCATCACAAAATGATCAAAAATCGTCAACAATCAATGTTAGGTCGTACTGCTGTTGAAATTGGTATGGATATAAACCCTTCTGAATATTGGAATCCAACCCAAGGCAAACCTAACGCTAGTTTTCGTGTTAGCTACGATCGTAGTCATGCCTCTTTAAGCTAATAAATAATGAGGAATAAGGAATGAAGAATGAGGAGTTTTAACTCAGATCTCGCACCAGTATAATAATACTAATGAAACGGAACAGGAAAAATCAATTTTTGTTTCTTTTCCCTCTTCCCTTTTTCCTTTTCCCTCTCGCTTTAATTAATAACTTGCTCGTACATTTTTAAGTATTCAAGGGCGGATTTATACCAACTAAAATCTTGATTCATGCCTCGAATTTGTAGTTTTTGCCATTCTTGCTTAAAACGGAAACCCTCATAGGCTCGTATCATACAAGTATATAAGTCTAAAGGTTCGTATCGATCGAAACTGTAACCAGTACCTGATTCGGCAGTAGGATCAAAGAAAGAAACCGTATCAACTAAACCCCCTGTTTTACGCACAATCGGAATAGCACCATAACGCATTGCCAGTAATTGACTAATACCACAAGGTTCAAATCGGGAAGGCATCAAGAAAGCATCAATACCACTATAAACTCGACGAGAAATAGCTTCATTATGTAGTAACTGTACTGAAATTCGTCCTCGATGACGAGAAGACATTTCCCATAACTGAGTTTCATAAAAACGATCACCTGTACCAAGAATTATTAATTGAGCATCAGTATAAGCTAAAAATCGATCGACAGTTTGTAATACTAAATCAATACCTTTTTGTTCTACTAAACGTGTCACCATTCCCACTAAGAAAGCATTACGATTAACTTCTAAACCCGACTCTTCTTGAAGTTTAATCTTATTCAGCCGTCGCTTATCAATAGTTTCGGCGGTGAAATTTTGGTGAATTAATTTATCAGTAGCGGGATCATATTTATCTGTATCGATACCATTAACAATACCCCATAATTTGCCACTAATCCAAGATAACAAACCATGTAAATTCTCTCCATATTCAGGAGTTTTTATTTGTGCGGCATAGGTAGGGGAAACTGTATTAACGATATTAGCAAATTGTAAGGCCGCAGACATGGTATTATCTCCTACCATATACCAAGGACACCATGTCATTTGTTCTAACAGTTGCCGTCCCGGCCCTTGATAAGCTAAATTATGAATAGTGAAAATTGTACTAATGTCAGGGGATTGGTGCATCCACACAGGAATCATCCCGGTATGCCAATCATGACAGTGAATAATATCTGGTTTCCAATAATTCCATGCAAATTCTGCCGCACCATTAGAGAAAAAGGTAAAACGCCAATATTCATCATCACCACCATAAACATTACGTCCACCGAAAGAAGGATGACCAAAAAGATACAAAGGAACATCAGTTTCAGGTAATACTGTCTCATACACTGCGAACCTTTGAAACATGGCATCACCCCACCAAATTGGTTCACTAGGAATATCTAGCTTATCGGGTAAAAAGCCATAATAAGGCATAAAAATTCGTACATCATGGCCTAATTTGCGTAAAACTTGAGGTAACGCACCTACAACATCTCCCATTCCCCCAACTTTAGCGACTGGTGCAGCCTCCGCCGCCACAAATAAAATTTGCATATAGTAATCTAGTTCAACTGTGATTTCTAAAGACTAGGGTGATTGTGACATAATCTTTGTCTTTATGCAAAAAAATTTTTTTAATTGGAAGTCTAAATTCTCAACTAAAAAACAACAAAAATCATTGTTAATTGTCAATTGTCAATTTTTAACTATTCTAAGCCAATTTCACTACTGCGTTTATATTGACGATAGGCAGCAAAAAATAAACCGATAATCGTAACAGGAATTAAACCTAAAACAATACCAAGTAACAAAGGTTCAATCATTAATTTTCTCCAGTAGCTTAAATTTATTAACTTATTTTAAAATTTTCTTAACTTCTATGCTACCAAAAAAGAGTCATTAAGTATTTCCAAAGAATTAATTAGATTTTTCCCAGAAATTAAGATAAAAAAGAATACGAGTAGAGTTTGTTCTTGAAAAAGTTACAATCAAACACCAAATTATGGTATATCTTTTATTTGCGAGTTCCTAGATTATAAATAGTGGCATTAATGAGAAAAAATGTTGCAAAATGTTAATTAGGTAAACTAAAAGTTAACATTGAGTCAGTGAATAATCAGTTGTTAGAAAAAAATCTAAATTATACCGAAGTCAAAAAAACGACTATAAGCCTTTTAACGATGATCATTATCGCAATACTAACCGTAATAGCATGGTGGTTAATACCAATAAAAGATCCTTATGTAGAAGAAGTCTTATCTTTTAGTGGTAATATCGATCGTGGAAGTGCTATTTTTCAAGTTAATTGTGCGGCTTGTCATGGTACTAATGGTAACGGTAATGTGGGACCTAGTTTAAAAGATGTCTGGAAACATAAATCTCAAGTCCAAATTATTAATCAAGTAGTTAGTGGTAAAACTCCGCCAATGCCTAAATTTCAACCCTCCGCAGAAGATATGGCAGATTTACTTACCTATTTACGTCAACTTTCTTAAATATAAATAATTTCAAGTTTAACTGTGGACTTACTCAATAAACCTAAAATCAAAATGTCAAAATGTAAATTAGGCAATTAGACTATGTAACAGTAATTATTATAAATCATAAAATAATTTTTACAAGAGGCATTGCTGAATTAAGGTATGATTGTTAGATAAAGCGATCGCCTTTGGCGGCACTGCACGATCGCACCTCACCTCTATAAGGTATGGGAATATCTTGGAATTTATAGTTATTCCAAATAAAAACCGAACACTAAGAAATACAATAATCGGAAATAATTTTATCTATAGAAGTTTCAATTGAAGCATACATTCTTGTTCTTTTTAAAGCACTAAAATCATGTTCAATATCATTCAAATCTGGAGAGTAAGGGGGTAAAAATATGGCTCTCCTACAGTAGTTATGACAAATTAATAGAAAATAATTAATATAAACTTTGATAGCGGTACTTAGACAAAAATTATGCCCAAATAAACCCTAAACTTGCTTTATATAAGCTAAATACTTCCACATTATCTTTTAACCATTGAAAGAAACGAAAAGACACTGCTGTCCGAAACGCTTCCAATGCCTCTGCAAAAGTATTTAAGGGTTTATTTCCCCATTGCCTTCTCAATCCCCCTGTCAAACGATGCCATTGAATAAAAGTATCGGCGCAAAATACCAATATAAAATGTCTCATTAAACTTCTTTTATTTCTCACTTGGTATTCTGATAAGCCTAACCATCCCTTAATTTCACGGTAAAATACTTCTATCCAATTTCTTGATGTATAAGTTTCTACTATCCAATTTGCACAGACTTTTTCTCCTGTTTCATTGGTCATTAAATAATCAATATCTGTGGACTTTTCAAAACTGGGAGCATTCATGACGATAGCTAGGGTTTTTATTCCTGATAAGGCTGATAATTTAATTTTTATGGTTGCTACCCAAAGAGTTTTTTCTCTATTTTTACCTGTTTTTATTTCTTCAAAACTCTCTTGAGGTAATAATTTAGCTATTTCATCTATTCTTTTTTCAGACTCTCTCAAATCTTCTTTTACTACTTGTACTAATCTATTTTTTGCAATAATTCCTATATATTTTAAATTTTTTTGTTCTAATTTTTCTAATAAATTAGTATTGTTCCCATAACCCCCATCCATTAAAATTATTTGAGGATGGTAATTTCGGTTTAAACATTTTTCAATTAAATTAAAGGCAATATCGGGTTTTTTTTGAAATTGTGGGTCATCTTTTCCCAAGGGGAAATTTTCCGCTTTTTCATATAATTCAACGTCTAAGGGAAAACTTCTGACCCCATCATAAATGTGGGTGGTGACTGCGGATATTACCATTATCAGTTTTGCCAATTTCACCAATATATTGTCGTCCCACACAGTCAGTAAAATTGCCACTTTTACGATGACCTGAATCATCGATAATTAAAGAGAAAGAGCGACTTATTTTAGTTTGACGACATGAGGCAATAATTTCTAGTCTTTTATTATTTACCTCATCATAATTCCAAGTGGATTCTGTTAGGAAATGATGTAACTTATGATAAGTAATATCAAGATTATTATGGGCAATTTGAGTGAGATTTTTTCTTTGAGAATCACCTAATAAACCGCCCAAATAATTTCTAAACTCTCGTTTTTGTGCTTTTGTTTTTAATACAGGGTCTATTTTTTGGCACCAACGCTCGAAACAGGGTGGCATTGATGAAGATGTGATTTCTTTCATTTTGACCTAAAAACAATATAATGTAAATATTATAGCTTAATTGTTGTTATTGTTTTGTCTAAGTACCGATAGCTATAGCTTTCACTTTTTTAAAAATGCAATTATTATAAATTAACAGTTTGAATTTAACCTAATACCTGCGACCTGATACCTGACACCTTTTTTTAGACATAAGTACCTAGGCAAAATTAATTGTATATTTTGAATCAAAGTTTATAAGAATATTTTCTACTCCTTTTACTAAATCTAAATAACTTTTATAACAGGAGTTCTCTAACCATTTATATTTCATAAATCTCCACAGTATTTCTATTTTGTTTAATTGTGATGAATAGGGTGGTAGAAAGAATATTTTTAATCCTTTTTTTCCCATTCTTCTTCTTTATTCCAGAATTTTTTATTTTGATGAATCGAGGCATTATCCATTACTAATACTGTTTCCTTCTTTATTTTTTTACTCAAGTTATCTATACAAGCTATCACGACATCACTATTGATTGATGACTCAAATACATAGCTTTCTAACTCATTATTTTTTTTCATAAATCCTAACACATTTAATCTTTTACTTAGGCTACTTTCTCTTTCTATTTTTCTCTCTTTTTCTTGCGATCCATAAGGTAAACAAGGTACTAAACTAAATCCACTTTCATCACCATAATATATATCTATTTTTCCTTCATTTTCTGCTCTTTTTAGTTGCTCTAATTGTCTCTTTTTTTGTTGGTATAATTTAGGGCATACTTCCCCTTTTACCATTTTCTTTAACCGATAAGCTAAGACGCATTGATTTGGTATATAATTTAAGTCAGAAAAGATAAAACTTAGGTGTGATTTATGCCTTCTAAAAATTTTTTGTCAGAGGAAGAAAGAAAGTATCTACAAGATGCTTTAAAAATAGAAAAGAGATCGGAAGTCAGGGAAAGAATTTTAATATTTTTATTAGAGAATGATGGTAAAAATTATCAAGAAATAGCAGTTTTTTTGGGTTGTTCCCCCAAAACGGTGGCTTACTGGGCAGTTCATGGTAATCCTAATAATGTAGATTCATTGCAAGATAAAAGAAGAAAAGGAAACCAAACAAAAGCAACGGATAAATATATTGAAAGATTATTAGAAGTAGTTGATAAAAATCCTGAAGATTTTGGATATGATTTTGGTCGATGGACGGGGCAAAGATTATCAGAACATTTGGAAAAAGAAACAGGAATTAAATTAAGCAAATCACAAGTAGTGAGGATATTAAAAAGAAAAAAGTATAGTTATATTTGGGGAAAATATAGTTTAGAAGACAAACAAAATCAAGAACAAAGAAAAGCATTTAAAGAAAAATTAGAACATTACATAGAAATAGGTAAAGAGAATCCTGAGTTAGTTCAAGTATGGTTTTGGGATGGGGCGTTTAAAGTGGCGAACTAAATTCGCCACACAGCCCCTCATGAATGTGGTTTTAGTTTAAGGGTGATAAGAAGAAAAACATGGACGAAAAAAGGAAAAAGAAAAAAGGTGAAGGGAGAAAGAAGAAGAGGAAGAGTAAATATCATGGGAGGAATAAGATATTCGGATAAAAAAAGAAGATGTTTTGTAATAAAAAAAGGTGATTCAGAAACGTTTTGTGAACAATTAAAAAAGTTATGGGAAGAAATAAAAAATGAATGGGTAAGTAAGGGAAATGATGAAAAAGATTTTAAAGAATGTGGTCCGAAAATAATCATAATATTAGACAACGCAAGTTTCCATAAAAAAAAGGAAATAGTAGAAAAAATAGAAAAAAATCTACCGAATATAAGACTAGAATATTTACCGGTATATAGTCCAGATTATAACTTAATAGAATTAGTGTGGCATTCGGCAAAGGAATATATAGCTTATAGAAACTTTGAAAATAAAGAACAGCTAGAAAAAACAGTAAATTACTTATTAAATGAAGGAGGTTTAGTAATTAATTGGAGTAAAAAATTTAAGAATAAGGGTGAATTAATCAATGTAAGTTAAATGCGTCTTAGCTTATATATTTCTATCTGTATTAAATTAAACCAGTAATATTTTTAGAATATGATCAATCTGGGTTTTAAGAGGCTAATTTTCGCTCTAAATCAAATAAAAATCCGTGAATATACTCCTCTGTCCATTCTGCACCATATAATCTGGTAAACATACCACGTGCTGGATCTTTTTCTGCTCGATAAGTTAAATATTTTTTTTGAGAATTGAGTACTTCCGTTAACCGATTTCGATCGATAATTTCCTCTACTTTGTCCACAAAGTCAAGATAGGCATTAAGATAGTCTTTAAATGCAGAAAATACGATCGTTTCCACTACTTCGGTTTTCTGAGGGCGAGTCCATAAAAAACAAGGAGAAAAGAAAGGTTTTGCTTCTTCAGGAAAATCTCCTCCCCATTCTAAATCTTTTTGATATTTCTCGAAAATTGGTAAAATTGGTTGACTATATTTGTGTTGATAATCACGATCGTGAAATAGAGGTTGCATATCCAATGCAATTAAATGTCCCCCCGGCAATGTAACTAAATCTGCTCCAAAAAATGGTAAATCATAATTTAATTCAGGAAAAATCACAAAATTAAGTACTTGCAAAGAATTTCCCCCTTCCACATGAGCCGCCCTAATTTGACGCAATTTAGGAGAAGCAAAACCATAACTTGTAGTAACGACTTCTTGTTCTTTTTTTCCTTTTCCTGTAATTGTTTTTTTCTGCTCAAAGTCTTCAGGAATGGGATACTCTCTTAGTTCTAATCTTTCTTGCAATAAGGTGATAGCATAATCTAAAAAGGGTTGATAAAGAGACATAATTGATTGATTATTAATAATTGATAATTGATAATTAGCCTTCCTATAAAATCCCTAAAGAAAACAGTTTAAATAGAGGCTTAAATTATGAGAATATTATTTATTTCGCTACAGTTAAAGAAAGGGAATCTTCAAAGAGAAATTCGTGTAGAAAACGATTAGCCCATTCATGACCAAAATAGCTACTAAATAAACCATGAGCAGGATCTCTTTCTGCACTATATTGATCATAGTCTTTTTGTGCTTTAACTATGCGTTCAATTTCTTCATTAGTAGATAACGGTTCAGCTTGTTCTACCATTTGCCAGTATAGTTGTAAATATTCTTGGTAGGCTGGTAAAAGACGTTGATTAATCGATCGAGTGTCGGTTTTTGCAAATAGCAAATTTCTGGAAAAATAGCGATTAGCGTCATAAAACTTCATTTCCAAATTTTGTGCTAAATCTGCATATTTATTTCTGAGTTCACTCATGGGTTCAATGTATTTCTGGAGATATGCTTCATCCTGAAATAAGGGTTGAAAATCTAAAACTACTAAATTTTTTATGTTACCAAAGGAAAGAAAGTCTATACCGAGTAAAGGCAAATCGTAGTGATGGGAAGGATAAATAACACTGTTAAATATTTGTGCGGATTCTCCCGCATCGATGTAGGTATAGCGTATTTTTCTTAGTTGTGGACACTCATAGCACCAACTCGTGATAGTAGCAGGATTTTTTCCCCTTTCACTTACTTTCATTTCTAGTCCAGAGGGAATAGGACGAGGACGTAACTCAAAATGTTCAAAGAGTTCTTTTTCGAGAAATTCCTGAAAGGCTTGGTACATAAAGTTATATGTTTATTAAAAATATTTTGTTATATTATCTCCTCTCAATTTATACCCTTTCTTAAAACCGATTACCCTTGATGAGAAAACAAAGTAACAAAACTTAATTTAATCGAAAAATAAATTAAATTTAACTATATTCTTTACAAATTTTAATAATTGTTAGTCATAAATTCTTGTTAAATACTTTACCAAGAGAGTCTAATTCTATATTAAATATTACGGAAAATATTGAAGTTTCAAAATTTTTCATCGATCGAATTAACATCGTTAATGGAATTAGACGAAATATAACAATCACTTATGTGAAAATAAATTTTCTCATAATCAAGAAAATCTTAATATAATACAGGAGGATCATAATGGTTTTTGGACCTGCATCACAACTGGGAGTTAGTTTATTTGAGGAGACTCCACCCCTTGAAAGATTTCCCAACAGTTCATCTGAAGATTTAGATGTAATTATTCGTGCGGTGTACCGTCAAGTTTTGGGTAATGCTTATGTGATGGAAAGTGAGCAGGCTGTTGTTCCTGAATCTCAATTTAAAAGTGGCGAATTAAGCGTCAGAGAATTTGTTCGTGCTTTAGCGAAAAGTGCGGCTTACAGTTCTCGCTTTTTTGAAACATCTCCTCGCTATCGTTTTATTGAACTCAATTTTAAACATCTTTTAGGACGCACTCCAGAAGGTTTAGAAGAAATGAGATCCCATAGTACTATTTTAGATACTAAGGGTTACGAAGCAGAAATCGATTCTTATATTGATAGCGACGAGTATCAAAATGCTTACGGAGAAAACATCGTTCCTTACTATCGTGGTTACAAAACTGCGCCCGAAAGAACAATGGTTGAGTTTACTCATATGTTTGCCATGCTCAGAGGTGCTTCAAGTAGCGACTTTAAAGGTAGTTTAGCCGGAAAATCTGCTGTTCTCAATAAGTATGTCATTCAAGAAATTCCTGTACCAATTATCCCACCCTCTGGAGGTTCTGTGGGAGATGGATGGGCGTTCCAAGAACCCGATCGAACTGCTTCTACCAGTTTAGTTGGTGGTGGTGAACAAGGCAAGGTCTATCGTATTGAAGTCACCGGCTACCGCACTAAAGCGAAGGTTAATCAAATTTCCAAATTCCGTCGTAGTAATCAGGTCTATTTTGTTCCTTTTTCACGACTTTCGGAAAAATATCAGAGCATTCACCGTCAAGGTGGAATTATTTCCAGTATTACCCCTGTGTAAAGCAATCGCTTTTTTCTCTTAAATGAAAAAGAAGACAAGAAGAATAGGAACGATTACAACTTTCATAGACCGAACATTAAAGATCTAAAGACTCAAAAACATTAATATCAAAGGATTAAAAATATGGCTTTACTTTTAGATACTCCCCTCGAATTACATACCCTTAGTGGTGATGAAGTACAAAATGTTATTCGTGCTGTTTATCGTCAAGTTTTGGGTAATCCCCATGTGATGGAAAGTGAACGCTTAACCAGTGCTGAATCTCGCTTTTGCAATGGTGAATTGACTGTCCGTAACTTTATTCGTGAAGTGGCAAAATCTGAGTTTTATCGTCGTCGCTATTTTGAATCTTGCGCTCCTTATCGCTTTGTCGAACTTAACTTCAAACATTTATTAGGGCGTGCGCCTCAAGATCAAAGTGAACTCTCTGAGCATATTCAAATCACTATTGAACAAGGTTATGATGCAGAAATTGACTCCTATTTAGATAGTGATGAATACCAAAGTAAATTTGGTGAAAATATCGTTCCTTACTATCAAGGTGCTTCTACCCAAAATGGTCAAAAACAATCTGAATATAACCGTATATTGAATGTTTGGGGCGGTTATGCTTCCGTTGACAGTGCCGTTAAATCTTCTCGTTTAGTGGAAGCGATCGCTACGAATGGAGATAATAAAATCACATTACCTTCTAGCGGTGGTCACTCTGGTTACAAGGATGCCACTGAAAAACAGTTTAAAATTGTGGTTAAAGGATCTAAATTTGACGCTCCTCGTCGAGTCAGCAATACAGTCTATGTTGTTTCTGGCGGTAAAATGACTCCTCAAATTCAACGTATTCACCGAGCAGGTGGTACTATTGTAAGTATTACTGAAGTTGCGTAAATTTATTAATTGTTGGCAGTTGATGGACAAAGATAAGGAGATAGAAAGTACATTTAAGACAATAAAATCGAAATTTGTTACAGTTTATTTACTATTACTATAAAATGTATAATTAATATTGATTTTAGCTTAATTAATACTTCATTTATTTTGTTTTAAAAGTTATTAAAATGACGATTGCTGAATTTGTGCAACAATCTTTGGGAAGTTGGCGATCGCTTCGTAGTGTTCATCATCTTGCTTTCAGTTATTTAGAGGAAGTAAAATCAGAAATAGAAATTATTTCTTTAAATACCGATGATCCAGAAGTAATTAATTTATGTAAAGAACATAATATCGATCCTGATTTAGTGCAAAGTCCTTTTAGAATGACTTGGGAAGGAGAATCCGATTGGGATGTCAAGGAAGAATTGAAAGGTACAACAGTATTAGTTCCGTTGCCTGATCCTCAAAATCCTGATCAGGGAAGATTATTAAGAGACAGAGGTTATGCGGAAACCATGCCAGCCATCGCCAATTATGAAATACAAAATGATGGAACTTTCGTATTAACGACTAATTACGATCGTGCTAGTGCAGAAGAAAAAATTTGGTTTATCAATCCTAAATTGAGATTTCGGGTTTCCATGATCAAAACTAGTGACGGAAAAGGTGTTACCACAGCATCTTTTTCCTCTGAAATTAAATATGATTAAAATACAAAATCTAACTTTTAAAATATTGTAAAATATATACCTAATTTAAGAAGAAATTAAATAAGTATAAAAATAAATAATGGTAGATAAAAACGTGGAATTAATGACGACTTTAGCACAGTGGATAGCTGGAGAGTTTAGTAATAAAAAACAATCTTTTGATCATCCCCAATTATTTGCTCATATTCATGTTTTTTTTCGACCATTACCTTGGGATTTTTTTCAAGGAATCGGTTTTTACTCTGAACAAGTTTACGACTATAATATGTGGACTCCTTACCGTCAAGGAGTGCATCGTTTTGTGGCACAAGACAATCAAGTCTATGTGGAAAATTATAGTCTTAATGACCCTATTCTTTACGCAGGTTCAGGACATAACCAAGATATTTTAAGAACAATTACCCCAAATATTATTGAAAGACGTTGCAATTGTTCAATGGTATTTACTAGAGAAAATAATAAATTTTACGGTAGGGTAGAAGGAGATCAATGTTTAATAAAAAAGGGTGATGTATTGACTTATTTAGTTAGTGAGGTAGAGTTAACAGAAAATACTTTTGTTAGTCTCGATCGAGGAATGGATGTTAATACCCATGAACAAAAATGGGGATCTAATCATGGTGCTTTACGATTTGAAAAAGTGACAGATTTTTCTTCAGAATTATCTATTTAGTGAGAATTAAAATTTTATTTCTTAAGAGAAACCCCCAGAAAAATGGGGATTTTTGGACAACTTTTTTTCTAAAAAACACGATGTTGTAAACAAGGCATCTGTTGACGTACTTGTTGTAATCTTTGAGGATTAACTTCTGCGATCGCAACCCCAATTTGAGAACCCGTACTAGCCAAGATCGAGCCCCAAGGATCGATAATCATAGCATGACCATGACTACAACGACGAGCATAATGATTACCAGTTTGAGCAGGTGCTATTACATAACAAGTATTTTCGATCGCCCTTGCTTGTAATAATACTTGCCAATGATCTTTCCCCGTATAAGCAGTAAAAGCCGCAGGAATAAATAAAACCTCAGCACCATTTTTAGATAAATGACGAAAAACCTCTGGAAAACGCACATCATAGCAGATAGATAATCCCAATTTACCTAAATCACCACCATCATATACAGGGGGTAAGACGAAACCAGCTTTAACGGTGCTAGACTCATGATAGTTATTGCCATCAGGAACATTAACATCAAATAAATGTGCTTTATCGTAACGAGCCAATTCTAAACCGTTAGGGTCAATTAAAATAGCAGTATTATGGGCTTTTGATTTATCTTCCACAAAAGGAGTAGGAAAACCACCACCTAAAATAGTAATTTGAAAACGTTGTGCCATGCGAATCAAGAATTTTTCACTCTTGGTGGCGATCGTATCAACCTGAGTAATTTTCTCGTCATCTTTTCCCAAAAAAGAGAAATTTTCAGGCAAACCAATCAATTTTGCTCCCTGATTAACCGCTAATTCAATTAATTCTTCTGCCTGAGTTAAATTGTTGTCAACATCAGGAGTGCTAGTCATGCAAACTGCCGCCGCAATATATGATTTCATCTGTGATTAAAAATAGAAAATAAGATTTTTGTAGCCCGTCTAACTGATAAATTCAAGATAACTGTTCGTTAGTTCTTTTACCGCTAACTCATAGAACTGTTGACCGTGTTCTGGAGTAGCCAAAGCCGGATTTGATCCCATTCTACCATCAGGGTAGCACTCACGAAAATTAGTCGCTCCATAAATTGAGTGTCCTTTTCCGACTTCTTCACTAAGTACCGCAGTTTTAATCACTTCAGGATAAACAAATTGAGTTAAGGCAACTTCAGAGGGAGTAGCATGAGAACCTTCTTGATCTCCATACAATTCTTTAGCTAATTTATATACTTCACGAGCCATAAACCAGTTGGCGATCGTACATTTTACCCGATTACTATTAGGTAAATTCAAACTCTCTAAATGATCATAAATTTGGGAAAAAGACGCTTTGACAGTAGCAATATTACCACCATGACCATTAATAAAAAAGAACTTACGAAAACCTGCCTTTGCTAAAGAAGTAACATAGTCTTGAACATAAAGAATTAAAGTTGTGGGACGTAAACTAATAGTACCTGGAAAAGCAGTATGATGAAGAGCCATACCTACATTAATTGTTGGTGCTACGATAGTTTTAACGTTCATGGAGACACCGATCGCCACTTTTTCGGCACAAATCGCATCTGTACCTATTAACCCTGTGGGGCCATGTTGTTCAGTAGATCCGATCGGTATGATCACACTATCATTATCTTTTAGGTAGGTTTCAATCTCTTGCCAAGTGGATAAATGTAACAGCATAATTTTTAATTCCCGTTTTATTTAAGCACTTTATCACAGAAAGCTGAGAAGAATCGCCCTCCACTACTTAGTCATTATCAGTTCGACAGAAGAAAAATGATGAACACAAGACAAGTAGACAAGAAGTGGACAAGTCCAATGGGAGAAAAATGCTCAATATTTGTCTATTTTTGAGAGAATTTTCTTAATTCACAAGAGATATAATCTACCTGTCAACTAGAGCAAATCATCACCTATTCTTATATCGAACTCAGGTATTACCGATTGTTAAGTTAAATTTCTTGTCAACATTAGTAATTGATTACTTATTCTTTAATTGAAAAAAGCTAAACGCTAATTCCTAAGAGGTAATCGCCTTAACAAATAATACGAAAAAAATCTG
The DNA here is from genome assembly GCF_001548115.1 of Geminocystis sp. NIES-3709. Lineage (GTDB taxonomy): Bacteria > Cyanobacteriota > Cyanobacteriia > Cyanobacteriales > Cyanobacteriaceae > Geminocystis. Next base: position 3,270,117 of record NZ_AP014821.1, on the reverse strand, counting down.
TGTTTGTTAATCATTCATTATCGATCGCTTAACGTTGATTTAACTTAAATCCTTTACCCTATAAGTGATTTCCTTTATGATGAGGGAAATTTCACTCATACAAAAATCGGTTAATAATGGTTAACTATGGACATTAATCTTAGTCTCATTGGTAGATACGCCAGTGAAAATGGTGCTGAAATTCCAGCATTTGATGCTATCAGTGAACAATTATTTGTGGTAGCTGGAGATGTAGTAGAAATCCTGAATTTAAGTGATACCAATAACATCACAAAAATTGGCGATTTACCTCTTAACACTCAAGCAGTAGGCGATGGTTTTGCTTTAATACCGAATAGCGTTGCGGTTGGCAAACAAGGCACAGTCAGTGAAGGAATTATCGCTGTTGCCTTAGCAATTGTTGAATCTGCTACGGGTAATCACCAACGAGGAGAAGTTCAATTTTTTGATGCCTCCACTGGAGAATTTTTAGGTAAGCAAACCGTTGGCTTTTTACCTGATATGGTGACATTTTCTCCTGATGGTACTAGAGTATTAAGTGCTAATGAAGGTGAGCCTAACGAAGATTATAGCTTTGATCCAGAAGGTTCTGTCAGCATTATTGATTTAAGCAGTGGAGTCGCTAACGCTACAGTACAAGAAGCTACTTTTACCGCTTTTAACAGTCAAATTGATCAACTTCGTAGTGAAGGAGTGCGTATTTTTGGACCTAATGCAACTGTCGCTCAAGATGTTGAACCTGAGTATATTGCATTTTCTGGAGATGGCACAAAAGCATGGGTGACATTACAAGAAAATAATGCGATCGCTATTGTGGATATTGCCACTGCTACCGTTGAATCTATTCAACCTCTAGGCTTTAAAGATCATAGTGTCAACTCTAGCACACTGGAAACTTACGAAATTGATAATTTACCCTCCATTGGTACAACTATTGGCAACCAAGAAATTCTCTTAGGGGGTTTTTCTGGTTTATTTTTTGAAGGCAAAACCGCCGATGGTAAATTAAAGTATATCACTCATACCGATCGAGGACCGAATGGTGAACCCACAGGCAGTAATCGCCCTTTCTTATTGCCAGACTTTAGCCCTGAGATAGTTCGTTTGGAGTTAGATCAAGCGACAGGGGAAATTACCATCACCGAAAGAGTTAGTATCAAACAAGCCGATGGCACTCCTATTACGGGTTTACCTAATATCAGTATTCCTGATGGCACAGGCAACACCCCTTATAATGACGAAATTCCTGTTGATTTAAACAATGAAGTAATCACTCCTCTCGATGCTGTTGGTGCAGATTTAGAAGGCATTGTAATGGCTGAGGATGGTACTTTTTGGATGGTGGATGAATACCGCCCTGCTATCTATCATTTTAATACCGATGGTACTTTGATCGATCGATTTGTACCCGAAGGCACGGGAGTCGCTGGTGGAGGTAGTGCAGGAGATTTTGGTATCGAAACCTTACCTGCGGTTATCGCTCAAAGAAGACAAAACAGAGGTTTTGAAGCGGTTGCCTTAGATAGTGACAATAATAAATTATATGCTTTTGTGCAAAGCCCTATCCGTAACCCTGACACTCTTAGTAATGGCACGTTAAACGGTTTAAATAACATCCGCATTGTGGAATTTGATCTTACCACCCAAACCACTACTGCTGAATATCTCTACCGTTTAGATAACCCTGATTTGGGTACAGAAGGAAACAGCCGTGCTGATAAAATTGGGGATGCAGTATATATTGGCAATGGTGAATTTTTAGTCGTTGAAAGAGATGATGATGCGATCGACAGCGATCCAAGTGCTAACATTGAAAAGAAAGTCTATCGTTTTAGTTTAGATGGTGCAACGAACATCACAAATCAATCTGCACCCATCGACTTAGGAGACGGAGTTTTCAAAACCGTTGACGAAATGACTCCCGAAGAATTAGCCTCTCAGGGTATCAATCTTATCAACAAAAATCTCTATGTTGATCTCAACCAAGTAGGTTATAACACCGTTGAGAAAGTAGAAGGTTTAGCCTATATGGGCGATAATTCGATCGCAGTTATCAACGATAATGATTTTCGTGTAGCGGGAATTACCCTTAACGGTGATGGCACATTCACCCTCAATGATGATTATACCCCCGAACCTGTAACCTTGGGCATTATTCAAGTTCAATCTAACGGTTTAGACGCAAGCGATCGAGATGATGCTATCAATATTGTTAATCATCCTGTTTTGGGTATGTATTTACCTGATGCGATCGCATCCTATACTGTCAATGGTGAAACCTATTATGTAACGGCTAACGAAGGAGATGCCAGACTTCGCCCTACTGGAGATGATGTTTTCCCTGACTTAGAAGAAGGAGACTTATACAACGAAGAATCAGGGGTTGATGATTTAATTCTCGATCCTGTGGCTTTTCCCAACTTCAGAGAGTTACAAGAAGATGAAAATTTAGGTCGTCTTAACGTTACTAACACTTTAGGGCAGAGCGATCGAGCCGTTTTTGTGTCAGAATTAGATGGTAGTCAAGAAGTGCCTCCTGTCACCACAGAAGCAGAAGGAGAGGCTTTAGCATGGGTTGATAACAATGGATTTTTACAAGTTGAGCTAGAAGTAACTGGGCTTGATTTTGGTGCTTTAACAGGCAACCCCCTTACTGAATCCACTGCTGATGATGTCACCCTCTTACACATTCACGAAGCCTTCCGAGGTGCAAATGGCGGCGTTGTATGGGATATTTTAGAAGATGCTGACACCGTTATCACCATCGATGAAGATGGTACAGCCAATTTAACCAGTACTTGGCAAGAAAATACCATCGAAAAAACTGCCCAAGGAGAAGACACCGAATATTACTTTAACCTTCATACTACTGGCAACCCCGGGGGTGAAATTCGAGGGCAAATTATCGGTGAAATCGCCTACGATGAACTTTATGCCTTTGGAACTCGATCGTTTACTATTTGGGATAGCGAAGGTAACTTAGTTTTTGACAGTGGCGACGATTTTGAACGTATCACCGCTCAAGCCTTCCCTGACTACTTCAACGCTAGTAACTCCAATAACGACTTCGACAACCGTAGCGACAACAAAGGGCCTGAACCAGAAGGGGTAACAGTTGGTACAATTTATGGTGAAACCTATGCTTTTGTTGGTTTAGAGCGCATCGGTGGGGTAATGGTTTATAACGTTACCAACCCTGAAACTCCCGAATTTGTCCAATATATCAACACCCGTGACTTTGAACAAGACCCTGAAACTAATTTAACGGATTCTGGTCCTGAAGGATTAATCTTTATTTCTGCACAAGATAGCCCCAATGGTAAACCCTTATTAGTAGTAAGCAACGAAGTAAGTAACACCACCAATGTTTTTGAACTCGATGCAGGATTTACTCCTCCTAATCAACCAGCACAAGTGCAAGGCTTGGAAACATTTGAGGTAGAGCCAGTTTTTACTGTTGGTGAAATTGTGGCTAATGGTAATGGCGAATATTATGTACCTCCCGGTATTCTCGATGGTTTAGGTGCATTTGCTCTCGATGATGACACTGTTCGAGTATTAGCTAACCATGAATTGAGTAGTGATGCTGGTTATGCCTATACCCTCGCTAATGGTACTCAATTGACAGGAGGGCGAGTTAGTTTCTTTGACATCAACAAGGATACTCGTGAACTAGAAGGAGCTGGATTAGCCTACGATACCATTATTAACCGTGCGGGTGAAGTGGTGGACGAAGCCAGTGATCTTGATTTTATGGGACTCGATCGCCTTTGTTCTGCTCAATACATTATTGCTAATCAATTTGGTGATAATCGTGGTTTAGTGGATGGTTTATTTTTCACTGGGGAAGAAACCGATGGCGGTACAGAATTTGTTTTAGATCCTGAAAGTAATACCCTTTATGCTGTGCCTTGGATGGGACGTGCCGCATGGGAAAGTGTTACTCAATTAGATACTGGTACAACGGACAAAGTAGCCTTATTAATTGGAGACGATCGAGGTGGTGCGCCTTTATTACTTTATGTAGGGGAAAAAGGACAAGGTGAAGGACCAGATATTCTTGTTCGCAATGGTTTAGCTCAAGGCAAACTCTACGTTTGGACGACTGATAATGGAGATATTGATCCTAGTCAGTTCAATGGTACTAAAGAAGGTCGATCAGGCAGTTTTGTCGAAATTGATTTTTATCGTCCTGAGTTAGCAAACACAGAGGGTTATGATTCCCAAGGTTTTGCCACTCAAGAAAAACAAGATGCTTTAGCCGAAGCAGTGGGAGCATTCAAGTTTTCTCGCCCTGAAGATCTTGCTACTAATCCTCAAGATGGTACGATCGCTGTGTTAGCATCCACTGGACGGGATAGTTTATTCCCGGAAGATAGTTGGGGTACAACTTATCAAATTGATGTGGACTTTGCCGACTTGAATAACATTACTGCTCAAGCTGATATTTTCTATGATGGTGATGACGCAGGAAATGGTCAATTTGAGAGTCCTGATTTTGGGTTGCGTAGCCCGGATAACCTAGAATGGGCAACCAATGGCTTAATCTATATTCAAGAAGATCGCTCTTTCGGCGAATTTGGTTTAACTTCAGGGGAAGAAGCCTCCATCTGGGAACTTAGCCCCGAAACAGGTATTCTTACTCGTGTTGCCCAGATCGATCGAACTGCTGTACCCGAAGGACAAACCGATGGTAGTCCTGACGATATTGGTAACTGGGAATCTTCAGGTATCATTGATGTTTCCAGTTTATTTGATGAAACCCCCGGTTCTTTATTCCTGTTTGATGTTCAAGCTCATTCTCTCCAAGATGGCGTGATTGAAAGAGAAGGATTAGTCCAAGGTGGACAATTAGCATTTTTTGAAAATACTGATAAAAACTTTACCTTACAACTACTTCACGCATCGGATCAAGAAGCTGGTATCCCCGCTTTACAAGATGCCATCGGCTTTTCTGCGGTGATGAATGCCTTAGATGCGAACTATGAGAATACCCTTAAACTCACTTCTGGTGACTTATTCATTGCTGGCCCTTTCTTTAATGCTAGTCTTGATATTTATGGACAACAAGGCATTGCAGACATCTTAATTCAAAACGAATTGGGTTGGGATGCCGCCGCCGTCGGTAATCATGAATTTGACGCAGGCCCTAGCACTTTCTATAATATGTTAGCTCCCAATGCAGAAATTGAAGGAGTTGGCATTGATCCAGAAACGGGTTATCTTGGTGCATTATTCCCCTACTTAGCTACTAACTTAGACTACTCTACTGATAGCTCTAACTTGAAAAATTTAGTAGTAGAATCTGGTGAAGCTCCTTTACCCAATAGCTTAACAGAGAGTACTGTTATTGATGTTAATGGTGAGCAAGTGGGGGTAATTGGTGCAGTTGTCCCTTATCTTCCTCAAATTGCCAATATCGGTGGTATCACCATGTTAACAGATCCTAACAGTCGAGATATTGAGGTTAACGCTCAACTTTTAGCCGATAATATTCAACCCTTTGTGGATGAGTTAATTAGTCAAGGTATCAATAAAATTGTCTTGATGACTCACTTACAACAGTTTGAGATTGAACAGGCTTTGGCAACTAAACTCACTGGTGTTGATATTATCATGGGCGGTGGTTCTCATCGTGTTATGGCGAATACAGATGATCCTCTCCGTGAAGATGAAACCCAAACTCCCCCTGAGTTATTGCAACCTTATCCTCAAGTATTCCAAGATGCTGATGGTAATGACGTTTATTTAATCAATACGGGGGCTAATTATCGTTATTTAGGACAGTTAATTGTAGAATTTGATCCTAATGGTCAAATTATCGAAATTGGCGATGATAGCGGTACTTTTGCCACAGATATTGAGGGTGTCGATCGACTTTACGAAGAAGATATTACCACTTTTGAGCAAGTAAAAGAAGTTGCTAATCCGGAGGTAGTGGCAGTTGTCGATAACGTCGGTGACTTCATTAACAGCAAAGATGGCACTATTTTTGGCAATACAGAAGTATGGCTTAACGGTTTTCGTTCTAGTGTGCGCACCGAAGAAACCAACCTCGGTAACTTAACCGCCGATGCAAACCTTTGGTATGCCGAACAATATGACTTTGATATTGATATTTCCGTGAAAAATGGCGGTGGTATCCGAGATCAAATTGGAGTATCCTTCATTGATGGTGGCACAAACGAGTTAGTACAATTACCTCCCCAAGCTAATCTAGCAGTAGGTAAAGAAGAAGGAGACGTTTCTCAATTAGACATTGAAAACTCCTTGCGTTTTAACAATATACTCTCCGTTGCAGATATTTCCGCTCAAGGCATCAAAGACTTAGCAGAGCATTTTGTGGCACAATGGGCAGAAGGTGCAACCCCCGGACAATTCGGACAGATTGGCGGTTTTAGCTTTAGCTTTGATCCTGATAATACTGCGATCGAGTTTATCCGTGATGATAATGGATTGGCAACAGGTGTTGAAGTGGCTGGGGAAAGAATCCAAAACTTAGTTTTAAACCGTGAAGACGGCACAAAAGAAGTTATTTTCTCTGATGGTGAATTTAAAGTTGATCCCAATGCTACCTATAAAATGGTAATTCTCGACTTTTTAGCTACTGGAGGTGACGGTTATCCTGCTTTCTACTTTGAAAATGTCGTCAGACTTGATACCTTAACCCCTGAAGGCTTACCCAATAACTCTAATTTGCCCATTGCTGGTGAACAAGATGCCTTAGCTGAATATTTAGCTGAGTTTCATCCCACTGCACAAGAAGCCTTTAACGAAGCTGACACCCCGATTTCCGAAGATACCCGTATCCAAAACCTCAACTTCCGTGATGATACCATCCTCGATGACACTGATCCTTTATTAAACGATCAAATTTATCGCTTCCGTACAGGAAATGGTACTTATCTCTATGTTGGAGCAGAAGAAAGACAAAGTATCTTACAGAGTAACTTCGGTTTTGTGGAAGAAGGAGAAGCATTCAAAGCGTCTTTTGAAGATGATGACGAATTAACTCCCATCTATCGTTTCCGTAATACAAATCTGACAGGCTCTTACTTATATGTAGGGGAAGAAGAACGTCAAAACCTCTTAAATAACAATAACTTTGGCTTTGTACAAGAAGGTTTAGCATTCTATACCTATGGTGCAGATGCACAACAAGGCGAAGATATTTATCGTTTTTCTACTGTACCCGGTGGCTATATCCTTGTAGGGAACGAAGAACGTCAAAGTATCGTACAAAATTACTCTAGCTTTACTCAAGAGGGAATTGCGTTTGAAGCATTAGCTTAAACCACTAGGGTGGGCATTGCCCACCTTTAATTCATCTTTTATTAACAGAGGTTAAGAAGAATCAGCTTTATGATTGTTAAGAAATTGTAACTATTTTTAAATATTACTCTACAGTGATTTACAATAAGACTAAATATTACAAAAAATTTGTAGTGGGCATTGCTGAATTAAGGTATGATTGTTAGATAAAGCGATCACCTTTGGCGGCACTGCACGATCGCACCTCACCTCGATAAGGTATGGGAATATCTTGGAATTTAAAATAATGAATCAAAAGTGAGATTGAATATTTCCGCATTTCGACAGACTTGGAATGGCAAAGGGTTTTTCTCTGTAATCTGGCTAGATAGTGCCTCAATCTCGTATTTTCTCCTTCAACCCTTGTCATATAAGTTTTACTGATGATTTGGTCCCCTCTGGGATAAAATTAGGATATACCTTCCAACCATCAGTTACATAAAAATAACAATTCTATGGTTGTGGATTAATAAACTGTCTACCACAATCAACACAAAGATGATTTTGCTTTCCTCTTTTCATTCCATTTTTGTTAATGTGCATAGAACTGCACTCGGGGCATTTGATCATTTTTTGATTTCTAATAAATTTGATCGCTTTATCTAACAATCATACCTTAATTCAGCAACGCCGTCTATTTTACTCAGATAATTATGGTTTTAAATGTTGATTTACGAGGGGCAAAAATTCCTTTTATTGGTTATATTGCTGTTCATTATTGGTTTGTAATTATTGATGATAAACAAGAAAGATGGGAAATTTGGCAAAGTCAAAATTTAGTAAGTAGTAGTTGGGGACATTTGCACAAAAATTTGATGGGGGTAACTCGTGGAGTGGGTAATGGTGATAGTTGGCTCGAAAAACAATGGCAAGGAGAAGAAGCACAAAAGTTAATCCGAATTATTCGATCGAGTCCTTTTAACTATCCTTATAATTATCTTTATCGTTATTATCCCGGCCCTAATAGTAATACTTATGTTCAATGGATTCTTGATGAGGGGAAAATCAATTATCCTTTATCATGGCGCGGATGGGGGAAATATTATGATCGAAGAAGACAAAAACAGAGAAAATTGAGAGAGAAAAACTAGGAAAAATAGTTTGAAAGAAACTACAATCAAGAGTGATCTGATCCTAGTAAAAACTCCTCATTTTCAGATAACAACAATAATAGTTGATTATCCAATTTTTTGATAAAGATGTTTATTAAGCCTCGTTTTTTCCTGTTTGAATATATAAAATCAAGAGAAAAACCGTAGGAACAAGCACAAATAAAAGAGTGGCAACAAAACCTAAATCATTAACTTGCATTTTTTTATTATTCTCACAACTCAACTGACGATAACTAGAATATCATAGTTTTGTCTTTTCACCATCTATTAATAACACATTTAGATAAATATAAAGAATTGTAAAATTTACTTGACTTTTTACAAATTTATATAAAAAATTTGGAATTTATTTTATCTGAATTTATCATAAATACTATAAAACAACCATAAAAATTTTCTTCTCTTTACAAAAAACTTGATCAGGACTTTACACAAAAATAGTTTTTTCACCACTCCAAACCCAAGTATTGAGGAGTAATTTTATTTTTATGGAAAGTAAGGGAGCCGGTATGTAAGTCCTATTGATAAAATCAATCTTTGTATAGTACTAATCAATTCTTCTGTCCAACAATTCCCAAAAATTGAAATATAACACCTTTTTTCCCTTTTTCAGAACGCCATAATACTTCATTATTATTACCTAAATTTTGGCAATTATTATCTACATCCAAACAAAATATATAATCAATATTATAAATATTATTAATTTTATCCACAAGATTAATATCTTTATAAGAAAAGGGAATTATTTTAAAATTAGGATTATAAAAAAGATATTGATAAATCCATGTATCATGAGTAGTAATTAATGCTACCTTAGAATTATCAACGATATATTTACTGAGAATATTAACAGGGGGAAAACCATGAATATCAAAATAAAAAGTTCTATTTTTTCCCAGATTAGTTTTACTCCAAATACTTTTTTCTCTAATAGATTTTGTCCAATGGAGAGGATTAAAATCTGTTAGATTGGTTACTTCAAATGGCTCTTTTAAAAGCGGTTTAGGATTATTAAAAGTAGCCACATATATTAAAGTAAATATTGAAATTAGAGTTATTAATTTTCCTAGAAACTTATTTAATTTAATATTAGTAAATAAATATGCTATTAAAACTCCTGAAGTACCAAAAAATAGGGAAAAAAAACGATTAGCCCAAGGTTGCCAGGCTAATTGATTACATAAAATTAAACTATAACTAATTAAATTTATACTAACGGCTTTTAAAAATAAATCTCTTTGAAAAACTCCATAAATTATACAAGGAATAACTAAGATAAATCCTAAAATTCCAAACCAACTAATATCCTCCGTCATTGCCCTTAAAATAAAAAAAGGAATACCATCATTATTACTAATCAGAGGAAATAAAGGAGATTTCATAATTCCACTATGTCCAAATATCAGATGAAAAGTATTATTATAAAATTTCATTAAATAATCTGTGATAGTATATGCTTCGTGATCTAATATTTTTTCAGTAACATATTTAGAGGTTAATTCTAAGGGTTCTAAAGAATCGATACTTTGAAAAATATATCTCACTAAATTACCTAAAGTTCCTTTTATACCATCAGTTTGTTTATGTAAATCTGCAAATTCTTCAGAACCATTCCAAGAACCAAAATGATTATAATTATGATAAAAAGTAAATAATGGTAAAAACACGAAAATAGGTAAAATACTGACTAAAAAAAAGTCTTTATACTTGATAATAGTTTTTAGCAAATATTGCCATGAATATTCTTTAATAAGAAGGTATGAAAAAATAATAACAAATGGCAAAGTAAAAGCAATAAAAATGGTTTTACAAGAAATGCCAAAAGATAAACTAATGGGTAATAAAACTAGATCTTCTACATTAATATTTGTTAATAATCTATAAGCTAAAATAAAACAAAATAATGCCACAGAAGCCGTTAAAATATCATTTTTTGTAGAGGTTGATTGTAAAACTAATTCAGGTAAACTAGCAATCACTAAAGTTGCGATAAGAGAATGTTCTTGAGAAGCATATCGACGAGCTAAACTATAAGTACCAAAAGATATGATTAAATAAGCAATGAAACTGAAAATACCGATACCGTAGTCAGTATAAAATCTCAAAAAAGAGTGGTGCAATATATCTGAGCCTACAGGAAAAATAGCTTGACTTTCTAAAGATACTTCCGTTAAAAATAATGATTTTTCTTGTTGAAATAGCAATACCCTAGCTAAATTATAAGTCATGCTATCCCAGTTGGATGGAGGTAATAATATTGCTTGTAAAAATAAATAACCCCAAACAATTAAAAGGATGCTAATAGTAATTTTATATTTAAGATAAAATAATTTAATGATTTTAAAACCTCTGTTAAATCTTTGAAAATCTTTTTTTAAAATATATAAACAAAAAATAATAGTAATTATCTCTATTAAAAACGATATATTAGGATTGTTTAATAAAAACGAGAATTGAAAAGAAAAAGAAAGAATTAAAAGAGTAAAAAACAGTCCTTTAGCTATAGACTCTGATAATTTTTCTTCCTTACGAAAACTAAATATAGTTCCTCCAATACATAAAATTAATATTTCAGTGAAAGTGATGATAAACATAAAAAATTAATAAGATTAAAAAACCTAAAGTAGATATTAAGGTTAAATTGAAAGTTTAGACAGTGTCATTATTTATCGGTGAAAACCTTGTTAGATCAATATTTCTGCTTATTTTAAATTGTTAAAGACACAAGACTGAAACCTTTATTCATAGAAGAATTATAGATTTAATTGATGAAACGACCTAAAATAATTAACGCTGTATTATTAATTAAATACTGAAAAAAGAAGAAAGTTAAGGTTAATCTTCAATCGATCATTTATCATGGAGAAATGAACACTTACATAGAAACCCTTACTTAAATAAAAATCTTACATAATATATGGCATTAAGTTATGTTGATCCCTCTTATATTAAGCCCATTCTTTTCGACTTTTGGCTGACGCAGGACACAGATTATACAAATCCTGATGGTAATGGAGAATGGGATACCACTAGCCCCGAATTTACTCCTTCCGAATATTCGGGAGGTTTATATGGTGGGTTAACTGATAGCGTTACTCAAAACTTTGACACAGCTAATGCTGTATATATTCCCACTGGTTTAACAAGTGCACCAATTACAATCGATAATTCTAATGGTTTGGAAACTCTAGCCGAAACGGCAACTTTGAGTATTTCCTATGCTGTAGGTCAAACTATTACAAAAACCAGTAGCGAAGCCTTTACTGCGGGAGTTTCCGCTTCTTTCTCCGTGAAAGAAAATGAGATTTTAGCAGAAGAAACAGAGAGTGTGACATTTAGTCTTTCTGCTACCTACTCTCTGGCTCAATCTGATACAACTTCGACCGTAACCACCACTACTACATCATTAGCAGTACCAGTGAATGTACCTTCGGGTAAAATATATCAAGTAGTTCTAGTTGGTGAAACTGCCAAAGCAACCATACCCTATACTTTCATTGTTACTCTTGAGGGAAATACTAATGCTTTTATACCCGAGAGTGATGTAGATTTTGGTTCAGAACCTATTGAATTATATCCTGATGGTAACAACAATGAGGTATTACCGCTTTCTGTCCCTATAGTTGATGTTTGGGAAACGGCATATTTAGGGGCGACTCAAGATTGGATGTATGGTAACAACCAAACCTATTTTCCAAATCTGGATGTCAGTCAATGGGCATTTAATGACAGTGGCGCTACCGATGCTTGGGGACCCGATGTTCAAGCCGCCATTATCAATCAAACAGGTACTTGGGAAGTACAAAGTGCGACTCCTTTTTCTTCCAAAATTTATGAAGTTGATCAATTTGGCAATATTATCAACGGTGCATCATCTTTACGGGTTGCTGACAGTGGAGATTCACAACAAGCTTCTGCGGTATTAGCAGAAACAGAAGAAGATCCGGGTATCGGAAAATATGCTGAACTTCCCGAAGATGTCACAGAATATACTGGCACGGTTTATGACGACTTCGTCTATGGCACGGCACAAGACGATCGAATTGCTGTTTTGGGCGGTGGTGATATTGTCTATGGCAAAGCAGGAGACGACTACATTGAAGCGATCGAACCTAACGATACCACAGGAATTAAAGATGCTCTCTATGGAGAGGAAGGCGATGATACATTAGTTCTGACTGCTCAAAGTCTTTTTAATCAAGTGGATGGTGGTAGCGGAGATGATACCTTCATTATCAATGCACCCCGTACGATATTACGGGGAGGAGAAGATAACGACACTTTCAAGTTAAATTATCAAAACTCCACAGGTTCGATCGTCATAGATGATGCTGGTAGTAATAAACTAATTTTACAAGATGAAAGTGATCAACCCATTGCTAATACAGAGTTAAAATTTGTCCGATTCAACGATGATCTCATTATCGAGGGAGATGAAGAAACGGGTTTTAACACCGACACAGATATTTTCTGGCAAAATTTCTTCCAAGGGGAAGGCAATGAAGTTAATGGTTTAGATCAAACCGCCCTTGAATCTCTTACGGAAGTAACTCCTCCTACTCCCCTTGCGTTATCCTTTGCTAACAGTCTTAATGAGGTATTCGATCCTGAAGCTCTTTATAATGTAGGAAATACCGCCCTTGCCTATTTCAGAGAAACAGAGACAGGGGAAGAAGGTACTCTCCTTTATAATACTGCTTCCGATACTAAAGGTAGTGTAGAAGAAACGGCATTAGAGGAAACAGATGCACTATTTCATAACTTGATTGGACTTTACAAAGTCGAAAATGGTAGGGGGGCAGTGCGTGATACTTTGGATCTCGATGGGGATGGTTCAGTTACGGATGTACTATTACCCGGTGATGCAGGTTATGCCAGAACAGCCCTTAACAATATTGCTGATAATTTCATTTTACAACTAGGTGCTGATGGAGACAGTAGCAAAAACACCACGGCATCAGAATTTGGAGATGTTATTATCGAAGATAATGAAGTATATGCTCCCTTTGTTATTGCCAATGGTGGAAGATTTATTCCTGCGGGAGGCACTCTCGAAGATGGTATTACTGCATTTTTGCTAGAAAATCCCAACAATCAAGGCGCAACAGCAGAAAACTTTATGACTCATGCTGTAGCTTATTTTAGCTTTGGTAATGCTAATCCTGATGCTTCGGAACATCTAAAAAATTTAGGTAATAATACCTTTGGTTTTGAAGATTTACCCGGTAATTTAGCTATCAGCGACAATGACTTTAATGACGCTGTTTTCAACTTTACTTTTTCAGCCTAACTTTGATTTTCTCACCCTACCCCCTCTCCAAAAGGAAAGGGGAGAATTGATTTTTTATGTTGACCAAAACTCGATCGAGCCTTGTTATAATGTCTTTCTTAGAATAAATTGACAAGGAACTCATAGATCATTTTAAAACAACAAAACCTTAGTTCGATGCAAAATGTATGGGTAATAGCAAGGTATTAGTTGTTAGGTATTGGGTAAATAATTGATGAAAAACTGTTAACAATTGATTTTACTTAGATTAATTTAATTAAATAATTCAATCAGATTTGGTATTTTTAGAATCTAAACCCTAAATCATAAACCCTAAAACTTACCTACATCAAGGATTTTTTCTCGAACTCAAGTGAACAAGGATCACTAACAGGTAAAATTGGCTTCTTAATCAATTAAATTTAAAATATGAAATTTATTTCTTAGCTTCTTGCGATCTCTGCTAAACAATGAGAAGATATAGGCTAACTGATCAAGTTATGTATATTTAGTTAAATTTAAAATTAATTATGGTGGTTGCAACCCAATCTATTCAAGAACTCTGCGTTAATGCTATTCGTTTTCTCTCCATCGATGGCGTTGAAAAAGCTAAATCAGGACATCCGGGTTTACCTATGGGCGCAGCTCCTATGTCTTTTGTTCTCTGGGATCAATTCATGCGTTTTAATCCCAAAAATCCTCAGTGGATAAACAGAGATAGATTTGTTCTTTCTGCTGGTCATGGTTCTATGCTTCAATATTCTTTATTACATTTATTTGGTTATGATAGCGTTACTATTGAAGATTTAAAACAATTCCGTCAGTGGAAATCTAAAACTCCCGGACATCCTGAAAACTTTGTAACTGCCGGTGTTGAAGTAACTACGGGCCCTCTTGGACAAGGTATCGCTAATGGTGTTGGTTTAGCTTTGGCTGAGGCTCATTTAGGAGCAAAATATAACAAGCCTGATTGTACTTTAATCGATCATTACACCTACGTTATTCTTGGTGATGGTTGCAACATGGAAGGTATTTCTGGAGAAGCGGCCTCTTTAGCAGGACATTGGGGTTTAGGCAAACTTATCGCTTTATATGATGATAACCACATTTCGATCGATGGTAGCACAGACATCGCTTTTACTGAAGATGTATCTAAGCGTTTTGAGGCTTATGGTTGGCACGTTCTCCATGTAGAAAATGGTAATACTGACTTAGATGCGATCGCCGCCGCTATTGCTGAAGCTAAATCTGTTACGGACAAACCCTCCATGATCAAAGTTACTACTACGATCGGTTATGGCTCTCCTAAAAAAGCTAATACTGCTGGAGTACATGGTGCTGCTTTAGGGGGTGACGAAGTAGAAGCTACCCGTAAAAATTTAGGTTGGAATTATGATCCTTTTGTTGTGCCTGATGAAGTATATAGTCATTTCCGCAAAGCGATCGAAAAGGGTGCAAGTTTAGAAGCAGAATGGAATCAAACTCTTGCTACCTACAAAACTAAGTATCCTACCGAAGCTAAAGAATTTGAAACCATTACCTCTGGTGTACTTCCTGAAAATTGGGCGGATTGCTTACCATCCTACACCCCTGAAGACAAGCCTTTAGCAAGTCGTAAACATTCTGAAAATTGCTTAAATGCGATCGGCAAAGTATTACCTCAGTTAATTGGTGGTTCGGCGGATTTAACTCACTCCAACTTAACGGAAATCCATGTATCTGGAGATTTCCAAAAAGGTGCTTATGAAAATCGTAACGTCCATTTCGGTGTACGGGAACACGCTATGGGTGCGATTTGTAATGCAATTTCTCTCCATAACACTGGTTTAATTCCTTACGGTGCGACCTTTTTAGTCTTCACTGACTACATGAGAAATTCCATCCGTCTTTCTGCATTATCTGAAGCACAAGTTATTTGGGTCATGACTCATGATTCGATCGCATTGGGAGAAGATGGCCCTACTCACCAACCCGTCGAGCACGTTGCTTCTTTACGTTTAATTCCTGATTTAATGGTATTTCGTCCTGCTGATGGAAATGAAACCTCTGGAGCTTATAAAGTAGCGATCGAAAGCAAGAAAAAATCTTCTCTCATGGCTTTAACCCGTCAAAACTTACCCAACTTAGCTGGATCATCGATCGATGCTGTCGCTAAAGGTGGGTATGTCGTTGCTTGTGGATTTGCACCTCAAGAATTAGATTTAATCTTAATCGGTACTGGTAGTGAAGTTGGGCTTTGTGTTGAAGCGGCTGAAAAATTAAAAGCAGAAGGCTTGAAAGTTCGTGTTGTATCTATGCCTTGTATCGAATTATTCGACTTACAAAGCGATGAATACAAAGAATCTGTATTACCCAAAGCCATCAAAAAACGTGTTTCTGTGGAAGCTGGTGTAACCTTTGGTTGGGAACGTTTTGTCGGTGATGAAGGGGCTTGTATTGGTATTAATACTTATGGTGCATCGGCTCCGGGTAACGTTGTTATGGAGAAATTCGGTTTCACCGTTGATAACGTAGTAGCAACCGCCAAAAAAATTCTAGGCTAATTTATTTTAGTTATTTTTCCTGTAGGGTGGGCAATGCCCACCTTTTTATTACTTAATTTATCGGTGTTATATCAAGTTCTGATAATTAGTTATAAAAACCGTGTAGCGTCTTTGCGAGAGAAAATATTAGAACCATTTAAACAAACATGACACAAGTCCTATAATTTTATGTAAAGTCCACAATCTATTTTGTCTAAGTATTTATTGTACCGCCCTCCTCTGTAGATTTAGCTTTTGATTGGGCACAAGATGGATCTGCACCACCTACAATTTTCTTTTTCAACAATCTACACCCAGAAATCATTACTAATATTTGATAACATATCGACAAAAAGAAGCCAATTTTATTGACGGCATTGCTGAATTAAGGTATGATTGTTAGATAAAGCGATCACCTTTGGCGGCACTGCACGATCGCACCTCACCTCGATAAGGTATGGGAATATATTGGAATTTAAAATAATGAATCAAAAGTGAGATTGAATATTTCCGCATTTCGACAGAATTGGAATGGCAAAGGGTTTTTCTCTGTAATCTGGCTAGATAGTGCCTCAATCTCGTATTTTCTCCTTCAACCCTTGTCATATAAGTTTTACTGATGATTTGGTCCCCCTCTGGGATAAAATTAGGATATACCTTCCAACCATCAGTTACATAAAAATAACAATTCCATTGTTTTATTCTTTCTCACAACGGTTGAAATGTTTCGGCACTTCTATCCCCCACAACCCATTCTAAAATGCCTGGTTTAAAGTGATCTACCCCAATCCATAACCACATTTTGTTTTTTTTGAACCCACAAATGTTTGTAATTCATCTAATTCACCGACTTTAAGTATGGTTTCGGCTTGATAACTATTGGGCAAAAGCTTTGCCACATCTTTCACCCAATTAATCACGGTAGTATGAGGAACTCCTTTTACTCTTTCAATTGCTCGAAAGCCCATACCATTGACATACATTTTTAAGCACTCACTTCTAATCTCATCACTATAACCTCTGGAATTAGATGGTTATGGATTAATAAACTGTCTACCACAATCAACACAAAGATGATTTTGCTTTCCTCTTTTCATTCCATTTTTGTTAATGTGCATAGAACTGCACTCGGGGCATTTGATCATTTTTTGATTTCTAATAAATTTGATCGCTTTATCTTAAAATCATACCTTAATTCAGCAACGCCAAAATTAGAATTATAGCGTTTTTCATGGTTCCGGGGTACAAAAATAAAATTAAAGTTTCTCTGATTAAAAGATTTGAGCGTATCTCATAAGGATAGAAATTGCTATATACCCAGAATGATCGACCAATTCGATCGAGATAGTACCATTTCTGCTAAATTTATCTCGTGAAGATTTTATGGATTTGAAAAAATAAGAATTAACCATTAAGATTTATTTATATTGTGAGAGCTTTTTTATTTATAAATTATGAATTTACTTTTGCCCCAAATTTTCAAGATTAGTTTTCTATTTTTTTTGTTACTTTTTACCGGTAAATCTACTTTAATTTTAGCTCAAACAGAAGAAGTAAAAGTTAATCCTTTATTAGTTGATTTTAAAGATGAATTATTACCTACAATAAAACGAGATTTAACTGGTTTAGAAATCAAAAGAATTCAAACTAAAATAGCAGATTTAGATAGTTTAGCCCAAGAAGAATCTAAAGCAGGAAATGATGATGTTGCTTTTGCCTTATGGTATCGATCGATTAATTTAAGTCGAGTACTAGGCATAAAAGAAGAAATTATAATAATAACTAAAGTGGGTAAAGTTGCATGGGATAAAAGTCGTAATGAAGATATTAACTTTTTAAATGAAAGATTAGTGATTTTAGAATCTCAAAATAGTAAAGATGGTCAAATTAATCAAGAATATTTACCTTTATTTATTGATGCCTATGAGGCTTTACATAATTTAGATCGATCGATTGCTATTAATAAAAAAAATCTTGAATTAGCTCGATCGACAAATGATAGTTCTACTATTAAAACTATATTAGAAAAATTAGGAAAATTTTACATAGCTAAATTTGATTATTTTCGTGCAGAACCTATTTATACAGAATTGTTAAATATCGCTAGAGTTGAAGTAGATTATTTAGCAGAAGGTATTTATTTACGCAAATTAGCAGAAATTAGTGGAGCGATCGTTAATCCTGAAAATGCAATAAAATATAAGCAAGAACTAGCAGAAACTTATGTAAAAAATCAGGATTTGTTAAACTTATCTATGATAAAAATTTCTATCGGTGATGACTATAAAACTTTAAAAAAACCAGAAGAATCAGCTAAATATTATCAAGAGGCTTTCTCGATCGCATGGTCATTAACACAATATTCGATCGCAGGAGATGCGTTAGAGAAACTAGGTATTCTTTATCAAGAATATGAACAATTTGATTCTGCCTTGCAAATTTATCAAGAATTAATTAAAGTGCAACAACTCTCTTATAATTATTATGGTTTGATGAATAGTTATGATTATATGGGTATAATTTATAGCAAAAAACAAGATTATTCTTCCGCTTTAAAATCTTATCAAAAAGCCCTAGAACTTGCCCGTAGTCTTAGTCATAAAGAAGACTATTTTTTAGGAAAAATTAATGAATTGGGAACAACTAATAATTAAAATATTCATAATTTTAAATAATTACTAAATTTTTTTTAATTAATGGTTAATTGTCCCTAAATATTTAACCCCTTTGGGAGTAATTTCAAAACGACAAGGTAAGATTTTTACTCCTTTTTCCATTGCTTGATAAAATAAATCTGCGTAGGTTCGATCGTATTTTTCCCCCACTCCAAATAATTCACAATCCGATCGACTGATAAAATATAACATCACCGTTTTAGTGGTAGAACATAAATTAATTAACTCTTGTAAATGCTTTTGTCCTCTAGTTGTCTCAGTATCAGGAAATAATGCAACTCCATTTTCAGCGAGAGTAGTATTTTTTACCTCAATATAAATATCAGAATCTCCTCCCTTCAAGACAAAATCGATACGACTTTTGCCATCATGACCAAATTTTACTTCACTTTTGATCTGAGTATATTGTCCTGCCAATTCTGGAATTAACTGTTTTTGCAAAGCTAATTTGACAATCTGATTAGGTAATGCCGTATTAATACCAACCCACACAGGATTATTTTCTCCCACCTCTATCATTTCCCATGTGTAAGCTAGTTTACGCTTTGGGTTATTACTTTTAGACACCATTACTCGACTGTCCACACTACACAATCCTAACATTGGCCCGGTGTTAGCACAATGAGCCGTAATTAATTCTCCTGTTTCCAATTCAATATCTGCAAGAAAACGTTTATATCTTTTTTTCAGAATACCTGATATTAAAGGAGGATAACAATACAGTCGAGTTTCTGTAGTCATGGGAGAGAAATCAAATTGATAATTCAAATGTTACTACTTCAGTATATCATCCCCTGACCATGATATAATTTGCTGTTGGTTTTATTTCAAAAACATTTATCATCTCACCATCAAAAGAAAAAGATTAAAACATGAGTGTTGAACTCCGAAGCTACGTTTATTTAGACCGATTACAACCTCAACACGCTTCCTATATTGGTACAGTTGCCTTAGGTTTTTTACCATTACCCGGAGATGCCTCTCTTTGGATTGAAATTTCTCCGGGGATTGAGATAAATAGAATTACTGATATAGCTTTAAAATCGGCAGTAGTACGTCCAGGTGTTCAATTTGTGGAACGTCTTTATGGATTATTGGAGATTCATTCTAGTAATCAAGGGGAAACAAAAACCGCAGGAAAAGCAATTTTAGATGCTTTAGGAGTTAGTGAAAAAGACTGTTTAAAACCTGAAGTCGTTTCTAGTCAAATTATTCGTAATATTGATCCTTATCAAGCACAAATTATTAACCGCAATCGACGAGGGCAAATGTTATTAGCTGGAGAAACTTTATATGTTTTAGAGGTAAAACCAGCCGCCTATGCTGCTTTAGCGGCTAATGAAGCAGAGAAATACGCCTTGATTAATATTCTTTCAGTTCAAGCAGTGGGTAGTTTTGGCAGACTTTATTTAGGTGGTGCAGAAAGAGATATAAAAGCAGGGGCAGAGGCGGCTTTAGGTGCGATCGCAAATATAGGAGGACGTATAAATGTAGATCAGGTGAAGGAATAAGTAAGAAATAATGAAAAATCTTAATTTTTAACACTAACGAGAATTTGAAACACTCTTTTCATTGATTCATGTTATAACGAGAAAAACTATTAACTATTTATTGAAACAGTCATGGATAATCAAGAATATTGGAGAAATTTAATTAAAAATGTCGCAAATTGGAATCAATGGCGTGTTTATAATCAAGATGTGTTAATCGATCTTACAGGGATGAGTTTTAGTAGTTATGACTTGGAAGGCATTAATTTAAGTAACTGTAATTTAACCGATGGGAATTTTATTGGTAGTAATTTGCGATTTGCGAATTTAAACCATGCAGACTTAACAAAAACTAATCTAATTGGGGTTAATTTGAGACTAGCTAATTTAAGAAATGCAACATTAGTTAACACTAAGCTACATCGATCGAACTTGTCTGAAGCTGATTTGAATTATAGCACGATCGTTGAATCAGATTTTAGTAATGCTATTTTATACGAAACAGAACTAGGAGAAGCGACAATATTAAAAAGCAATTTTAGTAATGCTCAATTAATTAATACTCATTTTATAAAAGCTAATATTATTTTAAATAATTTTGAAGATACAATTATTAAAAACGTAGATTTTCGCTGGACAAAAAAAGTTAAAAATAAATTTAATTAATTCTTGTATAAAAAGAAAATTATTATTTAAAGTTTTATCACTTTCATTTAAAACCTCGTTATTAATGAATAAAGTATATGTTAGACTCATTACCTAAATCTAATTCAGAAGAATTTTATAGTGTTAAAAACTTAAATTTATATGCAAAATCTGATTGTAAAGAGTTAGCAACTCAAATGGCAAAAGGGCGACAATTGAAAATTATTTCTCCCTCTATAGTAGATAATGCGATCAAAATTTGTTTATGTGAAGATCATTATCCTGCATGGCTTTCTATCGAGGACTTATCTTTTTTAAAACCTGCATCAAAACCCTATTCTTCTACTTTTATTTCTCAGGAAAAAATTGCTAGTTTAATACCTAAAATTATCGAATTTACTTATCTAGCAATGAACACACCTAATTACTACCTTTGGGGAGGTACTGTTGCACCTAATTATGATTGTTCAGGGTTAATACAATCTGCTTTTACTAGTGTGGGAATTTGGCTTCCTAGAGACTCCTATCAACAGGAAAATTTTGCCACTAAAATTACTATTAATGAATTAAGATCAGGGGATTTAATCTTTTTTGGAACAAAAAGAGTTACTCATGTAGCGTTATATTTAGGAAACGATCGATATATTCACAGTTCAGGGAAAGAAATCGGTAATAATGGTATTGGAATTAATCTGATTAGGGGAGATTTAGATATAGTTAGTCAAAACTACTACAAACAATTTTGGAGTTGTGGCAGAATAACCCAATCACTTCCATAAACCTTAAGAAAATCTAAGTTTTGTTATAAAAGTTAATATTTATTTGAGATATGTATTAGAATAGACTAGAACTTAAGTTGTTAAGAAATGTTAATCCCGATTCTCATTTTCGATGTGGCACTGGTAGCTTGGTCGTTGCACTTAATGCAACAGGCTTTCGATCACCGTGAATTTTCCTTAATGTTAGCCGGTGTATTAGTAGCATTATGTGCCGCAGCCATGATGGTAGTTTATTTTTTAGTAAATAATTGCTTATCTTATCTTGCGAATAGTCATTATGTTGGTTAATCGATCGTGTAGGTGTTCATCATAGATTATTGGTTTTTCTCCTCATCAAACCATTTGATTAAATCACCCTGAATAGTCCATAATTCTTCATTTTTTCGTCCTGTGTACTATCTTCTAATCATATAAGTTCGGAAACCCGTACAGTTAAGGTACTTGCTATGACTATAAATTTTCGGTTAAATTAGCACTCGTAAGGTGAGAGCGCTAAAAATAAAACGACTCACTAAAAACTATAATTAATTTATAAAAGGAGTAAACCATCAATGGCTGCAATTACCATTAATGTATCAACCGTTAAGCCTTTAGGCGATCGTGTATTCGTTAAAGTCAGTGAAGCAGAAGAAAAAACCGCAGGTGGTATCTACTTACCTGACAATGCCAAAGAAAAACCCCAAGTCGGAGAAGTCGTTACCGTAGGGGAAGGTAAAGTAAACGATAAAGGAGAGCGTACTCCCGTTGAAGTTAAAGTTGGTGATAAAGTACTCTATTCCAAATATGCAGGTACTGACATCAAACTCGGTGGCGATGATTATGTTTTACTCTCCGAAAAAGACATTCTCGCTGTAGTTTCCTAATTACTTATTTTAAAAATCCAAAGACGTTGCAAAAAAAAGAAAAACCCTTTGCGTCTTTGCCTCTTTGCGAGAGAAAAATCACAAATATCGAAAAACTTACAAAAAATAAAAAGAACTAATTATGGCAAAATCAATTATTTACAACGAAGAAGCCCGTCGTGCCCTAGAAAAAGGGATTGACTTATTAGCTGAAGCAGTAGCTGTTACTCTTGGTCCTAAAGGACGTAACGTAGTATTAGAGAAAAAATTTGGTGCTCCTCAAATTGTTAATGACGGTGTAACCATCGCTAAAGAAATCGAATTAGAAGATCACATCGAAAATACTGGAGTTGCTTTAATTCGTCAAGCGGCTTCTAAAACCAACGATGTGGCTGGTGACGGAACTACCACCGCTACTGTATTAGCTCATGCGATCGTCAAAGAAGGCTTACGCAACGTGGCTGCTGGTGCTAACCCCATAGCTCTCAAGCGTGGTATCGACAAAGCTACCGAGCATTTAGTAGAAAAAATTGCGAGTCATTCCAAAAAAGTAGAAGACAGCAAAGCTATTGCTCAAGTGGGTACTATCTCCGCAGGTAACGATACCGAAGTGGGTGATATGATTGCCAAAGCGATGGAAAAAGTAGGGCAAGAAGGCGTTATCTCCCTCGAGGAAGGTAAATCTATGGAAACCGAACTCGAAATCACCGAAGGGATGCGTTTCGATAAGGGTTATATTTCTCCTTACTTCGTAACTGATACCGAACGTATGGAAGCAGTATTTGAAGATCCTTTCATCTTAATTACTGACAAAAAAATTACCTTAGTTCAAGATTTAGTACCTGTTTTAGAACAAGTTGCTCGTCAAGGCAAACCTTTAATCATCATTGCTGAAGACATCGAAAAAGAAGCTCTTGCAACCTTAGTTGTTAACCGTCTTCGTGGCGTGTTAAACGTTGCAGCTATTAAAGCTCCCGGATTTGGCGATCGTCGTAAACAGATGTTAGAAGACATTGCTATTTTAACTGGTGGACAAATGATCAGTGAAGATGCTGGTTTAAGACTTGATACCACCACTGTAGATCAATTAGGTTCTGCTCGTCGTATTAGTATCACGAAAGATAGCACCACGATCGTCGCAGAAGGTAACGAGAAAGAAGTTAAAACCCGTTGTGATCAAATTCGCCGTCAAATCGAAGAATCTGATTCTTCCTACGACAAAGAAAAATTACAAGAGCGTTTAGCTAAATTAAGCGGTGGCGTTGCGGTAATTAAAGTTGGTGCGGCTACCGAAACTGAAATGAAAGATCGTAAGTTACGCTTAGAAGATGCCATCAACGCCACTAAAGCAGCTGTAGAAGAAGGTATCGTTCCAGGTGGTGGTACAACCCTAGCACACTTAGCTCCTGAATTGGAAGCATGGGCAACTGCTAACCTCTCTGCTGAACAGTTAACTGGTGCTTTAATCGTAGCTCGTGCCTTAACTGCACCTTTAAAACGTATTGCCGAAAACGCTGGTCAAAATGGTGCTGTTGTAGCTGAAAGAGTTAAAGAAAAAGACTTCAACACTGGTTATGATGCTTCTAACAATGAGTACGTGGATATGTTCGCCGCAGGTATTGTTGATCCTGCTAAAGTAACCCGTTCTGCTATTCAAAATGCAGCTTCGATCGCTGGAATGGTATTAACCACTGAATGTATTATTGTTGACAAACCTGAGAAAGATAAAGCTCCCGCTCCTGCCGGTGGCGGTGACTTCGATTACTAAAACTCAGTGAAATAACTGTAGGGTGGGTCATTTTTGGCTCACCTTTTTTTGTGTAACAATATATTTATATTTTTTTAATAATTGGTATTTTTTTTAGAATGATTACATAGTAATGATTTCAGAAGAAATGCTTTAATCTCGTCAAAGTCTTTTGTTATTTTAAGTTACAGGCGTAAATATTAAATAGGTTCTATCGGGTGGGTCATTTTTGGCTCACCTTTTTTACGCAGAAAAAATAAAAACAAAAATCCTAATATTAATATAATGAACATGGGTGAAAATAAAATACTGCTCCAAATAAGAGGAAAAATAATTTCTTTTAGATTCATACCGCAAAGTCTATTTCTATTTAAAAAATTTTAAGCACGACAAAATCGTTTCTTCACAAACCTAATTTATTATGAGCGAAAAATTAACAGTATCTGCTACCTTAGATTCTCTCAAGATTATTACCGAATATATCGTTAAAGTCGCTAATATGGCTAATTTAGAAAAAAAAGCTATATATAAATTGCGTCTTGCCATTGATGAATTGGCTACTAATATTATTAATTATGGCTATTCAGAAGACGATCGAGAAAGTTATATTTTTTTTGAGTCAGAAATATCAGACAAGACGATCGTTATTACAATTCATGATTCTGGAATTCCTTTTGATCCCACCAGTAAACTGGAAGTAGAATCAGAAATGATTAATGTAGCGATCGACGATCGACCGATTGGAGGTTTAGGTATTTTTCTTGCTTTTGATGGAGTAGATGAGTTTTATTATGAAAGAGTAGATAATGAAAACATCAATATTTTAACTATTTATAGAAAATGAGCAACATTAATTGCATTCAAGATTTTTTTGAAAATATAGTCCAAAAAATTCCTTATAACATCGCTATTCTTACAGAAAATGAACAATTAACCTATCAGGAGTTACATCAAAAATCAAATCAGTTAGCTCATTATTTGAAAGGTTTAGAAATAGAAAAAAAAGAAGAAATTTTGGTCGGTATTTGCTTGGAAAGAAATGCTAATTTAATTATCTCACTTTTGGGAATTTTAAAGGCAGGGTTTGCCTACGTTCCTCTTGATCCTAACTATCCTCAAGATAGATTAGATTTCATGATTAAAGATTCTCAATTATCTATTTTAATCACTCAAGAATCTTTATCTAAAAATTTACCAAATCATTCCGCTATTAAAGTTAATTTAGATCAAGAACAAGATAATATTAATCGATATTCTACAACAAATATAACCCATACTGATAATATTAATAGCCTCGCTTATATTATTTACACTTCTGGCTCGACAGGACAACCAAAAGGAGTAGAAATTGAACATCGTAACACGATCGCATTTATTAATTGGGCGATCGATTTTTTCAGTTTAGAACAATTAAAAGGGGTTTTAGCTTCTACTTCTATTTGTTTTGATTTATCAATATTTGAGATTTTTGTACCGTTGAGTGTCGGCGGTAAAGTCATTTTAGTTGATAATATTTTACACCTCCCAGAATCCTCTCATGCTCAAGAAGTTACTCTCATTGATACTGTACCTAGTGCGATCGCATCTATTTGTAAAATTAATGGAATTCCCTCGTCAGTCACCACTGTAAATCTTGCTGGAGAAGCATTATCAAATAAAATAGTACAAGAAGTTTATAAGTTTAAACAGATTAAACAAGTATTTAACCTTTATGGCCCTTCCGAGGATACCACATTTTCCACCGTTGCTCTAATTCCCAAAGGTTATGACGATATTCCTCCTATTGGTAAACCTATCAGTCAAACGGAAGTATTATTATTAGACGAAAATTTACAAGTTGTACCTGAAGGAGAATTAGGAGAAATATATTTAACAGGTGCTGGTATCGCGAGGGGATACCGTAATCGAGAAGATTTGACTGCCGAGAGATTTTTACCTAATCCTTTCACTAATGATTCTAGTTCCAAAATGTACAAAACAGGTGATATAGCAGTATATTTACCGGATGGACAATTAAGATTTGTCGGGAGAAATGATCAATTAGTAAAAATTAGGGGTTTTCGAGTCGAATTAGGAGAGATTGAAGCGACTTTAGAAAAATATCCAAGTATTAGTAAAGCTGTTGTTATTTTATATAACTTTAATGAAGAAGATAAACGATTAATTGCTTATTTAACTCTTAGGAATCAGGGCAAAAAAGACAATATTATTTCTGCTATACAAGATTATTTAATCCATAAATTACCACCTCATGAAATTCCCTTTTCTTTTATTATTCTCTCAGAATTTCCTCAAACTCTGAATGGTAAAATCGATCGACGTGCCTTACCCATACCTCAAGAAGAAACATTAAGAAAAACATCTTATTCACCTCCGACAAACTCCATAGAAATTAAATTAACTCAAATGTGGCAAAAGTCATTAAATTTGCATTATATCGGCGTAAATGATGACTTTTTTGATCTCGGTGGTGATTCTTTAAAGGCGATCGTCCTTATGGATGAAATTAATACTTATTTTAATTGCCATATTTCGATCAATAAATTTTTAGAAAATTCAACTATTACTTGTTTAGCTGAAAATATTAAAGCAAAAAGTTATGTTAATTTATCCAAAGATGAATTAGAATTTATGAGGAAAGATGTAATTTTAAAATCAGATATTTTTCCAGAAAATAAATTTAATTTTAAAGAAAATAAAGATAATGTATTTTTAACAGGATCAACAGGTTTATTAGGAATACATTTATTATCTCAACTTTTAATAAATACCTCTTATAAAATTTATTGTTTGGTAAGAGAGAAAAAAAATATTGATACTTTAAAAAGAATTGAAAAAAGGCTAAAAAATAATCATCTTTGGGAGGAAAAATGGCACGATCGTATTATTCCTGTTATCGGTGATTTAGCGGAACCCAATTTAGGATTATCCATAGAAAAATTTAAAGAATTAGCTCAAAAAATAGACTTGATTTATCATTGTGGAGCATGGGTTAATATTGTTTATCCTTATTCTTTTTTGCGACGTGTCAATGTAAAAGGCACAGAAGAAATTATAAAATTAGCTTGTCATTTTAAAACAAAACCTATTTTTTATATCTCCACAACGGATGTCTTTTCTTCAGAAAAAATTACGTTTATTAAAACAGATCAAAAACCCGATGGACACTTTTTATGTGGAGGTTATGCGAAAAGTAAATATGTAGCAGAAAAATTATTAATAATGTCTCAATCAAGAGGTGTTCCTATCACTATTTTTCGACCTAGTAATATAATAAATTTTACTAAACCGAATTCATCTTTTAGTGCTGAATTTATTCCCAGAATGTTGAAAGGTTGCTTACAATTATCTCTTTTTCCCGATATAGATGCCATCGTGAATCTTGTCTCTGTGGACTATATTAGTAAAACGATCGTGTATTTATCTCAACAAGAATCGTCTCTAAATAATAGTTTTAATTTGGTTAATCCGAATCCTATTAAGTGGAGTACCTTATTACACTGGATGAAGAAAAATAATAGTAATATAGAGATCATATCCTATCAAAAATGGTATGAAAAATTACAAGAAATTATTCGCTCTAAAGTAGATAATGAACTAACACCCTTTTTAACCTTGCTAAAATCTGAGAATTTCTTACAACGATCGTTAGGCTCATTTGAGTTTCAAGAAGATAAAACATTACAAAATCTATTTAAGATAATTTCTTGTCCTTGTATAGAAGAAAAATTATTAAAGGCTTATTTTGCGGACTATTTAACACAACCTCTAATTAAAAATAATGGATACAGAATACATTAATAATCGAAACAAAACTAAAAAGATTTTTAATGAATCTTTAACAAAAAAAACTCTTATTAAAACAGTTATTTCCGTAGGGATAATAACGATTGTTTGTAATGGTTTAGGATTTATTTATTTAATGAAAAAAGTTAAAGATCACGCCATTAAAAATGTTAGAATTTATACAGAAGTAGTGGTCAAAAAAGAAAGTCAAATTTTCTTAGATTCTCAAAAAAATAATCAGAACATGAAAACATTTATAACGCAAGAGTTGGGAGTGAATTCTGTTCAAGATATTGAGAAATTTAATAAAATTTTAGTCAGAAGAAAAGATGGTACTATTCGAAATCTTCAGCCTTTTGATGATCAAAACACTCCCGGAGTTTTTCTAGGAAAAAATGTGCTGATCAATGATGAGATGAAAGAGCGAGTGATTGATTTTTTTCACATCGTTAAATCCTTTGGCAGAGCATGGGAAAATCATTTTGTTAATACCTATATTCAAATTCCTGAAAATGGCATTGTAATTTATATGCCTAACTATCCTTGGACAGAAAAAGCTACATCAGATAAAATAGTTACCACTGACGAGTCTTTTCAAATTACCACTAAAAAAAATAATCCCTCCAGAAAAACGGTTTGGACAAGTATTTATTATGATGCAACCCTAGAAGATTGGATGGTTTCTAGTGTCACTCCCATTGATGATACAAAAGGGAATCATATCGGTACTATTGGTCATGATATTCTCATTAGCGAATTACAAAAAAGCACTTTAGAAGAAAAAATAAATGGTACAGAAAATGTTATTTTCGATCGAAATGGAAGGTTTATTGTACATCCAGATTTAATGGAAGAAATTAAACAAAGTGATGGAAATATAACTATAGATGACATGATCAAAAAAACAGGAAATAAAACCTATGATTGGTCAGTTTTTTTTGAGTTAATGAAATCTATTGATCTGGAAGCACCCATCACAGAAGGAGCACTGTTACATAGTGAAAAAAATCAAGAATATTATGTTGTTAGTCAAATAGATGGTGCTGATTGGTATTGGGTGACGATCGTTCCTCAATAGATCTCTTGCAAAATTATAATGAACATAAAAAGATGATAGGATAAGACAAAATATTAGCAATCGCCTTTAATTTAATTAAAGAAAATAAGTGCCTTTATACAGTTAATCATAATTCTTGCTTATATAATTCTCAACCTAGGAAAGTAAATACCCATTGGCGATAAAATACACAAATTAATTTACTGGATTCTTTAATATAGTTCTTAAATAATAGCTATGTCTTTTTTCACTATTTCATAGTTATAAATTCCCGCAATTAAGTTGAATCTTAACCCAAATCTTTTTCTTTTATTTCTATATTTTTCTGATAGTATTCTAAATATTTTAAGTTTTCTATTTACATGTTCAATTACGATTCTTTGTCGATTTAACTCTCTATTTTTTCTTTTTTCTTCTTGGGTTAACTTTCTTTTTTTTGTTTTCTTTTTTGGTATTTCGCTTAATTTATGAATTTTTTCTATACCTTGATAACCTTTGTCTACTAAACACTTTATTTTTTCACTTAATGGTAATCTACTGTTTTTAAAAATTTTAAAATCATGTTCTCTTCCTCGTCCATTTACATAACAAATTATTTCCAAGGTATCTTTATTAACTACTAATTGTGCTTTAAATGTATGTTCCTTCTTTTTGCCACTATAGTAAATTTTTTGTCTTTTTTTTGGTCTTTCGATTGCTATTTCAGTAACATCTATTAATACTGCCTTAATTTCATTCTCTTTTTTTATCAATTCTTTTTTACCACCTAGGGAAAAATAACCTGATTTGAGCAAGATTTTTTCAATTTTATGAACTGTTCTACAAACCGTTGATTCTGAGATATTCCAGTACTCTGATATGTGAAAATAAGTTCGATATTCTCTCAAATATTCCAAGGTTACTAAAATCTGCTCGGACACTGTTAATTTGCTTTTCCTTCCTCTTTTGTGATTGTTTTGTTCTTTTTTGACTATTTCTACTAAAAGATTATAGGTTTCTTTTTTTACTCCAAATCTCCTTTTAAACTTTTCTGGCTTTAATTTTTTTATTCTCTCAAGTTTCATAATTAAATCTTATACTTAAGGTATCCTCCATCGCCCAAAATTATAGATTATTCTGGTTAATCCTATCTCGTATTTAATTTTGCAAGAGGTCTAATCATGGTTAAATTTCCAAGTATTTGTTATTGCTAGAAGTATGGTAGTGGTAGGAATTTTATCTTTAACCGCTATCATTATTATTATCTATTCTTTGATTAAAAAAGAGATTGAAAAACCGCTTACAGAATTAATGTCTGCAACCGATCGTATTGCTCAAGGAAATTTAGATTTTCAGATAGAAATTAATCGCAAAGATGAATTAGGACATCTAGGATTTTTGTTTAATCAAATGGCACAAAAATTACAGGAATCTTTTGCATTTTTAGCGACAACAAATCAAGAATTAGAAACAAGAGTAAAAAATCGTACTCATCAATTAGAAGAAGCCAAAGAAATCGCCGAAGAAGCAAATCGTGCGAAAAGTTCATTTTTAGCCAATATGAGTCACGAATTAAGAACTCCTTTAAATGCCATTATCGGTTATAGCGAGTTATTAGAAGAAGAAGCCGAAGACATGGGAGAAGAAGAATTTGTCGAAGATTTAAAAAAAATACAGGGTGCTGGAAAACATTTATTAGGTTTAATTAATGATATTTTAGATATTTCTAAAATTGAAGCCGGAAAGATGGAATTATACTTAGAACATTTTGAAATAAGCAAAATTATTCAAGAAATTGTTGTTACAATTCAACCCTTAATGGAAAAAAATAATAATGTCTTTGAAGTTAATTATTCTGATAATTTGGGATTTATGACGGCAGATATTACCAAAATTAGACAAAATATGTTTAATTTGTTGAGTAATGCTAGTAAATTTACTAAAGATGGAGTAATTACTATGACGATCGATCGTTATGTCAAAGATAACAAAGATTGGATTTTATTTGAAATTAAAGATACTGGTATTGGCATGAATCCGAGCCAACAAGCCAAATTATTTAATGCTTTTTCTCAAGCGGATGCTTCTACCACTAGGAAATATGGTGGTACTGGTTTAGGTTTAACTATTACTAAAAAATTTACGGAGATGATGGGAGGTTATATTCTTTTAGACAGTGAAGAAGGAAAAGGAACTACATTTACATCTCATATACCTGCCGAAGTCACGGACATTAAATCCGAGATTCAAAAAGTTACGATCGAATTATCTACCGATGAATCGAATATTGAACAACCCATGAAAAAAATTCTCGTCATTGACGATGATATAAGTACTCATGATGTAATAACCCACTTTTTGAGTGATGGACATTTTCAGATTACTTCTACTACCAATCCTGCTGAAGCCTTACAATTAGCACGTCAAATTAAACCAGATGTCATTATTTTAGACGTTGTTATGCCCAAAATTGATGGTTGGTCTGTTTTAAGTCAACTAAAAGCTGATCCTGATTTAGCTTCTATTCCCGTGGTAATGGCAACTTTTCTCAGCGATCGAAGTATGGGCTATACATTAGGGGCTACGGATTATTTAACAAAACCGTTAAATCAAAATCAATTGAAAAATATTTTAGGAAAATACAACTCATTATCTGAGAAAACAATCATGATAGTAGATGACGATGAAACAACTCGAAAAATGATGCGCCGATTATTAGAAAAAGAAGGTTGGCAAGTCGTGGAAGCTCAAGACGGAGAAGATGGATTAAACAAAATTAAAATTAATATTCCTAAATTAATCTTATTAGATTTAATGATGCCCAAAATAGACGGATTTCAATTTGTTAGTCTTTTACGGCAAAATCCTGATTGGGCAAAAATTCCTGTTATAATTATTAGCGCTAAAGATATTAGTGAAAAAGAACGACAACAATTAAATTCTTATGTAGAAGATATTATTAAAAAAGGTGCTTACGATCGTCAATCTTTACTGAAAGAAATTCATCATTTAATTGAACAAGCGACCTCATAAAAAATCTTTAATTATGATTTTAACATCATTAAAATAATAGATTTAAAAAAAGTTTAAAAATAAAAATTATATAATTATTAAGGAGTTTAAATTTATTTTATGTACAAGATTTTATTAGTAGAAGATAATGAAATGAATCGTGATATGTTATCTCGTAGATTAAAACGAAAAGGCTATGAAATTATTATTGCTGTTGATGGTAATGAAGGCATTGAAAAAGCTATCTCAGAAAAACCCGATTTAATATTGATGGATATGAGCTTACCTATCATTGACGGTTGGACAGCAACTCAACAATTAAAACAAAAAGAGGACACTAAATCTACTCCCATTATTGCCTTAACGGCTCACGCTATGGCTGGAGATCATCAAAAAGCCATCGATGCTGGATGTGATGACTATGATACAAAACCAATTGAATTACCAAGATTATTAAGTAAAATAGAGTTTTTTCTTTCTTAATTTTTCTTTTTTATATATAACAATTTTTTATATTGAAATCAACAATTTAATAATGACTAATTTTGAAACAAATATTCATGAACATCATCTCGTAAAATCATCTTTAGTAGCAAACTTAAGACATGACTTGCGCACTCCTGTTAACGCGATTTTAGGCTATAGTGAAATGCTGTTAGAAGATCTTAATGATGTTGATTATTCCGAATCCGAGCTTGAAAATTTAGATGATAAAAATTCGATCGTCATACAGCGCCATTTTATGATCGAGCAATTAGAGATTATCCACAATAATGGCCAAGAAATATTATCGATAATTAATCAACTTTTAATTGAAAATAAAGAAGATAATTCCCCAGAAGAGTTGAAGAATAAATTACACGAATTAAAAGAAGTCATGATTCCCTTAACTTTTCCAATCATAGAAAAGTGTGAACAATTAAAAATTAATCAAAAAAATGAGGATTTTCTTAGTGACATAGAAAGAATTTATAGCTCAACAATTCGCCTTAATACTTTTCTTTCAGAAATTGAAAAATTAAATTTTTTAAACATTTCTGAAGATAGTAAAAATTTATCCCATATTCCTATAAACAATTTTGTCACCATAAGATACCCCAAATCTGTAGAGAATATTGATAAAAAAATTACCGGACATATTTTAGTCGTAGATGATAATAAAAATAATCGAGATTTACTCTTTACCCAATTGACAAGAGAAGGTTATACTGTTAGCACCTCTATCGATGGGCGAGAGGCTTTAGAAATGATTGCTCAAAAAAACTATGATTTAATATTATTAGATCTATTAATGCCAGAAATTGATGGGTATCAAGTATTAGAAAATATTAAACAAGACGAAAAGAAAAAACATATTCCCGTCATTATGATTTCTGCCCTTGATGAAATGGAAAACGTTATTCGTTGTATCGAAATTGGTGCAGAAGATTACCTTCCAAAACCATTTAATAAAACTTTATTAAAAGCAAGAATTGGAGCATCTTTAGAGAAAAAAAATCTCAGAGATAGAGAAGTTGAATATACAAAAAAATTAAATATAGAATTAGATAAAGGGCGAGAAATGCAGTTAAACTTTTTACCTTCTCAACCCCTAAAACTACCAAATTGGGAAATAGCCTCTTTTTTCAAACCAGCCCGTCAAGTTGCTGGAGATTTTTATGATACTTTTACATTATCTAATCACAATGTGGTTTTAGTATTAGCAGATGTCTGCGATAAGGGAGTCGGTGCTGCATTATTTATGGGACTTTTTCGTAGTTTAATTCGTATTTTCTCCCGTCGATATTCCATTGACGGAAATCCCACAGACATATTAGAAAATTATAAACCGTCTAAAACAGGTTGGATAAGCTCAGATAATACAACTAATCTAGTTCACTTAAATGCCCTTCAATCTGTTAGTTTAACTAACGATTATGTTGCCGATAATCACGGAGATTTAGGGATGTTTGCTACTATGTTTGTGGGAATTTTAGATCCAGAAACTGGGTTATTAACCTATATTAATGGTGGTCATGAGTCTTTAACCATCATAGATTCTCATGGAAATATAAAAAATAAACTTCACTCTACGGGGGCGGCAGTAGGTATGATGGCGGATATGATTTTTGACATCAAACAAATCTATTTAGAGTCCGGAGATATACTTTTTGGTAATACTGATGGAGTGACAGATGCTCGATCGATTACTAGAGAGTTTTTCCGTGAAGAAAGATTAGAAGAAATTTTACGACAACCTTTCAATTCTGCTCAATTGTTAGTAAATACGATCGAAAATAAAGTTTTACAACATATTGGTACAGCAGATCAATTTGATGATATAACCATGTTAGCCATTAGAAGAAATTAAAACTTTTTCTGATTATTATTATTAGCATACCGAATTAAACAATAACTAATTGCTAAACAAATAATAGCTAATCCTAAAGAAATAAGATCAATTTTTTGATATTTATTAGGATCAAAAATGATAATTTTTCTAGCTACAGCAATTAATGCAGTAGTTAAAACTAATTCCAACTGTACAATATGTTTCCTAAGATAAACTGTTATATTTTCCAAAAGTTCCAAGGCAATTAAAATATTTAAGAAAAACCCAAAAAGTTCTATCAAAGTATGATTAAAAAAGCCCACAGGTTCTTGTTTAAACAAATCAGTCATTAAAACTATTATGAGATCATATAAAGAAACAAAAATAACAATAATTAATCCTAAAGAAAGAACTTTAGACACAAAATTTTCTGTGATATGAATTAATTTTAAAAAATTTCTATCTTTAAACAATTCTTGAAGCCAAACCAAAATTTTACCCATATTTATATTAAACTACTTTAAAAAATTAAAATGATTTATAATATTTAAAATCAAAAAGAAAAGATAAATAAAACATCATGAAACTACCTTAAATTTTATTAATTTGTTGATTAATTTGTAGGAACGATATTTATTAACTTATATAAAAGTATTATTGACTAAAATGAAAAAAAATGATAAAGTTTATCAGTGAAAATCAGCAATATTAAATCAAAATACCATGACTCTCAACTCAAATAGCTTAACTCAGCCCATTAAAGATGATGTTCGTGATTATGTTGCTCATTTACAATTACACATGAGTCTTCAGTCCCGTAATCTATTACCCCATATTAATCAAGTCAAAGATAGTCGTGATAATTTACTTTATCAAACTCAGGTACAAATAGAAAAATTAACTTCTCGTGAATTAGCCTAAACTTATTTAATGACTTTACCTGTAAATTAACTTGTCAGAAAAATTATTTATGCCCTTGCATCTTTTTTAAAAGTTCGTTATGATAGTTACTGTTGCGAAAATTAAACAGCAACAAAGGGGTCGCTAGCTCAGCGGTAGAGCACTCGGCTTTTAACTGATTGGTCCTGAGTTCGAATCTCAGGCGACCCATTTTTATACTCTTTTTAAACAGTATATTACTTTTAAAATTCAGATAGTATTTAGTCCTTCTTTATTAGAAATTTATTGACATTATTTAGCTTAATATTTAGTACTATTAATTTCAGTAATTCATCTTAAGTTTTATCTTTTTCAAAATATTCTTTAAGTAAATTATTTATCTTCATCAACCCCTCCTTTTTGTTGTTTAACTAATTCTACTCCTTGGGAAGTACCTAACCGAGTCGCCCCAGCGTTAATAAGAGCGATCGCTTGTTCTAAATGACGAATGCCTCCAGAAGCCTTTATTTGTACTTGTCCTTTAGCAATTTCACTCAATAACTTAACATCTTCAACAGTAGCACCACCAAACCATCCTGTAGAAGTTTTCAAAAAACTAACCCCAGCATCCATACAAATTTCGGCGGCAATTCTTTTTTCTCTATCAGTTAAACGGCTTGTTTCTAAAATTGCTTTTATTACTTGCCCAGTTTCTTCACAGATAGAAGCTATTTCTTGATAAATTTGCTCTGATTTTCCCTCTTTTAACCAACTGAGATTGATCACTATATCTAATTCTACCGCCCCATTTTCTACTGCTTCTTGGGCTTCGTAAAGTTTGGTGCGAGAAGTAGTAGCACCCGTGGGAAAACCGATTACTGTAGCGACTTTTGAGGAACTATTATAAAGTAATTCTGTAGCTTTTTTCACTGCTTGAGGATAGACGCACACGGCAGGAAAATTATATTGCATTACCTGATGACAACATTGCTCCAATTCCTTGGTTGTTGCCATCGGATTTAGCAGGGCATGATCTATATAATGGGCTATATTAATATCTGTAGCTGAAATTACCATTGTTTTTTGATCAAACTGTTATCATTTATTTATACATCATCTTCGGCAGGTCTGGTTTGACTAGGAGAGGATTCATAAATGGAATCGAGTCTTTGACGAGCATCTTCTACAGATACAGAACGAATCACTAATAATGGTTCATTAATGGGTTTTCCTTGCTCATCAAACAATTCTGGATGAGTCGCTTGATACATTCTATTGGGATACGATCGAGGTGAGCCATTTTGCGATCGCACAGGTCTGGGAGTGTCCGTCCATGATCCTCTTTGAGACTCACCACTAATACTAATTAAACTACGGATTAGATTGCTAATGGCAAAAAAAGCAATTACAGTAAAAGCTAAAATATAAACTAAATGTAACATTTAAACCTCCAAATAATAGTCAAAAACTGAGTTTTTAAGTAAAAAAATATTAAAAATATAGCCGTCTCATTTAAGTTGTGGTAATTATTTTATAGAATAAGAAGGTAGTGGTAATATTTCCAGAACTTTTCACTATCAATTAATTTACTACGAATCATCTAAGATTGCTATATAAAAAGTACGATCGAAAATAAGAAAAAATTAATTATCGATGGATAATTATTCACTATTGCCTTATTTTATTGGTCATTATCCATTGTTAATTGTTCATTGGTTGTACGCCATTTTCTTGCTATTTGCCAACATTGGGCTACCAACTGATGCCAAGACATCAATATTTTAGTGTCAATGCCGACTTGACCTTCAGTAACTTTAAAAAGCAGAATAGAAGTCTGAACTTCATCTTGAGCCTGTTTAATTTTCTGGAGGAGATTTCCTTGTTCATCAGAAGATAAAAAAGGCATTGTCTCGGATTCTAATAAAGACACGCAGCGAGAAAACCAATAATTAAAGTCTTCCAATAAAGGAGCTAATACTTGTTTTAAAAGTTCTTTTTCTGTTGGTTCAGATGAGTGCATGGTGAAAATTTTATCTTTATATATTTTACTATTCTATTAGTTATCTTAACTAACTTTACATAAATTTACACTTTTCTCATTATTTCAAAGTTTAGATGTTGCATCGAGACAAGAAAGATTTAATATATAAAATGTTAAAAATCAATTTTAATACTTTTTTCATCAATTACTATTAATTTTTCATTTATTACTTGATATTTTGTTTAGCTTGATAAAAAATTTATACCCTAACTACTCAAAAGATGGCAAATTATTTGATAACTTTTTTAGCTGATGGTGTGGTGAGTAGGATTTTATAATTGTTAACCTATGTTAAGCAATAGTAGAATAATCATAAATTATCATTACTATTTTTATCTTGAAACTTTCAAAAAATCAGTTATGAACAATCTTTGTGTCTGTTGCTATGGAAATCGTCCAAGCTGAAACGTTGTTTATCCTATCGTATATTTAGTTTGAAATAATGAAAAAAACTCTTTTTCTCAATCCTCCTTCTTTTGATGGTTTTGACGGTGGCGCAGGGGCTAGGTATCAAGCAAAACGGGAAATTACCTCTTTTTGGTATCCTACATGGTTAGCACAACCTGCGGCATTAGTAGAAGGCAGTAAGTTAATTGATGCACCACCCCACAGTCAAAGTGTCGATGATGTCTTAAAAATCGCTAAGGATTATGAGTTGGTGATTATGCACACTAGCACCCCTTCTTTAGCTAATGATGTAAAATGTGCTGAGGCGATTAAAGCTCAAAATCCTGATACTGTGATTGGTTTCATTGGCGCTCATGTGGCGGTTTTACCAGAAAAAACTCTCCAAGATAATCCTATTCTCGATTTTGTTTGCCGTAACGAATTTGACTATACTTGTAAGGAAGTTGCTGAAGGAAAAAATTTTAGTGATATTAAAGGTTTAAGTTATCGAGATATTAACGGTAATATTGTTCATACTCCTGAAAGAGATTTAATTCATGATTGGGATGCAATGCCTAGTGTTTTACCCATCTACGCTAGGGATTTAGACATCAAAAAATATTTTATCGGTTATCTTTTACATCCTTACATCTCTTTTTATACAGGTAGAGGTTGCCCGGCAAAATGTAGTTTCTGTTTATGGCCTCAAACTATTGGCGGACACAACTATAGAGCAAAAAGTCCTGAAGCAGTTGGGAAGGAAATGGAAATGGCAAAGAGTCTTTTTGGCAATTCTGTGCAAGAATATATGTTTGATGATGATACTTTTACGATCGATAAACCACGGGCGATCGCTATTAGTGAACATTTAAAACGCTTAAAATTAACATGGAGTTGTAATGCTCGTGCCAATCTCGATTATGATACACTTAAACAATTGAGAGATAACGGTTTAAGATTATTATTGGTGGGTTTTGAATCAGGGAATCAAGAGATTTTAGATGGTATTAAAAAAGGTATTAAGCTAGAAGTTGCTCGTAAATTTATGGATAATTGCCGTAAGTTGGGCATTAAGGTTCATGGTACGTTTATTATTGGCTTACCTAATGAAAGTCAAGAAACCATTGAGGAAACTATCCGTTTTGCCTGTGAAGTAAGTCCTCATACAATACAAGTATCGATCGCTGCTCCCTATCCGGGTACAGAATTATACCGCCAAGCCTTAGAGAATAACTGGTTTAGTGAGCAAAATTTGATTTCTTCTTCTGGCATTCAAACTTCAACCTTAGCTTACCCTAATCTTTCTTCTACTCAAATTGAGGATGCAGTAGAACAAATGTACAGGCGTTTTTATTTTCGTCCTCAAGCTATCATACCGATCGTATCAGAAATGTTAACGGATCCACAAATGTTAGTGAGACGTTTACGAGAAGGAAAAGAATTTTTTAGCTATTTAAAAGAAAGACAGATGGTGAATAATTAGAGTCTGCTGAAAAAGTTTTTTGGTGAGGAAGAGGTGTTAGGTATTAGGTGTTAGGTATTAGGTTAAATAGTTATAAATCAAGGTGTTTAGCCTAATTCTTGCCCTTATAAGGTATTTAGTACTACGCTATCATTTCGATAAAAATCCTCAGAAAATGTGAAATTTTTGAGTAAAATTTGGGAAAACGGCGCATTTTTTACCCTTTGTATTATCCCTTAACCCTTGATTTTTAAGCTTTTTGATTTATTCAGCAAACCCTAATTAGGAATTAGGAATTGAGTCGCTTTAGCAGACTTGTGTTGTTAGGGTTAAAATTTATCTCAACGGGGGTTATTAATTGTACTTATAAAATCTCTATGATTCCACAATTTTTCTGACTCCGATCTCTTTCCCTCACCAAAAAATTTGTTGATCAACTTCTAATTATTTACGGCTAAATCTAAGAGTTTCGATCGACTGAGAAGTTAAAAATAAACCGAGAATAATATAGCTCAAAAAAACAATTAAATTGCTTGTTTCAAAAATGCCTTTGACAAAATTTTCATAGTTTTTTAATATAGAAAAATGAGCAATTATTTCTCCCAATGTTCCCCCCATCAGATTCCCAATACCATCTAAAATAGAGATAAAAATTACTAAAGTAAAAGTCATAATTGCCGAAAAAATAGTGCTATCTGTTAAAGATGAAATAAACATTCCTAAAGATAAAATAGATGCGGCCATTAAAATTAATCCTAAGTGTGCCAAAAAGATTACTTGAGGATTAATAGGAGGACTTGCCCCTTGAAATGCGATCGCTTCATAGAGTAAAATTGGCATAATCATTGTTATAAAAAATAACAAAACTCCTAATAATTTTCCTACTGCTACTACCCAATTAAATACTGGAGAAGTTGCTAAAAGTTCGATCGTGCCTCTTTTCCTTTCTTCTGCATATAAACCCATCGATAAAACGGGTAAAATGAAAATAGTTAGTGAGCCAATAATGCCAAAAAATATTTGCATAAATTCATAAACCACATCAATAGGAACTTGACTCCCCATTTGTTCTTGTGCATTTACTGATTGAATAATACCTTGTTCACTTAAGAGAATAAAAACAAAAAATACTCCTGAAATAAACCAAAAAATACCTGCAACACTAAAGGCTAAAGGAGAGGAAAAATAACCTTGTAATTCTTTTTGTAAAATGGCAATTATATTATTAATTATCTTCATTATTAGTATTTTTATTTAATAAATTCTGATGGAAGTAAAAGACAGGATAAAGAATTTAAAATTTGATTTATTCAAAATTATTAATTGCCTTAGCAACTTCTTCGACATTTTCTAAAGATAATTCGGGATAAATCGGCAAACTTAATACTTCCTCGGCTAATTTCATGGATATAGGATTAGGTGAATATTGCCCTTGATAAACTGGTAATTGATCTTGAGGAATAGGATAATAGATCATAGTACCAATGCCTAAATTTCCTAAATATTCTTTTAGTTTTTCTCTTTTTCCATTGGTAACTCTAATGGTGTATTGATGAAAAACATGACCTTTACTAATAATTGGAGTAATAATATTTGGATTATTTGCTAATAATTGATTATAACTTTTTGCAATATTTCTTCTCGCACTATTCCAGTGATCAATATACTTTAATTTAATTCTTAAGATACAGGCTTGTAAACTGTCCAAACGGGAATTATAACCTAATAATTCATTGTGATAATTTTTCTTTGCTCCATGAAGATGCAACATTTTTGCTAATTCAGCAATATTATCATCATTAGTAACAATCATACCTCCATCTCCATAAGCACCTAAATTCTTGGTTGGATAAAAGGAATAAGCCCCTACATCACCAATCCCACCGACATATTTTCCTGTTAATGCCTTTCTTTCACTCTCATCACAAGTGGTATCACATCCGATACAATCTTCATGATAGACTGCCCCAAAAGCCTGAGCGCAATCTTCAATAACTTTTAAGTCATATTCTTTTGCAATACTCATTATTTGCGACATCGCCGCAGGTTGCCCATAGAGATGTACAGGAATAATTGCTTTCGTTTTAGTGGTGATTTTGTCCTTGATAGTAGTAGGATCAATGTTAAAACTATCGGATTGAATATCGGCAAAAATAGGTTTTGCACCTACTAAACTAACGGATTCGGCAGTGGCGTAAAATGAAAAAGAAGTGGTAATTACTTCATCTCCCGCACCAATATTTAAAGCTCGTAGAGCAATAATTAGAGCATCTGTACCAGAGTTTACCCCGATCGCATATTTAACTCCCAAATACTGGGCAATTTCTGTCTCTAACAGTTGAACTTCAGGTCCTAATACAAACTGAGTGGATTCTAACACACGGGCGATCGCACTGTCAATTTCCCCTTTTAGTTGCTGATATTGAGGCTTTAAATCAAGAACAGGAATTTTCATGAAAAGGTTGCTATGAAAAAGTAACAAAGATTAACCTTAGAGTTTACACTATTTCTTCTCATTGTTATCAGGAATATTAGAAGAATTGGGAGGGGGGGGAGTCTTGGTTTTTTCTTGTGCTAAACCTTGTTTAATAATCTTTAAAACTTCTTGATAACGTTGGTTATCCGGTTGAATTGTTACCAATTTTTCCACTAAAGGTAAAGCTGTTGATAAATTGCGCAATTGTAGATGAATCTCGACTAATTTTTCAAGGGCAAAAACGTTATCAGGTTCTTTAGCCAATACTAATTCATAACCTTTCATTTCTTTGCGCAAAATCGCCTCCGGAGATAAATTTTCTTCTTGAGTATTCGCAATAGGAGTTTGAGGTTTAGTAATCATGTTAATTACTTCAGAAGCGGAAAACCAAAAAAAAGATATACCAGACAGAATGATAATACCTTTTTTAAAAATTTCTTTGGGACTCGTTTTTGTCATAAGATTAAATATATATAGTCAAAAGAAGCGATCGTATTATCACATACAAAGAACTCGATCGCCCTTCAGGAAAAATAGTTATACTGTTAGGGTTTCTTGAGGTTTAGATTCATGATTAGCCCCTTGAGTGCCAATTTGAATTAACTCTATTTTATAACCGTCCGGATCTTCTACAAAAGCAATAACTGTTGTACCGTGTTTCATAGGGCCTGCTTCTCTTGTTACTTTACCACCTAATGACTTAATTCGATCGCAAGTACCGTAAATATCATCAACTCCCAGTGCAATGTGACCATAACCAGTACCAATATCATAACTGTTGGTGTCCCAATTATGAGTAAGTTCGATGACGGTGTTATCTGCTTCATCGCCATAACCAACAAAAGCAAGAGTAAATTTACCGTTGGGGTAGTTTTTTTGACGTAAAAGTTTCATTCCCAAAACGTTGCAGTAGAAATCAAGGGATTTTTCTAAATGCCCTACCCTTAACATTGTGTGTAAAATACGCATAGTAATTAATAGTTAATAATGAATAATTTTATCATAAGTGTTTTATCGATCGAATTTCCCATCAGAGAGCAGAAAAAACAAAATTTAATATTATTTCCCAATTTTTATTAATACTATTAGCAGGGATAATTTTTATTATTTTGATAAATTCTCGTAAGTAAAAACGGCATTCTGCTGGTGATAAATCATACCAAAATTGAGGATTAGATAAAGCTAAGGAAATTTTAGGTAAATTATCTGGTGGTAATTGAGCTATTTTTTGTTTTAATTGGGCTATTTCTAGCTTAATTTTATAACTTCTAATATTAGCAGTTTCTTCATCAAAAATGTTTTCTTGAATTAATTTAGGTATTTGAGTTAAGATATTCTCTTTATCTTCTATTTTTTTTTCTAAAGTAGTCTGTATAAATTGTGGATTTGGAGCATTAAGATTTTTTGTTAATAAAGGTAATTGCTCACAAATTTTATTAATTGTTTTTTCAAAAACTTGATTATATTTAAGAGCTTTACAGGGAGATTCTTCTGAACATTGAGTAGGAATTAAGTATAAGTATTTGTCTTGATATTTTTTTTTATTTATTTGAGTTATTCTAAAAGATGATTGACATTTTTGACATTTAATCAATCCAGCTAAGGCATAATTAGCTGAAGCACTACGAGGTTTAACAAGACGATGACTTCTTAAAATTCGATCGATCTGAGCTGATTCTTCTCTGGTAAGAATAGGTGTATGAGTATCAGAGATAATTTCTTTGTTTTTATAAGCTAAATCTCCTCGATAAATAGGATTTGTTAACCAATAACGAGCAGTGGATAAGGCAATTTTTTTATTAAATTTTTCCGCTAAATATCTAACACTATCCCCCAAAGAAGCGTATAATAAAAAACGATCGAAAAATGCTTTAACGATTGGTGCGGTTGCTCTATTGATAATATAACTATCTTTTCCCCTTAAATAACCAAATGGTGCTTTACCCGGAGGAGGTAAAATTTTTAGTCTATTATTACCGTGAGATTTTTCTAATTTTTTACTATGAATTTTTCTATTTATTTCTTCCCAAATATTAACTAATTTTTCTTTAGTTTTACTATCTTTAATGAGCTTAAATTTGTTACTATTATAGTCTTCTTCAATGGAAATAATTTCTATGTTTAAGACTTCAATTTGAAAAATTATTTGAGTAACTTCTGTTAAGTTATTACCAAACTCACATAAACTACGAATTAATAAATAATTAGGGCTAGATTTTTGACAATCTTTAAGCAAATTTGTTAATTCTTGTCTATCACCTATATCTTGATAAACTCGATCGACTTCACAACCCCAAATAAAAGAATTGGGAATTTTATCTATAATGGGATCAGTATAAGTATAGGCAATAATCAAGGGAAAATATTATTATTAAATAACTACAATATTAAAGTATAAATTCATTAGTCGCTTTAGCCGAATTATGCGATTAGCTCTGAAATTAATTATTACAAAGATAAACCTATTTAGAGATTTTCTCCATCAATCACCTTACAATAAATCGCGTTGCGTTGCGAGGCACGAAGCAGTCACAAGCTTTATAATAGAAGTTTGCTTGCTAAAGCAACTTTAATTTATCACAAACTTATTTAAAGATTAATTATTTAGGATTTCTTTACCGACATTTTCATATTGTTTCCATGCTTGTTTTGCTCGACTATCACTGTAATCTTTAACAGTTTTACCATTTTGAGAGGCTTTTTCAAAGGCAATTAATAAAGGTATTTCTGCTTTAAATAAAGGTAAATTTTTCCCTTCTAAAAATTTCTTAGCAGTACGACTATTGACAGTTCTTGAATCAACTTTTGTCAAGAGAATTTTATAATTATTAACATTATGTTTTTTCAACATTTCTACAGCTTTAACCGTGGCATCTAAATCGAGATGATTTGGAGTTGTGGGAATGATAATTAAATTATTTCCTGTGGCTAAATCTATCAACTCCACTTCTTCAGGGCCTGCTTTCATATCCGTTACAATATGTTGATGTT
Source organism: Geminocystis sp. NIES-3709 (assembly GCF_001548115.1). Taxonomy (GTDB): domain Bacteria; phylum Cyanobacteriota; class Cyanobacteriia; order Cyanobacteriales; family Cyanobacteriaceae; genus Geminocystis. The sequence continues at coordinate 3,225,341 of NZ_AP014821.1, read as the reverse complement.
GAGGAATCAACGCCGCCGAACCTGCCTGAGATGCTACATTAAAAGAGAGATTTTCTTCTCTCGCCCAAACCAATGCAGAACGATTACGATCGGCATCTATTAATAAAGTAGGTCGATCAGTTTGTAAATAACTACACAAATGTATGGCTGTAGTTGTTTTTCCTACGCCACCTTTTAAAGAAGCAATTGCAATTAACATGATAGTAAATATTTAAAATTTATTGATTAAAAAAACATTAAACCCTTATAGGATAAATTAGGTACGTTAAAAAATAGTATAATATAATAAAAATATAGTCAAAGCCCCCCTAATATTTACTTTATAAATAATTAGTTCTTAATCGTTAATTATCTATTTCTTTGTTTATTAATTGCTCACTAAAGGTAGAACTTTGTCGATTATTTTTAAACTACCATCAGGATTAACTTCCCAAACATCATAAACCCCAATAACATCGCCATTTTCGTCAATATCGACATTACCACTAGCACCCTGATAATTGATTTTCTCCCCTTTACGTAACAATTCCATTCCTTGACAAGGGTCTGTAACTTCTGTGCCTTCACCACTCGCTATTTCTCGAATCTTATTTTTAATTCCTTCCCCCGTATTAGTGCCTGATGCCTCTGCGGCCAACATTAATAAAACGGTTGCATCCCATGTATGAGGAACAAAAGCAGTTATTTCTTTTCCGCTACTCTTTTCTTTCCATAAAGTCGTAAATTCTTCCAAAGCCTTACCATCCGCTCCCGGTACTGTACCCAACGCACCTGCAAGAATCGAAGTACCATCTGCGGTTTTTCCTGCTTGTTTAGTAAAATCTTCTGAATAGACTCCATCGGTTAATAACACCGTGACACCTTTACTTAAACCTTGTTTAAAGGCCGCTTGTAATAATAAGCTACCCGTTTCAGCATACAAAACCGCCGCTACCGCATCGGGTTGATTTGCAAATGCCGCAGCCGCTTCACTATCTAACGTTGTTGCTTTGGGATCATAACGTACGGGTTTATCTTTATTCAAAATATTCCCTCCTGCCGTAGTAAAAGCGTTAACAAATTGTCCCTCAAAAGCTACTCCATAATCGTTATTAATTACCACCGTAGAGACGTTTTTAAAACCTTGTTTCTCTGCTAAGGCCGCTAAGGCTTGGGCTTGATAGGTGTCGGGGGGTGCTGTTCTTGCCCAAAATCCGTTAAATTCCCCTTTTTTTGCTCGATCGGTGAATATTGGGCTTGTGCTACCCGGAGAAATCATCATCACATTATTTCTAACAGCGACATCTAATGCGGCCGTGGAAACACTACTGGCAAAAGAACCCACGACTCCTGCCACTTTATCAACTTCTGTTAATTTAGTAATAGCCGCAGTTCCAGCAACGGGATCAGTTTGATCATCTTCTTTAACGAGAGTAACAGGTTTACCATTCACCCCTCCACAAGCATTAATGGTATCTACAGCTAATTGAGCGGCAATGGGCATATTTTGCCCGATCGAGGATAAATCGCCCGTAATGGGGAATAATGCGCCTAATTTTAAGCCTTCACTATCTGATGAGGTATCAGGGTTTTCTGTATTATTTGTTGGAGTATCTTCTGTTGTGCCAAACAATCCACATCCAGTAGTTAACCAATTGATACTAATTAATAAACTTAAAAATATTTTAATTTGACTGTTTTTCATTGTATTTTCTTATGGTGACATGAGTTTAAGATAAAATCATACCTTATCTTTCCAAATTTATAGCGTTTAAGATTTACTATTATTCGATCGATTTATAGAAATCTGATAATAATAATGATTTTAATTTTTATATACCATAATTTTAAAATTTTCCCAAATCTTCATCGAGGAGAAAGACTTTTTAGTTTATTTTATTTATAATGAAGGTAAATTTTTGATTATCAAGAAAATTAATGAATAATTGAATAAATGAGCAAAAAATATTTATTATCTTTGTTATTATTAATCTGTATTATTTTGTTTGGTTGTCAGGATAATCAAACTTTAGATAATTCTCAAATTCTTTTGGAAAATAATGGTATTCCAGTCAATACGGAATCTGTTAACTTATCCGTGGATTTTAAACCCATAATGGGACAAATTATTTATCTTCCTATATATTCTAATATTTATCATTCCAATCAGCGCAGAATCCATAATTTAGGAATTACAGTTACTTTTCACAATACAGATTTGAAAAATTCAATTATCATTAAATCTATTAAATATTATGATACTAAAGGTAATTTAATTGAAGATTATTTAACTTCTTCTGTTAGTTTAAAACCTCTCGCTTCTACCAATTTTTATATTGAAGATAATGATACTAGAGGCGGAGTGGGTGCTAATTTTCTGATTGAATGGGTAGCTGATAAAAAAGTATCTAATCCGATCGCTGAATCTGTTATGGTTAGTACTGCTAGTACTCAAGGAATTTCTTTTACCAGTCAAGGACGAGTTATCAAAGAATTTTGATGGAAAATAAATAATATTAGTTCTTTCACTTTGAGTGTGATAAATTATGTTTAAAAAAGGTATTTGGTAGTAGGTGAAATTAAATTAAAACTGTTAATTTATAACAATGACATTTTTGAAATGATTAAGACTATATTTAGCTAATAACTAATAACTGACTACTAATTTAACATTATATTTAGCTATTATTTTCGATCGATTACCCAATGATAAAGCCAATTTTTTTTTCCTTGTTGACGAATTTTGCTCACCTGTTGACTAAGATAATATTTTTGTTTATCTGAGAGTCCTCCCCGAAGAATATAGCTGCTTTGCCAAACTAAAACGGATACAGCCAAACCCACACAAAAACTTAATCCAAGCCCCGCCCAAGGATTAAATTCTAATCCTAAACGAATCGCTGACCATGTACAATAATCTTGACACAAAGAAATCGTTTCTCTTAATTGCCAAAGTCCCCAAGGAACAATCAAAACCCATAAAATAGCTACAACTATCCATCTACCATATAACATTAATCGATGTAGATTTTCTATTTCTTTATTAGATACTAATTCTCTATCAATATTGTTAGTCATTAAGATAAATTTCGATCGTTTAAATTAGCAAATTTCACTAAATAATACCTGAGTTCGATTCAATTTCTTTAGGTACTAATGCGACTAATTAAAATTAAAGAAGTTACAATACCAGCAAAATGAGCACCAATAGTATTTGTATTCGCTTGAATAATTAACAAATCAAGAGGATTGACAAACTGCTGAGGATTAGAACCAATTAACTGAGGAGAAAGGGTTAAGGATTTCGCTAAAGCTAAACCAACTAAAGTTTCTGCTCCAATAATAGCAAAAAGCATTCCCACTAAATTAAATACTAAACCGAATTGAATTAAGCGTATGGTTTCCGATTTTTTCGGACGCATAGCAGGATCTCGATTCTCAATTTTTTTGCCAATTTTTCCGTAACGGTAGCAAATTACCAGAGATGTAATTAATAAGACAATACTTATGAATGCTGAAAAAATACCAAATTGTACCCCTTGAAGATTTTGTTTACTTTCGGATAAAGCAGGGATAGAAAATAGTAGGGTGACAGTGGAAATAATACCTAAAATAAGCTGTAACCAAAAACTCCAAAATCCCCATCTTTGTAAATTTTTGGAGACTTTTTGCACTGCTGGAGGTAAAGAGGGTGCTAGTTCTGATTCTCTAGTCATGGGTTAATATTAATTGATAATTGGTAATTGATAATTGTTAATTGTAGATTATTAATTAACCTGAGTTCGATGTAAGAATCTTTAATATGGGTATGTTTTAGCCATGATAGTTTTAGGTTTTAGGTTAATTTTTCAATTTTCGTTCAATTATTTAATGAAATTAATCGAGTGGAAAATCAATTATTAATAGTTTTTTCTCAATTCTTTACCTAATACCTAACACCTGATACCTAACACCTTATCTTCACCAATAAATTTTATATCGAACTGAGGTTAATTATTTGCTATTCCTACGAGATTATCATCATCCCATTCTAAGCAATCGCTGATATTTTTTCCATCGTGATAAGCAGCCAATAATACTTCGCTTGTTTTTCCCCATACGATATTACCATGTCGATCGAGTGCGATCGCACCTAAATCTCGTTTATTTTTATTTGCTTCTATCATGGATTTTTTCATCGCATCTTCCAAAGATAAACCATCCCCAGTACGAATAACCACTTTAGCCGCTAAACATTCATCAATAATATCCTCTCCAATTCCCGTACAACTCACTCCTGCGTAAACATTAGCATAATTTCCGGCCGGCATCGCTGAATCACTAACCCTACCGATTCTTTCTAAACCCTTTCCTCCCGTAGAAGTTCCAGCACTAATTCTTCCTTGAGTATCTAAAGCTACAACTCCGATCGTCCCCCGTCTAGCTTCATTTTCTGCTACAACACCGGCCATTTTTTTTGTAAAGTTTTCTTTTCTTTCCTCCATCCATTCATGTAATCTTAAATCTGTCAATGGATCATATATTGGAGAATTTAACTCTCGCAATAATTCAGTACTACCATAATCTGATAAAATTCGATCGTCTTCATTTTGTAGTCTTTGAGCCAGATTAATGGGATTTTTTACCCTAGAAACATTAATTACACCGCTAAAACGTTGTTTTTCTCCATCCATTAAAGACGCACTCATTCTAATCTGACCATCGGATTGTAATACAGATCCCGTTCCAGCGTTAAAACGAGGATTATCTTCCAACAATTGACACCCTCTAACAACTGCTTCCGTCGCACTTTTTCCCTCTAATAAAAGTTGATATACTTCACTAACAATATCGTGTAAAGATTGACGCACCACTTGTAATCCCCCTTTTCCCTTCAGAGAACTACCCGCACCACCATGTATAATTAATTTTGGCTCAATAATATTGGACATACTCTTTAAAATAACTTATCAGCTTTTTATTGTAACGTGAGTTAGAGAGAAGAAAATTTCACAACTCGTAATTGTTGATTAAGCTAAAACGCATTCCAAGGTTATAATTTGAGCATTTCAAAAACTTCTCTTGCCTGTTACCTTTTGCCTACCCTCAACATTCTACTTAGATACGTCTGAGCTTATCTATTGTAAAGATTGCTTAATAATGTCACCGTAGTTGAAAATTAAGTGAACAATGAAGATTAAGATAAAAATAAACTGTTTTGATAAATAAAAAATATAAATATAGCAATGGCAAACACTTATAAAGTTCAATTGATTAATCAGGAAAAAGGTATTGATAATGTAATTGAAGTAGGTGCAGATGAATATATTTTAGATTCTGCTGAAAGACAGGGATTTAATTTGCCTTATTCTTGTCGTGCAGGAGTCTGTGTAAGTTGTACAGGACGATTAATACAAGGTAGTGTAAACCATGATTATGATTTTTTAAAGGCAAAAGAAATCGAAGCGGGTTTTTTTCTTACCTGTAAAGCCTATGCTACCTCTGATTGTGTTATCGAAACTCATCAAGAAGATGCCTTATTAGACTTGTAAACAGCAAACGGATTAAACCTGAGAGAGCTTAAAATTTATGGGTGAAGGTAGCTTTTAGCTCTTAGCGGTTAGCTTTTAGCCTTTTTTCCATTAAAGAATAAGTAATCAATTAGTAATGTTGACAAGAAATTTAACTTAACAATAGCTGATGGCTACTTTTTCGACAATATTTTTACTAAGACAGGGAAAGGTAATTAGAATAAATAATGGAAATAAATCAATTTCTGATAGTTTTGAATCAATTATTATTACTTTTCCCTATTCTCTGTTTCCTATTCCTTTTTTTCTCGATAATTTTATGGTTAACTGAGGTTAAATTAACTGTCCAAGTGTTTGTTAGTTATGATAAACTAGAGTAGCTAGTACATTTATACGTTAAAACTATGACTTTAAATATAGTACACTTAGTCGGTAGAGCTGGTTCTAATCCTGAAATTCGTTATTTTGATAGCGGTAAAATTCTGTGTAAGTTTAATATTGCCGTTAATCGTCGTAAAAAAGATGAACAACCTGATTGGTTTGAATTGGAAATTTGGGATAAAACCGCAGAAATTGCCGCCAATTATGTCAAAAAAGGTAGTTTAGTCGGGATTCAAGGTTCTCTTAAAATTGATACATGGAACGATCGAAATAGTGGAGATAAACGTAGTAAACCTTTAATAAGAGTTAATAATCTTGATTTATTGGGGTCTAAACGGGATAATGAAAACAATAGTAATAGTGGTGGAGATGAGTTTTAAATATACATGAAAATTGCTCTGGTTCATGAATGGCTAACCCCAAAAGCCACAGGAGGTTCGGAATTAGTTGTTAAGGAGATTTTAGGTTTTATTGATGCTGAAATATTTGCCCTTATCGACTTTGAATCGACAAATCCCCAAAGTTATTTGTACCAGAGAAAGATTCACACTACTTTTTTACAACATTTTCCCTTTAGTGGTAATGGGGTACAAAAATATTTACCCTTGTTGCCCCTTGCCATCGAACAATTAAACCTAACTCAATACGATGTAATTCTTTCTTCCTCCCATGCCGTAGCTAAAGGGGTTATTACTTGTCCAGATCAGTTACATATTTGTTACTCTCATACCCCCATGCGTTATGCTTGGGACTTAACTTTTGATTATCTCGATCGAAGTAAACTAGGAAAGGGAATACAAGGAATCATCGCCCGTTATATCCTACATCGTCTCAGACAATGGGACGTTACTTCCTCTAATCAAGTGGACTATTTTATCGCCAACTCTCATCACACAGCCCGTAGAATTTGGCGTTGTTATCGTCGGGAAGCAAAAGTAATTTATCCCCCAGTACAAGTACAAGAGTTTCCTTTTCAACCACAAAAATCGGAATACTATATTACTATTTCTCGTTTAGTCAGTTATAAAAAAATTTCTCTGATTGTCAAAGCCTTTAATACTTTAGGAAAACCCCTTGTTGTTATCGGTGACGGTGAAGAAATGAAACAAATAAAAGCCATTGCGAAAGAGAATATAACCCTTCTGGGTTCGGTAGATGATGATACCTTAAAACAATATTTGTCTAATGCTAAAGCCTTTGTCTATGCCGCCTGTGAAGATTTTGGTATTGCGATCGTCGAAGCTCAAGCCTGTGGCACTCCTGTTATAGCTTACAATGCTGGTGGTGCGATGGAAACAGTAATAGATATTCGGAAAGATCAAGAAAATGGTACCGGAGTTCTTTTTTCTCCTCAAACAGTGGAAGGTTTAATAAAAGGAATAGAAACCTTTGTTGAGTTAGAGAATCAGATTAATTCCGAAAAATGCCGTCTCCAAGCACAAAAATTTAGTGCAGAAGTCTTTAAACAATCTTATTTAAACTTTTTTGACTACTGTTGTCAAAATTTCGATCGACGATGTGAAAGATAAAATCTGTAATCGAGTTATACTTAGCACAGGAATAATTTGATATTTATGAGTACTGTTAAGGCCATTTCCAAGAAAGAATTTACCCATCTTCTTTATAATTTCCTCTTTGTGTTTTGGGGGCTAGGGGGATTTAGCAGGTATATTTATTATTAGAAATCACCTAAGAAGAAAGTTTCTTAATATTTGCCTTATATTTCACAGAAAATGATAGTATGGTGAAATCCTGACAAGAATATTAAGCCAGTGAACTTTATCTAAGATAAAAGAATAATATGGTTTTAGACAGACATTTCTCCCATTCCGATGTTGTACAAGGTGACACCAAAACCTCTCCATTTCTAATTAGCGAAAAATTATCTAATGGTTATATAAACAATAATGAAGAACAGATTACTTTATTAGCCGCCGCAGTTCATAGCGCCCATGATTCGATCGTCATTACCACCACAGAATTAGACTATCCAGGGCCAGAAATTGTGTTTGTTAATAAGGCATTCAGTCAAATGACTGGTTATCAACCTTCAGAGATTATCGGTAAAACTCCTCGCATTTTACAAGGGCCAAATACCGATCGCAAAGTATTTAAAAATCTCAAGACGTTATTGAGAAATGGTCAAGTATTTTTTGGCGAAGCAATTAACTATCGTAAAGATGGAACAGAATTTTACAATCAATGGCATATCGAACCAATCACCAATAGTGAAGGAGAATTAACCCATTATTTAGCGATTCAAAGAGATGTTACCGATAAAATTAATACTCGAAAAAAATTAATTTATGATGCTTTTCATGATTCTTTAACAGGATTACATAATAGAGCATGGTTTTTAGAGGAATTACAAAATTGCTTGAAGAAAGCCAATGAGTATCAAGATTATGTTTTCGCTCTATTATTTTTAGATTTAGATGGTTTTAAATTAATTAATGATAGTTTAGGGCATTCTGTGGGAGATATTTTTTTACAAGATGTAGCTCAAAGAATTACTAATAGTCTTCGAGATCAAGATAAATTAGCTCGTTTAGGAGGAGACGAGTTTACTATTATTATTGATGACGTCAAAGATTTAAGTATCATTTCTGAAATAAGCGATCGTATTCAGAACTCTTTACAACAACCCTTAATAGTTGATTCCCAAGAAATATTTACATCAGGAAGCATCGGAATAACTCTCAGTACAATGGGTTATGAAAGTGGAGAAGAAATGGTAAGAGATGCAGATTTAGCTATGTATCGGGCGAAATCTTTAGGTAAATCTCGATCGGCTATTTTTAATAAAACCATGCACAAAGTAGCCGTTAAAAGACTCAACCTTGAAAATGATTTACGCAAGGCTTTAGAAAAAAAACAATTTGAAACTTATTATCAACCCATTGTAAATGTAGCAGATCAAAGTATTGTCGGTTTTGAGTCTTTATTGCGTTGGCATCATCCAGAACAAGGCTTTATCTCCCCCGTAGGATTTATTCCTTTGGCAGAAGAAACAGGACTAATTGTAGAAATAGGAGAATGGGTTTTACATCAGGCTTGTATTCAATCAAGTCTTTGGAAAAATTTAATACCTTTTCATTCTTTCTTTATCAACGTTAATCTTTCTCCTAGGCAATTTAAACAATCTAATTTAGTTCAAAAAGTAGAAGAAATTTTGCAACAAACTCAGTGCGATCGTCATTTAATTAAATTAGAAATAACTGAAAGTGCGATTCTCGAAACTGATAATAAAGCAGATACAATGTTGAATCAATTAAAAGAATTAGGGATTAAACTATGTATCGATGATTTTGGGACAGGTTATTCTTCTCTGAGTCGTTTATATCAATTACCTATTGACATCCTCAAAATAGATGCCTGTTTCATTCGTGCCATCGGCAAACATGAAAAAAAGGAAAAAATATTAGAAAGCATTGTTAATTTAGCCCATAACTTAGACATGGAAGTAGTAGCAGAAGGAGTCGAGACAGAAATACAATTCCAGAAAGTAAAACAAAATCAGTGTGAATATGTACAAGGTTATCTTTTTGGCCGTCCGACAACCAGTGATGAGATTGAAAAGTTACTCCGTAAAAAATACTTAACAGAATTGCTGAGTTAGGATAAGGGTTTTTATTAAAAATCAGTAATTTATATTTTTCTCGTCTTTCTTAATTTCTAAGATTATAAGTAAATTTAATAGGTATAATTAACAGATTTTGTTTCTTTGTCAATTCTTAAGAAGGGCGAAAAACCTTAACTATCAAGTATAATAAAAAATATAAATGTTTTTAAACTCTAATTTAGGTTAAACTTATAATATAAGCAAAATTTATTATAAAGAAGATAAACAATTTCATTTCTAATGTGTAAATCATTATTGGCATTTATACTTTACTATTCATATTAGACTTGCTTAAATATAGTGAGTAACATTTAGTTTTTTGTAAATTACAAATCAAAAGGAAAAAACATGGCAACTTATAACGTAACTTTAGTAACTGAAGACGGCGAACAAACGATCGAAGTACCCGATGATGAGTATATCCTTGACGTTGCTGAAGAACAAGGTCTTGATTTACCTTACTCTTGTCGTGCCGGTGCTTGTTCTACCTGTGCTGGTAAAATCGTCTCTGGTACTGTAGATCAATCCGATCAATCTTTCTTAGATGATGATCAAATTGAAGCGGGATATGTTTTAACCTGTGTAGCTTATCCTACCTCTGACTGTAAAATCGAAACCCACAAAGAAGAAGAGTTATATTAATTAACCTTTTTCCTTTCTTGTTAGGAGGAGGATATAAAGTTTTTTTCCTTTATTTTTCTAACTCCTAACTCCTATTTTGTCAATTCTTAATAATTTATGTTAGTATCAGCAATAAATTATTGAAAGTAATACTTTTATGGGTAAGGTTTTAGTCTTAAATGCTTCCTATGAACCGCTAAATATTACTAACTGGAAACGGGCGGTTATTTTATTAATAAAAGGTAAAGCTGAACAATTAGAACATCATAACGCATTCATTTGTCAAACTTTTCCCCTTCCTTCTGTTATTAGGTTACGTCACTATGTCAAAATACCCTACAAAGACATTCCCTTAACTAGACGTAATGTTTTTGAAAGAGATAAAAATGCTTGTCAATATTGTAATTATAAAGGGGATCAACTAACCTTAGATCATGTTATACCTCGATCGAGAGGTGGAGGAGATACTTGGGAAAATCTCGTAGCCGCTTGTGTTCGTTGCAATATAAAAAAGGGAAATCGTACCCCAAAAGAAGCCCAAATGCCTTTACATCAACAACCGAGGAAACCTTATAGTAGTCTTCATTTTGAGATTGCTAAGTGTACCAGAGACAATCATAATAACGAATGGCGCAAATATGTGATTGGTATTTAAGAAATAAAGTATAGATAATTGACGATTAACAATAATTTTTGGTCGTTATAATATAATCCAAGAATTAATTAACGAATAGTTTTAAAAACGAGCTACAAGACTTAAGTTAACCGGATTAACATCATAATATCCTGCAACTACATAATTATTTGGCAAAGCACAAATTAAGCTATCTTGAGGGCCATAAATAAAAACTAAATCTAGGGTATTATCACATTGTACTTGAGTCAAACCGTAGCTATCAAATAAATTAAAACCCGGAGTATTGTCGCTAATAGTAACGTAGTCAGATGAGTTATTAGAGTAAATTATTCCAGTACTTACACGAGTGTTTGATGTTGGTACTCCAAAAGAACCCCAAAAACCGCCACCCCAAAAACCATAATTAGGAGACCATATTACTCCTCCATTCCATCCCCAATTATTCCAATGCGATCGAGGATTGATGATTATATAGCGATTCGGAGTATTAATATTTCTGCGGTTAATTCGATTATTGATCCGATAACGATCGAAATTGCGATTACGGCGATAATTATTAACTCCATAAGGATAACTGCCATTTTTTACTCGATCGTAGTCGATAGGACGATTATTGTGACGAGTTCGATCATGATTGCGATTATAGTTAGAACTATTTACTCCACGGCGAGAATTGCTATTTCTAATCTGATCATAATCAATGTTCGTATCATGTATTCGATTTCGATCGTAACTGCGATTATAAGGAGACTTATTAACTCCCCGATGATAATTAACATTACGGGTAGGATTTCGATCAGAGTTGCGATGATGATGATTTACTTTACCTTTATTAACTCTATCCCGATTATTAACTCTATCCCGATTATTAACTCTATCCCGATTATTAACTCTATCCCGATTATTAACTCTATCTCGATTATTAACTCTATCCCGATTATTAACTCTATCTCGATTATTAACTCTATCTCGATTATTAACTCTATCTCGATCGATCTCAGATCGATTTACATTAACATTCTTCCCACGATTAATATTTCGTGATGAACTAGGACGATTACGAGAACGAGAATTGACATTTTGTCTTACCGAATTTTGCCGACTGCGAGTCTTTTGGGCGATCGAATTAGATAATAAGTCATCCCTAGCCAATATGGGAGACAAATTAACCATAAAAGGAAAAATTAAAGATAAAACTAAACTAAGAAAAATTGTAGGCTTCATTTTATAACCTCTGTGAAATATCTGAAAGAATAGGGTTATAGACTATATAATCAAAAAAATTTTTATCCCAACATCTTTCGGACTTTGACAAAAATAGTTTTTTCCACCTCCCAACCTTTAAGTATGGGAGTCCTGTTTGTTCTTACCCCCAGAATTAGGGGTACAAGGGGACTGATACGTAAATCCTGATCTTCTAAAACATCGTTAAATTTTAAATTTATTGTAGCTTTGTTCTCATGACAATTAACTTTCTCTCATTATAAACATTTTTCCTCAAAGTCACTTATTCAAGTCATTTTCAACAATCTACAATTATCAATTGGTAATGAAGACTTCTGTTAAGCTAAAATCCATAAAAGTTGCATAGTTTAATATTCGTAAAAATTGATAAATCCATTTTAGGAGTTTTAAAATCAATTCTTGTCACTTTTCGCTCTTGCCTTTTCCCAAATCCGCTTTCGTCAACGAGAATTACTGAAATTTCAGAAACCCCCTTGTCAAAAATAAGGTTATTATAGGATAATAATAGATTGTGTATAAAATTACTGTTATAGTAACTGAGCTAAAAAAATGGCAAGTAAAAAAGGTGTCCGTTTAATCATCACTCTTGAATGCACCGAGTGTCGTACTAATACTGATAAACGTTCTAATGGTGTTTCTCGTTATACTACCATGAAAAATAGACGTAATACCACTGGCAGAATGGAATTAAAAAAATTCTGTACTCATTGCAATAAACACACTATTCACAAAGAAATTAAATAATTTGATTTCTTAATGTTTTCAAAGTAAAATATAGATTAAAATATAGATTATGGCTTATTTTCGTAAAAGATTATCTCCTATTGCCCCAAGTCAACCCATTGACTATAAAGATGTAGAACTTCTACATAAATTTATTACCGAAAGAGGTAAAATGCTTCCTCGTCGTATTACTGGCTTAACTGCTCGTCAACAAAGAGACTTAACTACAGCAGTTAAACAGGCTCGTTTAGTCGCTTTATTACCTTTTGTCAACGTTGAAGGGTAATGGATAATGAACAATTAACAATGAACAATTAACACTTACAAATAATATCACTCATTTTTTTCATTTCCTTAAAAGCTAAAGCTCGAACTCCAGTGATTTTGAATACTATATACTTGATAATAAACTGTGATTAATTTAGAGAATGCTTAATAAGATTAAGGATTTAGCGACAGATTTAGCACCAAGATTGATTGAAATTCGTCGTCATTTTCATGCTCATCCAGAGTTAAGTGGACAGGAACATCAAACAGCGGCCTATGTGGCGGGGGTTTTGTCTTCTTGTGGGCTAATGGTAAAGGAGGGAGTAGGAAAAACAGGCGTAATTGGTGAGTTGAAAGGTAATGGGATGAGTAATCTTTATCTGGGGATTCGCACGGATATGGATGCGTTACCAATTCAAGAGGCGAGTCCATTAGAATTTGCATCTAAAGTACCGGGTGTTATGCACGCCTGTGGTCATGATCTACATACAACGATCGGATTGGGTACGGCGATGATATTATCTCAATTAAAGGACGGTTTACCCGGTAATATTCGATTTATTTTTCAACCGGCGGAAGAAATTGCTCAGGGTGCATTGTGGATGGTGGAAGATGGAGCGATGAGAGACATTTCGGCAATTTTTGGAGTTCATGTATTTCCGTCTATTCCTGCTCGTTCTGTGGGCATTCGTTATGGTGCGTTAACTTCGGCTATGGATGATTTAGAGATTATTATTCAAGGAGAAGCTGGTCATGGTGCTCGCCCTCATCAGGCTATTGATGCTATTTGGATTTCCGCACAGGTGATAACATCACTACAACAAGCTATTAGTCGAATGCAAAATCCTTTACATCCTTTAGTTTTAACGATCGGTCAAATTAATGGTGGTATTGCGCCCAATATTATTGCAGATCAAGTAAAAATGGTGGGTACGGTACGATCGCTTAATCCCGAAATTAGAGAAAATCTACCGATATGGATTAAAGGTATTGTGGAGGGGATTTGTAATACTTATGGTGCAAAATGTCAAATTAATTATCGTCATCGTCTCCCTAGTGTGCAAAATGACATGACATTGACAAAAATTATTGAAAAATCGGTTTTAGAAGCTCTTGGAGAAGAACAGGTTATTTCGATTCTTGAACCTTCTTTGGGAGCGGAAGATTTTGCCATTTATTTGGATCATGCTCCGGGTACTATGTTTAGATTAGGTGTGGGGAAAAGTAATCAACATAATTATCCTTTACATCATCCTCGTTTTGAATTAGATGAGTCTTCGATCGTAACGGGGGTTGTAGCGATGGCTTATAGTGCTTATAAGTATTTTAATTGTTAATTATCCTCATAAGAAAAAAATTTTTCATCAACTATTAATTAAGAATGACAAAGGATGATTGATAATTGATAATTGTTAATTGTTAATTTTTAATTGTAATGGAAACTAATTCTTTCTCTGTCAATCGTCTCTTAAATCCTTCAGGATGGTTTTTACTAGGTTTTTTGACTCTCATTTTAACTTTAATTGCTTTCGCATTTTTAGATAATCAAGAAATTCTACCTCTATTTTTAGGCTCGATCGTTAGTGCTATATTTGGTTATATTGTTGTACCTGTTTTACAAAAAATCAAAGCATCTCAAGTTATACAAGAAGATGGCCCTCAAACTCATCTTAAAAAAGCTGGTACTCCCACAATGGGGGGGATTTTCTTCATTCCGACGGCAGTAATTATTGGTTTAATCACAGGAGGATTCACCCATGAGGTTATAGCGGTGGGGTTAGTAACTTTGGCTTATGGGTTTATTGGTTGGATTGATGACTGGCAAATTTTACGGAAAAAAACAAATATGGGTTTAACCCCCAAACAAAAATTAATTTTACAAATTGGTTTTGCGGTGATTTTCTGTATTTGGATGTATCTAAGTCAACCTTCCTCTATTACTAATGTTTATTTACCCTTCAATATCATTTTACCCCTGAGTTTTCTTTTCTGGTTTGTGGCTATTTTTGTTATCGTAGCGGAAAGTAATGCTACTAATTTAACTGACGGAGTTGACGGTTTAGCCGGCGGTACAAGTGCGATCGCATTTTTAGGATTAGGAATTTTAGCCGTAGAAAATCATCCTGACTTACTTGCTTTTTGTTTAGCTATCAGTGGGGGTTGCCTTGGTTTTGTGGTGCATAACCGCAATAAAGCCTCTGTATTTATGGGAGATACTGGTTCATTAGCACTAGGTGCAAGTTTAGCGGCTGTCGGAATTTTGAGTCAAAATTTATGGGCATTATTTATTATTAGTTTATTATTCTTTATTGAGTCCTTATCAGTAATTGCTCAAGTGAGTTATTATAAAGCCACAAAAGATCAGCAAGGGAAAGGAAAAAGACTATTTAAAATGGCGCCAATTCATCATCATTTAGAGTTAAGTGGTTGGACAGAAACTCAAATTGTGGGAGCATTTTATATTATCAATACCATCTTAATTTTATTAGTCATTTGGAATTAGGAATTAAGAATTAAAAGAGTTATCAAAATTTTTTTCGTTTAATTCAGGGTTAGGGTTAGTCACAGATTAGCAGTTAAAGGCTGATAAAAATTAATTACGATTAAAGGTATTTTACAAGGGTGGCTAGTAACTTAAGATAGAATTAAGTTGACAATTTAATAAACTTGACAGCAAATTATAGTACAAAAAACTATTGTATGTCTAGTTATGATTAAGCACAACCAACCGCTATAATAATTGAATTTAAAATCAAATTAAAACCTATTTCAATTATTCTCTCGTAATCATTTAGCCAATAAAACTTAGATGGACTTACCTAAATCAGAACGTGTAATTTATAAACGTAACCCCTTAATCGAGGTTGTGTGTCAATTACGCTATCCACCTATACTTAAGGTTAATTCTGAGCCTGTTGATTTTCAAGAGGCAATTCGAGATGAATATCCTTATTATGAAGTTAATAAACCGCAATTACCATCAGATTTTAATAAAATTATTCAACAAACAGGATTTCCTTTCCCTAATGAAGAAATGGGACATCTGTTTAAATCTGAAGATGAAAAATGGTTATTAACTTTAACCAAAGATTTTCTAGCTTTAAAAACTTTAGATTACGAACGTTATGATACTTTTAAACAGCAACTTAAAAAAATCATTAATATTTTTCAAGAAATTTATAAACCCTCTTTTTATTCTCGGATTGGTTTTAGATACCAAGATTTAATTATTCGTTCTAAATTAGACTTAGAAAATGTACAATGGGCTGAATTAATTAGTCCTAATATAGCTTCAGAATTAGCTAATTCTGCTATAAAAAACTCAATCAAAAATATAGCCAAAAATTTAGTTTTAGAAAATGACTATGGATTAGTTAGCTTTAGACATGGTTTTGTTGAGGTTACTAATCAAGAAGAAAATAACAAAGAAATAGGTTATTTATTAGACGCAGATTTTTTTACTCAAGAAAAGGAGAAAACTGATGAGAGTATTTGGCAACCCCTCGACTACTTTAACGAGTCAGCTAGACATCTGTTTCGATGGAGTATCACAGACAGACTCCATGAAGTCATGCAACCCCAACCCCCTGAATCCCTTTAAAATAAAACCTTTACAATTTGGTAATAATGAGAATAGTTTTACTTGGGCTAATTTATCACCAGAAAAGCAAGAGTTATTTATTAAATGTGTGTGGATTATTAAACGTCTTTCTGACGATGCTATAGAAGAAGCTAATGAAAATTTAGAAGGAATTATTGATTTTTATTCAGAAGATTTAACTGATAATTATCAAACATCTTTACCAACTTATCAGACAACTATTAAAGGGAAAATTTTACCTCCTAAAATACGTCCTTCTTTAGTATTAGATGATTTTTAAATTAAATAAATAATAGTAATGGATAAAGATAAACCATCTATTTATAAACCTTCTCAAACAGAATCTCCTCTTAGACAAGGAGAGATTTTAACTAATATTACTCAATTTAGACCCACTAATTTTGATGATAAATCTTTAGAAAATACAGAATTTCAGCCTATTATTCATCCTTTTGCTATTATTGTGACTCAAGATTGTGACTTAGATTGGGATTACAAAGCTAGATTTAATGATAATAATCAAAATAAAGAAATATCTAATCCTAAATTACTTAATTCAATTATTTTATGTGAAATAGATACAGCTAGAAATATAAGAAATACTAAAGATATAACAGGTAAAAACTTTTTAAATAGTGATGAATGGAAGTTAGTAAATTCTCATCGTCACGAGAGGTTTTATTTTTTTGAAAAAGTACTTAATAGTTGTGAATTAGAAAAAGAAGGGTTACCCGAATTAACGGCAGATTTTAAGAAAGTATTTGGTATCACTCCTGAGTTTCTTTATCATCAAATAAAATTAGGAAATATTAAAAGAAGATGTGTTTTAGTTAGTCCTTATTTAGAACATTTTTCTAAGCGATATTCTAATTTTCATAGTAGAATTGCTTTACCGAAACAATATGAAAGTGAAAAAGAAAATTCTTAAAGTAATTTTATCTCAATTTAAAAAATACTTTGCTCATTATCCGCTTCATTATTAAAGATTAATCCTCCAATATCTAAAAACTTTATGATAGAAAATTTATCTACAATTTTACAAAATTTACCTTCAGATTCTGGGGTTTATTTTATGAAGGATAAAGATGGTAATATTCTTTATATTGGTAAAGCTAAAATACTAAAAAATAGAATTAAATCTTATTTTAATTCCAGTCAAAAACATAGTAATAGAATTGCTTTAATGGTACAGCAAATTCGAGATATTGAGTTTATTGTCACCGACACCGAAGTAGAGGCTTTAGCTTTAGAAGCTAATTTAATTAAACAACATCAACCTCATTTTAATGTTCTTTTAAAAGATGATAAAAAATACCCTTATATTTGTATAACATGGTCTGAAGATTATCCTCGAATTTTTATTACTCGTAAACGACGATTAAGTAGTAAACTCGATCGATATTATGGCCCTTATGTAGATAGTAAAGGATTAAGAGAAACTCTTGATATTATTAAGAGTACTTTCCCCCTTAGACAACGATCGAAACCCTTATATAAAAATCGTCCTTGTTTAAATTATGATATGGGAAAATGCCCCGGAGTTTGTCAACATTTAATTACCTCAGAAGATTATCGAGAAATTATCAATAAAATTGCTTTAATTTTTCAGGGAAGAATTGATGAATTGCTCCAACAATTAGGGCAAAAAATGGAAAATTGTGCAGTAAATTTAGAATTTGAAAAAGCAGGTAAATATCGAGATCAAATCCGCAGTTTACAACAATTATTTACCACTCAAAAAGTGGCTTTATCCGATGATACCATATCTAGAGATGCGATCGCACTAGCCCAAGACGAGAATCATACTTGTATTCAACTATTCCAGATTCGGGCAGGGCGTTTAATAAGTCGATTAGGGTTTTTTACTGATAATAATAAAAATGATGATAAAGGAGAGATTTTACAACGGGTATTAGAAGAACATTATCACAATATTGATGCGGTAGAAATCCCATCAGAAATATTAGTTCAATATAAATTATCTCAAGAGGAAATATTAACAAATTGGCTAAAGGTTAAAAAAGGTAAAAAAGTTAATATTATTACTCCTCAAAAGCAACAAAAAGCAGAGTTAATTTCAATGGTAGAAAGAAACGCACAAATTGAGTTAGAAAGAAGCCAAAAATTTACTCAAACTAATTTACAAGAAATGGAAGATTTAGCGAAAATTTTAGATTTGCCAATTTTTCCTAGACGAATAGAAGGTTATGATATATCTCATATACAAGGTTCAAATGCCGTCGCTTCAAGAGTGGTTTTTATTAATGGTTTACCAGCAAAACAATATTATCGCCATTATAAAATAAAAAATCCCGATATAAAAATTGGTCATTCTGACGATTTTGCTTCCCTTCAAGAAATTATTAAAAGACGATTTTCTAGTCAAGAAGAATATCCCGATTTAGTAATGATTGATGGTGGAAAAGGACAACTTTCTTCTGTGTGTAAAGTCTTAGAAGAAATGAATTTATTACCTAAAATTAACATCATTAGTTTAGCTAAAAAAAGAGAAGAAATTTTTATCCTTAATCAATCTCAACCTTTATCGACTGATAAAGAACAAATAGGGGTACAATTATTAAGAAGATTAAGAGATGAAGCTCATCGTTTTGCTGTTAGTTTCCATCGTCAACAGAGATTAAAAGCTAGTCGTAGATCGATTTTAGACGATATTTCGGGGTTAGGATTTGAGCGTCAAAAATTATTATTATCTCACTTTCACTCGATCGACTATATTAGAGAAGCAACTGTTAGACAACTGCAAGAAGTGTCAGGAATTGGAGATAATTTAGCTCAAAATATTTATAACTATTTTCATCCTCATTCCTAAAATTATTTAGTTTTGAATCTATTGTTTAATATTAATTAATACCTTGGTGAATTTGCCCGATTATTTCAATTTCAATTTCTAACCAATTACCCCTGAGCGTTATTAATTTTACTCCTTGGATAGAATTTGAAGGAGAACTATTTTTAATTAGAAATTAGGTAACTCTAGCTAAACCATTTACAATGGCATTAGGAGCATTAATTATTCAACAAAAATTGAATCTAACCGAATTAGTTTGGCATTTGTTTATTATGTATATTGCCTACTAATTTTCAGATGAGTTTGAAGAGAGTCCGTGCCATGCTAAACCATAGGGTTGACTGGAATTATTAACTTTTTCTTTGAAATTCACTCGAATTTTATACTCACCCGTTTTGGGAATTGGGCAGAAAATATGTTCAACACTATCAATTTTACTTATAGAAGAACATACTATTTTTTCTTGATTATTACTATTAATTAACTCTAAATCTAAATTATTTAAACCTCGATCGATAAAGTGTTCTCCTATATCATATTCTTGGTTATTATTAGAGTCATTTAACTCCACTAAACGATCCCATGTAAGAGTAATAGAGATAAAACTATCTGCTTTTAAAGGTTGTTTGATAATATAGTCATGGGTCTTATTTTCCTCAATTTTATCATAATTCCATCCTATGGGAGATACTTTTTCATTATAGTTAAACTGACCAGCTTTCAATTGGTGATAAGCTCTCATGGTGTTTAAATGCCCCGCACCCATCTCCATATCTAGGGGAATATCTGAGTTTATATAAGCATCACTTTCCAGCCAAGTTTTATTTTTTTGAGTATAAACATTACGAATCATTCCTAACAAATTACCATCGCCTTTATCTTTCAATTTATCCGCAGAATTAAGTAAAATAGCCTTCATTAGTTCATGATTTTGATAGTCTTTTGTCCATGTATTCGGATTTTCTTGTAAAAAATTATTTCCTGCTTCTTGTAACAATGCGATCGATCCAGTAATGTGAGGAGCGGCAAAACTACTACCACTTACTTGTTCCACTTTGCCATCCAAATTATAGACATCAATTTTACTGCCGGGGGCGAGTAAACTAATTCCCCGTCTTCCATCAATATTAGTTTCCTGACGAATCAAAGCCTTGGCAATACCCATCGGTGAAATACTTAAATTAGCAAAATCAACTTTACTAAAAACTCCTCCTTTACGCATACTATACGCTGTGGTGATTCCGTTATAGTTGTCTGTTGGGATGGGAATTCCTCCTAATCCTTGATTTCCTGCCACTACATACATAACATTATGAACTCTTGCTGACCAATCTAAACATTGAGTAAGTAATGCGTTACCATCTAGTTGAGGATTTTCTCGATCGTCTCTAGCTAAAGACTCTCCAAAACTTAAATTAATAGCCCTCACACTACCACTATTTTGTAAAGCAATGTTTTGAGTTGTGAGACATTCTTCGGGTTGTGCAGCATTTTTGAGAGAGCCTACAGCACCAGAATACAACTTAGCTAAGGGGGCAATACCTCGTAATGTTTTTTGATTACTCACCATAACAGAAGCCACCATCATAGCGTGATTGTCGATATGGGTGTTTGGTTGTGCTGGTTGATTGCGGTAAAAAAGACGAGCGATCGGTAATGCTTTATGTAGTGGATGAACTTTATCTAAAGCAAATTTTTTCGGTCTGCCGATTTCTACTTGACCTATACTTATTTTACGACCTAGTAAATTGTAAGGAGGTTCCTGTAACACTAAAGCATTAATGCCTTTTTCTGACAAAGACTCATTTAAACCCCATGCAGGAAGGCAAAAAGCCACTAGATTGATACTAGCCGTTAACCATAATAATTTCTGTTTCATTGCAAAAACTAGGTGTTAGGTGTTGGGTTTTAAAAGAATTTCGCCATGGTCAAATTAGAATATTATTGTCATTAGGAATATTAGAAAATGGAGAAAGATACCATTTAGATTTGTAAATAGATCAAAATTCATGGCTTAGTTAAGCAACGCCAAAATTTCAATACTTTTTAATAATTTCTCATTCCTAATTAATACTATGCCCTACCTCAATAATAACTTTTTTCATCTCATCTAGGGTTTTTTGGGTATCAATTTCCACAACTTTAGTGGTAACATCAACATTTACGATCGCATCTGGATCACAATTTTTAATTGCTTTGGCGATCGTATTTGCACAAACTTCACAAGCAATAGACGGTACAGTAATATTCATGATTTATCAAGGATTGCTCAAAATTTATCACAAGAATAAAATTGTTTCTCAAGAGATTGCTGTTGTAATTCAATTACTTGTTTTTCTAACTGTTCAATTCTATCTAAAAGAGTCCTAATAACTGTTGCTTCAGAATCTGGTAAATTACTATGATCAAGAGGATCAACTTTTACACCCGATCGATAAACTACTCTACCCGGAATACCAACTACGGTACAATCAGAAGGGACATCTTTTAATACTACTGAACCTGCACCGATACGAACATTATTACCGATAAGAATATTACCTAAAACCTTAGCACCACCACCAATAACTACATTTTCTCCAAGGGTTGGATGACGTTTCCCGCATTCTTTCCCCGTACCACCAAGAGTGACACCTTGATATATTAGACAATAATCACCAATAATTGCTGTTTCCCCAATTACTACACCCATACCATGATCAATAAATACTCCTTTACCGATGGTTGCCCCCGGATGAATTTCAATACCCGTAAAAAAACGTCCAAAATGAGACATTAAACGAGGTATAAGGGGTAATTTTAAATTATAGAGCCAATGGGATAAACGATGAAGAACAAGGGCTTGTAATCCGGGATAGCAGAGTAATACTTCTAACCAGTTACGAGCGGCAGGATCTCGTTCAAAAATAATTTTGTAATCAGCGATAAGTGAAGAAAGCACAATCAGCTAGTTTTTTAAAAAAAGTTCTAATTTTCAAATTATAGCACAGCATTTGAGCCTTATTTTTTACCCAAGGAAAACTTTCAACAATATACAATTGACAGTTACCTCTGCCTAAATATGATGAGACAATCCTTAAATATAAATGGTATAACCATTTCTTCCGTTTCTTTTGGTAGTGTATAAAGCCTCATCAGCTTTTTTCAATAAAGAGTCAATATCTTCACCATGTTTTGGATAAATCGCTACTCCTATACTGGTAGAAGTTCTTATTATTACACCATTACAAGCAAAAGGATTTCGTATTGATTTTATCACTCGATCGATGATAATCATTAAATCATCTTGAGAAGAAATATCAGGTAATAAAGCCACAAATTCATCTCCTCCCCAACGGGCTAAACAATCACTTTCTCGTAAAGAATGTTGTAATCTTTGAGAAAATTGTTGAAGTAATAAATCACCAATATCATGACCATAATTATCGTTAATTTGTTTGAAATGATCTACATCAAAAAACATAATTCCTATGACCATTTTTTTTCTTTTAGCTCGAGCTATATTTTTAGCAAAACAGTGAAGAAAAAAGTTGCGTTTATAGAGTCCAGTCAAGCTGTCATGATAAGCCTGATATTTCAGTTTGTTTTCTAATTTTTTTCGTTCACTAATATCTCTAAAAACAGAACAAAATACTAATTTATCTTCATAAATAATAACGCTTACACTTAATTCAACGTCGACAGGTTCATCATTTTTAACTTTTAATTTTAACTCTTGAGTAAAGCTAATTTTACTTATTCTAAGTACTTGTAAATTTTGTCTAAATTCTTGCTGTTTACTGGCTAAAAATAATTCTATATTTTCATGAATTAAGTCCTTGAGAGGATATTTTAAAATTTTAGTTGCTGATATATTACATTCAATAATTAAAAAGTCTTCCGCAGTAAATAAAATTATTCCTTCAGAAATTTGTTCAATGACAGCTCGGTATTTTGCTTCACTGTCTTTTAGTTTAGCTTCAATTTGTTTTCTTTCCGTAAAATCAAATATATAGCTTCTAATAAGTTTTAATTCTGGTAAATAATGGATATATTGTTCAAAAATTTTATTATGATAATGTAACTCTCTAACAAATAAGTTTCCATGAATTTTATGTTCAGCTTTCAATAAATTAGATAAAACAGGATGACTCATTTTTTCATCAGCTAATTTAGGAAATAATAAACTAGCCGCTTGATTATAGTAAGTTAATTTTCCTTGTAAATTTATTTCAACGATAGGATAAGGACTCAATTCCGCAAAAGAACTAAGTTTAGAAATATACTCATTAATGTTTTCTTTTTCTAAGCTGAGATCATTACCAATATCAAGATTAAAAGGAGGATAATCTAAGGTTTTTTTTGCATAACTTTCTAAGTCTTTATCAATTAGAATTTCATTATTATTTTCTGAATTAACAAAATTTAAAAAATCTTTTATTTGTGAGTCTTTATCAATCACAAAATACCTAGCTTTTGCTTTTTTACTAAGTTGTATTAAATCTCCATGTTCCAAGTATTTATTTTGATATTTTTTATTATTAATAATTAGACCATTTGTGCTTGTGTGTCCTGATAAATCACCATCAAAAATTTTGTAAAAAAATAAGTTTTCTTCTTGATTATATTCTTTAACTATAGTGCCATGATTTCTTGATACTGCTTGATCGTGGAAAATTATTTCAGCATCATGACGACGACCAATTTCGTACATTTCATCAGTCAAATAAATTAAACGTTTATCGCTGCCATCTTCAATAATTAGTAAATATAAATATTGTCCTTCTTCTCTATTTTCTTCCGCTATTTTTTTTTGATAATCTAATAACGTTTCTCTAAGATTGGATGTTAACTGCTCACTTTGGTTTTTCACATTATGATTAGGTTCAGAGGATTTATAATTCATTATTATAGCAATCCAATTAATATTTAATAAATTAAACAACGGCGGAAGATTAATTTTCTTCTTTTTCAATATAGCAATCGATATATACTGATTAATGTCATATCTTAGTATCACTAAAAACTGGCGATACCATTAAATTTACATGGGTAATTATGACGATCGAAATCAGAAAGCCATAAATTGAAGAATAGAAAAACTGATTCCCACAATAGCAAAACTAGGTATCATGATTAAAACAATATTAAAAACGTTTAAGTATTAAAAATTAAATGCCTACAACAATAACCTCTGAGCAAGTTAATCAAATCGTTCATAATTTACATCATGATCCTTTTGAAATACTAGGTTGTCATCTGCTATCAGAAAAAGATAATCAAAAAAAATGGGTAATCAGAGCATACTTACCTAAAGCTACCAGTGCTTCGGTAGTTATTCCTAACGCTCATCAAGAATATGAAATGCGATCGCATCATCATCCTAATTTTTTTGAGTGTGAAATTGAAGCCAAAGAATTGAATAGCTATCAACTGCGAATCAAAGAGGGAGATCATGAAAAAGTAATATATGATCCTTATCAATTTAAAGAAGGACAATTAACTGATTTTGATATACATTTATTCGGAGAAGGTAATCATCATCGCATTTATGAAAAGTTGGGGGCTCACGTTATTGAACAAAACGGCGTTAAAGGGGTCTATTTTGCGGTTTGGGCGCCTAACGCTCGGAATGTATCTGTTTTAGGGGATTTCAACTCTTGGGATGGCAGAGAACATCAAATGCGGAAACGTCAGAATATGATTTGGGAGATATTTATTCCTGATCTCGACTATGGTACTCATTACAAGTATGAGATTAAAAATTGGGAAGGACATATTTATGAAAAGTCAGATCCCTTTGGATTTTATCAAGAAGTACGCCCAAAAACCGCCTCGATCGTTGCTGATTTAGACTCATATCAATGGAATGACGAAAATTGGCTCGAAAAACGTCGTAATACAGATCCCCTTAGTCAACCTGTTTCTGTGTATGAAATGCACTTAGGTTCATGGTTACATACTTCTATAGAAGATCCTCTAAAACAATATGGAAACACTGCTGAAGTTGTTCAAGTATCGGAACTAAAGTCCACTGCCCGTTTTTTAAATTATTATGAATTTGCAGAAAAATTAATTCCTTATATCAAAGAATTAGGCTACACTCATATTGAATTATTACCCGTTGCTGAACATCCTTTTGATGGATCATGGGGTTATCAAGTGACAGGTTACTATGCAGCGACTTCTCGTTACGGTAGTCCAGAAGATTTAATGTATTTTATCGATGTATGTCATCAAAATGATATTGGTGTTATCGTTGATTGGGTACCCGGACATTTCCCCAAAGATGGCCATGGTTTAGCCTTCTTTGATGGTACTCATTTATTTGAACATGGAGATCCCCGCAAAGGAGAACATAAGGGATGGGGTACATTAGTTTTTGATTATGGACGCAACGAAGTTCGTAATTTCCTTGTAGCGAATGCCTTATTTTGGTTTGATAAATATCACATTGACGGAATTAGAGTTGATGCCGTTGCCTCTATGCTTTATCTTGACTACGATCGAGAGGATGGAGAATGGGTAACAAATCAATATGGTGGGAGGGAAAATATCGAAGCGGTAGAATTTTTGCGCCAAGTTAATGGTACTATCTTTAATTACTTTCCGGGTATTCTTTCGATCGCTGAAGAATCTACTTCTTGGGCAATGGTATCTCGTCCTCCTTATATGGGTGGCTTAGGGTTCAACATGAAGTGGAACATGGGTTGGATGCACGATATGTTAGATTATTTTAGTATGGATCCTTGGTTTCGTCAATTTCACCAAAATAGCGTCACTTTTAGTATGTGGTATCATCACAGCGAAAACTATATGTTAGCTCTTTCCCACGATGAGATTGTTCACGGCAAAAGTAACATGATTGGTAAAATGCCGGGAGATGAATGGCAAAAATTCGCCAATTTGCGTAGTGTTTTTGGTTATATGTTCGCCCATCCGGGCAAAAAAACTATGTTTATGAGCATGGAATTTGGACAATGGAGTGAATGGAATGTATGGACAGATTTAGAATGGCATTTACTGCAATACGAAAAACATCAACAATTAAAAAAATTCTTTGCTGACATTAATACCCTCTATAAAAATGAACCTGCTTTATATGAGTTAGACTTTGAAGAAGAAGGCTTCCAGTGGATTGATTGTAGTGATAATCGTCATAGTGTCGTTGCGTTTATTCGTCGAGGCAAAAATGGAGAATTTATCGTCATTGTCTGTAACTTTACTCCCCAACCCCATAGCCATTATCGTATTGGAGTACCTCAAGAGGGATTTTATACAGAAATCTTTAACAGCGACTCTCGTGACTATGGTGGTAGTAACATGGGTAATTTAGGCGGAAAATGGACAGAAAAATGGTTTTTCCATAATTATCCCGATTCTCTTGATTTGTGCTTACCTCCTTTAGGAGTTTTAATGTTAAAACTCGATCGAGAAACTACTAACTCTGTTACTACTAATAATTAGAGAGTAGGGTGGGCAATGCCCACCATTATTAATTTTGAAAATATTTGTTAAAACCCTTGCTAAGAAAAAAAAAATTAGTTATATTATATAAGTGAAGAAAATCAGGCAGGATAGCTCAGTTGGTAGAGCAGAGGACTGAAAATCCTCGTGTCGGCGGTTCAATTCCGCCTCCCGCCATCACAAAACTAGGTCACTTAATCCTCTTCTCTCACTTGACCTTGTTCTCTCAAACCCTTATAAATCCGTAATTTTTCCCTTTTCTTCGATCCTAAATCGACATTTTGTCAACGTAACCCACAGGCTTCGGAAGGACGGCAACCAGTAAAGAAAAGAAATTTAGTAACTACCTACGTCAGGAAAATTTAAACGAAAACAACATTTTCTCCATTCAACAGTTGAGTCAGGGTTTCTAAAATATTCATCCCCTGTTTCCTCGCTGTTGATATGACTGAACGAATTAAGGCAAAATTTTGCCCACCTTCTATCGTCCGAAAACTTCCTGAGATTTTTTGCTTACATTTCATCATTCTTATATCTCTTTCACCTTGGTTATTGGTAAATGGTACTTTGTCTTCTCTCAAAAACCTTAATACATCTTCCCTGTATTTACTTAATCTGATTAACAAGTTATGTCCTCTTCGCCTCTTTTTCCTCCCTCTATTACTTGAACATACCAACTCTGGTAATGATTCGTGATATTCTAATCCTCTGTCTGCTATGGAATCATATACTTTTTCTATTCTCTCGATGATCTCTAATGGTATTTTTCCTTAGATACTAAATGAGTTCTATAAAGTAAGGAAAAAAATTAACTTCATCAACCAAAAGATTAACTTCTGTTCAAGATATAAAGAAATGTGAATAAGTGTCTCAGAAAAATTTAACAAGACGTAATAAACAAATGCGCAGATACGGGGTATAAACTTAAAAGAAAGATTTAATAACCTTTCCAAAGTAAGTTTCTCAAAAGAAATTTATCAAAAGATTAAGTTTCTTTACAAATGCTTAACAATAACTTGTGCTTAAGCATATAATAATGGAAACTAATTTTTAGGGGTTTAACTCCGAATCTAGTTTGACTTTAAAGTTAAGCTAAAATTTAATAAAAAAATCAACAAAATAAACTAATTCTATTAGGAGATTAACTTAAAATGTACGACGCATTCACAAGGGTTGTTTCTCAAGCTGACGCTCGTGGTGAGTTCTTAAGCTCTGCTCAAATCGATGCTTTAAGCAAAATGGTAAGCGACAGCAACAAACGTATTGATACCGTAAATCGTATCACTGGTAACGCTTCTGCTATTGTTACCAACGCTGCTCGTTCTTTATTTGCTGAGCAACCTCAATTAATTGCTCCTGGCGGAAATGCTTATACTAGCCGTCGTATGGCTGCTTGTCTTCGTGACATGGAAATAATCTTACGTTACGTTACCTACGCTATCTTCGCTGGTGACGCTTCCGTGTTAGAAGATCGTTGTTTAAATGGCCTTCGTGAAACCTACTTAGCATTAGGTACTCCTGGATCTTCCGTAGCTGTTGGCGTTCAAAAAATGAAAGATGCAGCTATTGCAATAGCTAACGACACTAACGGTATTACCCTTGGTGACTGTAGTGCTTTAATGGCTGAAGTTGCTACCTATTTCGATCGTGCTGCTGCTGCAGTTGCATAGGTATAACCATACCCAAAAGATAAATCAAGTAACAAAAACATTATTTAGGAGAAATCAATCAAATGTCCAAAACCCCTTTAACTGAAGCAGTATCCGCAGCAGATTCTCAAGGTCGTTTCTTAAGCAGCACCGAATTACAAATCGCTTTCGGTCGTTTTCGTCAAGCTACCTCTGGTTTACAAGCTGCTAAGTCCTTAACCGACAACGCACAACGTTTAATCGATGGTGCAGCTAACGCTGTTTACAGCAAATTCCCTTATACCACCACCACTCCTGGTGCTAACTTCGCTTCTACTGCTCAAGGTAAAGCAAAATGCTCTCGTGACATCGGTTACTATCTCCGTATGGTAACATACTGTTTAGTTGCTGGTGGTACTGGTCCTATTGATGAGTACTTAATTGCTGGTATTGATGAAATCAATCGTAGTTTTGATTTATCTCCTAGCTGGTATGTTGAAGCATTAAAATATATCAAAGCTAACCATGGTTTAAGTGGTGACGCAGCTTCCGAAGCTAATTCTTACATCGACTACGCTATCAACGCTCTCAGCTAGTCTCCTTTTTCTACTTCAGAGTGATTCTCAAAGGCTTAATTAGGCTTTTATCATCAAATAAAAATCCTTGTTATTCTCAAGGTTGAAATAAAAAAATCATTGCCTGAGAAAATCAGCTAATACGAGTTAAGAAGCGTGTTTGTTGGTTTTTTCGGGCAATGCTGTTTAAGTAGGATCTGGATAAGGTAGGAGAGAGCAGTTCGTAAAATTGTTGAATAATCGAGATTTTATTAGTAGTTGGGTATTATTCAACTTTATTGTCAATTAAAATAAATATTATAAAAATATCAAGTTTTTAAACAAAAATTCTCAAATTTAGTGATTTTTTCTTAATGTATATAGTATTTCTAAACCATCGATTTTTATTGCTTTCTGACTTATTCAGCAAACCCTAAGTAAACCAAATTTTTTGGACACCAATCTGAAGAAGAAAAGTCTTATTAATGATTCTATTTCTTGTCTTCAACAGAGTAGTTTTTGCGGTGATCTGATTGGTAATTACTGTAAAATACTGACTGAGTTAGAGTTATTTGGAGATGAAATAGGGTTTTTGGTTCTTAGAATAGTAACAGCTTTAGAGTATTGAGGATCTGCTTTCGTTGCCAATAGGGAAGGATTTTGAGTTAAAAGATACTCTTCTTCTCGACTGATACCTTGAACAATATCAGGAGAAATACCTTTTTTATTGATATTCATACCACTAGGAGGATAGTAACGGGAGATCGTAACGGCTAATCCTGAACCATCAGAAAGAGAGTGAACTGATTGTACTGTGCCCTTTCCAAAAGTGTTTGTACCTACAAGAGTAGCTCGTTTATTTTCTTTTAATGCACCAGCTAAAATTTCACTGGCACTAGCAGAATTACCATCGACTAAGACAACTAAAGGTAAGTCTGTTATAGCAGAGTTATCTGCCTGAAAACGACGATGTCCCCCACGACGATCGACTACATCAACAATTTCACCTTCTGACATCCACATTCTGGCAATATCGACACTGGCAAATAATAAACCTCCTGGATTACCTCTTAAATCAAGGACAAAAGCAGAGGCTTGTTGTTTTTGTAGTTGGTCAATAGCATCTTTCATTTGTTGTGCGGCTAAGGAACTAAATTCATCCAATTTGATATAGCCTACATTTAAGCCCCCTTCTTTTTTGAGACTGAAATCTACCGAGGGAACTTCTATTTCACTACGGACGATTGTTACTTGAAAGGCAGACTGTTTTTCTCTCGCAATTTCTAATTTTACCTCTGTTCCTACTTCTCCTTTCAATGCTTCTGATGCTTGATCTAAATCCATTAAAGCTGTCGGTTTTCCGTCAATGCGAACTATACGATCGCCTCGTTGTAATCCCGCTTCGGCGGCAGGAGATTTTTTGATGGCATCAATAATGTATAAATCTTGAGTACGGGAATCGATCGCAATACGAACTCCAACTCCAGAAGTTTCTCCCGAAGTTTGACTGTTGAGAACTTCAAATTGTTCTGGAGGAAGAAAGCGGGTATAAGGATCACCCAAATCTTTTAGGGCTTGATTAATGGCACGATAAGCCTGAGTTTTATTATTATAATTTTTGTTTAATAGTTCTTCTCGTTTTTTTTGCCAGTTAATTTGATTAAAATTTCGATCGACAAACTCACTATTAACAATTTGCCACATCTCATCTACTACCATTTTAGGACTATCCGTCATTTCTGCTTGGACGGTAGGAGAAATCGCAAAACTGAGTAAACTACCAGTAGCTAAAGTAGCTAATAAGGATTTTAAGACGGGAAATTTTTTAACTTGAGGTTTCATGGCTAACGAGTTAATAAGTCTGGAGTAATTTAGTTTGTTATTTTACTGTCTTATCATTATCTTGAACATTTTCGATGAATGAATAATTGGGACAGAATTAAGTGTTATTTGTATTGTAGTCAAATAAAAGGCAATATAACAATGGACTTTAGATGGATGAAAATAATGAATTAAATTGTTTCTATTTCGCAATATTTTTTAGTAATTTGATGACGATAACGAAACATTTCTTTCAGGCGAGAATTTACCCACCAACCTAGCAATAATTCACTTAACCATCCCCCCGGGATTTTATATTCGATCGTATCCGTTAAAACAGTTTTTGCTCCTTTACTATTAAAATGATGACGATGAATCCATGATTCCATTGGCCCTTTTATTTGTTCATCGGTAAATAATTTATATTGTTCATACTCAGTATGACGAGCTAACCAAGGAATATTAATAAATCCAAACACGAGCAAAAATTCGCTGGTTGCCCCAATATTTAAACCACCCTGTCGGCGAATTACCTTGGCGGGTTGCCAAGGAGGTGTTAGCAGTTCTAAAATATCTTGTCTTTCATGAAATCGCCAAACATTTTCGACGGGAGCTTCGATCGTGCTTCTATACTCAAATTGACCCATTAAGATTAATTACTCTGTGGATTATTCTAATTGTAAACTAAGCTGATCTTAATTTCATCATTAAAAGCAATGTTTTAGATTTCTAATTTATTTTTGTCATTCGTAATTCATTATCACAATTTAGGGCATCATGACGAATACCTGCTCGATCGAGTACCATTATTCCTAATGCTTCCAAGTAAGATTTAACTCTTATCACCTTAATGCCTAAAACTTCAGGAGATATATCTAACACTGTTTTGTTATCTTCTACGGCAATAATTTTAGTATTTAAACAGCTAAAACTTAGCATTGCACTACCACCACAGGCATTTGCTGGTATAACTAAAGCGTTTATATCTTCTGACCAAAGACTATCATGATTTTTGGCAAAGGTAAATTGAGGTGCTTTGTTTAATCCCACTAAAACACAAGGTAAAAAAGTGTATCCTAATTCTTCCGCAGTCGATCGAGGTGATATACTAATATCTAAGGGTAGAGGGGATAAAGCTGGTGCATGGGCACAAGGTATCTGAAATTCTCTTACTAAGA
Organism: Geminocystis sp. NIES-3709; assembly: GCF_001548115.1. Classification (GTDB taxonomy): domain Bacteria; phylum Cyanobacteriota; class Cyanobacteriia; order Cyanobacteriales; family Cyanobacteriaceae; genus Geminocystis. The sequence goes on along the minus strand of NZ_AP014821.1, from coordinate 3,193,319 downwards.
GATGAGATATTACTGCTTCTGCACCGGCTAAAACATCCACACCGCTTCCTTGACGATAATCTTGTAAGGCTTGAGAATCAGTATCATCAGGAAATCTTGCTACTACGGCTAAAGCGTTGACTTTTGCTTCTCTAATCAATTTTTCTGCCGCCCGTAACAAACTGTCAGGATTTCCGATAGTACCCCAACTAGCACCACTATTAGCCAATCTCAATTCGACATTTAAAGGTCGATCAGTAAGAATATAATCTTGGATATTGATACCTAAAGTCGCCCTCACAGCATCAGCAACTTGAAGATGTCGATACTTTAATTCCCTTTCAATACCCTTATCTAAGATTAAACCGATTTTATTCTGAGTAACCGATTCTAAACCCCATTCTCCCGATGCAAATTTATCTAAACCATAACCTTCTACATATTCAATATTTTCACACTGCCAATATAAACTCGCCCCATTCATTACGTTAGGGTGAGTTATAACTCGATCGCATACTTGAGCTATCGATCGTGCCACAGGTAAAGCATCCCCTGCATAACCACCAATAGATGCACCAATACCTGTAGGAATTATTAAAACACTAGCATAGGGTTTTTTGATCATCGGAAATGATAATTAATTTTATGATCTTAATCTATTAATTACTTCGTCACGATCGCTTCCACCTTAGCTTGTTTTTTAGTTTCATCAACAGATGTAATTGCCCAACGTAAAGGTTTACCTTCTTGATTTAATTTTGTTTCAATTTCCTGTTTTAACTTGAGAGGATTTTCTTGTAAATCAATTTCTGCGGTAATAAAGTGAGTTGTCATGATTTCTATTAATAGTTTTTGAGTTTAGTACAGTTATTTTATCCGAATTATAATATTTTTCCTGTATTATTCCAACTCGATCGACTAGACATTTTCTGAAAATAAATTTTCATGGTGAGAAATCCTAACTATTTTCATTCTAAACTCGATCGATGTTTATTAATAAGTCTATTTTGTATTTTATTGAGTGATAAGAGAAAAAATAAGTTAATTATTAATTGTTAATTATCAATTATTTAAGTAGTCGCTTCTGCTGTTTTACCCATAAATTTAGCTTTACTTTTAGCTCGATTAGATTCAAGTTCTTCCACTGGAACAAACTCAATATGATTTAATAAAGTGGTGACAAAAGCAAAAAGTAAAAAGGGTAAAGATAAAACTAAAACAATGCCTACCGTAGCAAAGGCATAAATTTGACGTGTACTACTCCACAAGGCTAAAGTACTAGCAAGACTGATAAAAATAACCCCTAACCAAACAATAATTTGACCGTAAATATCTCCAAAAGCGAGAGTACAAATCATCCGATATTTTTTTTCGCTATCCATAATTTTTTAAAACTATTTTTACTATATTTAGATTAAAGCCATAAGTCTGTTCTAGCTTAAATTTAAAGATTTTTAATAGATTTGCAAAAATAATTTACAATGTGTCAAAAAAATAAAGTAACTAAAACATAAGTAGGTTTTTATTATTTGTCAACTTCCGACAACTATTTTTACACCATCTTTTTAAGATTGCTATTATCATTCATGGTAGAGATAAATATAAGGAATTTTTACTTATGAATACTGAATCTATTGTTACTAATCGAGACTATACTTTAATAATTGATAAAAGTAGTAGTTTAAACAAAGATAATGGTACAGGTAAAACTCTTTGGGAAATCGCCCAAGAATCTACCTTTGCCTTAGCTGAAAAGTGTGATGAAATTGATCCTGATGGTATTACTGTTTATTTATACTCAGGACGTTTTAGAAGGTATGATAATGTTAATGCTGAGAAAATTAGGGAAATTTATGCTCAAAATGAACCGATGGGTAAATCGGATCTCAAAAGTGTTTTACAAGATGCCTTAGATAATTATTTTCAAAGAAAAGCCGAAGGTTACGCAAAACCAAATGGTGAAACAATATTAGTTATTACCGATGGTGTACCAGATGAACCTAAAGAGATTATTCGTTTAATCATTTCTGCTACCCAAAAAATCGATCAAGATAATGAATTAGGGATTTCTTTTATTCAAATTGGGAATGATAAAAAAGCCACGGAGTATTTTAAAGCCTTAGATGATTTACTCCAAGATGCAGGAGCTAAATTTGATATAGTTGACACTATCACGATGGATGACATGGAAGAAGTTGGTTTAACTCAAGTGTTATTAAACGCCTTGATTGATTAATATTAGTAGATGAAAATTTATCAGGTAAGGCTTGATATACTTTAAACAACTTAATTATTTATTGTCGATTAGCTGGAGATAACGAAACCCAAAAAGAATCTCACGGTTCGATATAAAAATTGTTTTAAAAAAAGTAGAAAATAGATTTACAGATATATACAAAAAAGGAATCGAAAAATAAATTGAGTTTCGGACAAATATTTATTCTTCTTCTCCTTGTTTTCTCTTATCTCTAGTATTACTTTTATTTCCAATTCTTATATTGAACTGAGGTGATTCAGGATGGTTTTTGTTAGGAAAATATACTCTCATTGTCCTTAAAATAATTAAAGATAGTAGTAACAATGCCAACGCTAAATCCCATAAACCCACACTACAGGATAAACCGATCGCAGAAGATACCCATATTTCTGTAGCTCCAGTTACGTTTTTGGTATTTTTTTCGGCTTTGAGGATTAACCCTCCGCCAATAAAACCGACACCTTGTATAATTCCTGTCATAACTCTAGCGGTTTCAGAAGCATCCACATTTTTAACAATCAAAACAAAAGCACAAGAAGCCATCGATACTAAAGCATTGGTTTTTACTCCTCCCGGTTTGTGTCTTAATTCTCTTTCTAATCCTAAAATTGCACCCAATATAGTGGCAATTAGTAAATTTAATAGCATTGTATAAATTAACAATTAATTGATACTAAAAATAGTTTCTCAACAAAAAACTTATGGTTACTTTGAAGAAATATCAGATGGAATTTTTTTTGATATTTTCGTAATATATAATAAAATTGAGAGAAAACCTAACCCCATAATTCCGGCGATCGGGTTTTTATCTATTCCAGTAATCCATTGAGGTACACTTTCTGTATAAGTTATCATTTCCCCAACATTAAGGATATAATAACCCCAAACTAAGCCACTATGAAGACCGATACTAATTCCTAATAGATTTTGATGAGATCGTTTCGCTGACACAAGAGTATATCCTAATAATAATAAAGCGGGGAAAGTGACGATCGTTCTAATAATTTCCGAGATAGGCTTAATAAAGTGAGAAATACCAAACATTAAAGCATTTAAAAAACCAGAAATAGACAAAGAAAAATCTCTTTCTAACTCTGATAATAACCAACCTCTAAAAAATAATTCTTCTGCAAATCCAATCCCGATCGCACTTATAAAACCTTCTAAAATTAATTTGGGAAAAGCCATCGTTGGAAACTGAAAATTTAACCAACCAAATAAACTTTCTACCCCGAATAATAACCATGTAAAACAAAAACCAATAATTAAACCTTTGCCCAAGTGTACAAGGTTTTTTTTACTATTAACAAGACCATAATACTGAAAAATATGATCATTTTTATAAATATATTTACCCCAAAATTTAACTAAACATAAGAAAATGACAAATAAAATTGCCATAGTAATAATAGTTGTTAGGTTGGGATCTTTTTCTCCTAAAAAATAATAAATAGGTATAGCAAAAGGTAGCCAAATAAAAAATAAGGTCAAGATAAATAATCCTAACCTCACCAAAAAAGGATAATTTTTAAGACGTTCAAGCAACAAAATTCTTGTTAATATTTAATTCAATAGTGTTTAGAGCTATTATACAAATTACTCGGCAGGTTCGATCGTACTGGTTAAACCGTGACTTTTGAGGCTTTCACAATAAAACTCAGCGTGTTCTAAAGCACAAGTTGTAACTAAACCGATACCATTAGTATGAGTTTCCATCATAACACTAACAGCTTGAGGTTCATTCATGCCAACGGTATCCATCAAAACTTGAACCACATATTCCATTGTATTAAAACTATCGTTATGTAATAATACTCGATAACCCGGATCATGTCTGCGTTTAGTCACGGACTTAGTACTTGGATTATCAATTACTTGAGTACTCATAAAAAAATTACCTCCCATATAAAAAAAAGTTACAAATGAGCAGATTATAACTCTACATAACTTATTTGTCAGAAATATTATAACTCTAAATTATCTGGAGACGTTACGGAGAACGTCCCTAAAAATATTAACTTAATCTCAGTTAGATGCAAGAATCTTTGATATAAGTAGGTTGTCGGTTTTAGGTTGTGGGCTTTGGGTTAATTTTGCCAAATCTGTTTAATTATTTAATTAAATAAATCTAAGTAAAATCAATTGTTAATACTTTTTCATCAATTATTTACCTAATAACTAACACCTAATACCTTACTCAATCCCATTAGGAAATTAAACTGGCAATCGTCGTTTCTAAAATTTCACTAGCTCGATCGATTTCTTCAGCAGATACAATCAGAGGAGGCACAAAACGCAAGACTTTAGGCCCGGCAGGTGCTAATAATAAACCATTGTCCATCGCTTTTTTCACTATATCTGAAGAAGTTAATTCCACATCTGCTTTTATTTCGATACCGTTAATTAAACCCCAACCTCTTACTTCTTTAAAGATATGAGGGTATTTTATGGCGATCGATCTTAATTTAGTGCGTAATTGTTCACCTCTGGCTTGAACATTTTGTAAGATATTTTCTTTTTCAATAGTTTGTAATACAGCTAATCCAGCAGAACAAGCGAAAGGATTACCACCAAAAGTACTAGCATGAGTACCGGGTTGAAACACATCACAGGAAGACTTACACATCATCGCACCAATGGGAATGCCACCGGCTAAACCCTTTGCAGAAGTGAAAATATCTGGTTCAATTCCTAGATTTTCATGACCCCACATTTTACCGGTTCGGCCGACTCCTGTTTGAACTTCGTCAAAAACTAATAATATTCCAGTATCGTCACAAATTTTCCGTAATCTCAGAAAATAATCTAAATCTCCGGGTATAACGCCTCCTTCTCCTTGTAGTGGTTCAATAAGAATTGCGGCCACTCGACGATCGCCTTCATCAATATTCGTAATAGCTTCTTCGATCGCCGTAATATCATTATAGGGAACATACTCAAAACCCGGTACGAGGGGTTCAAAATCTTTTTGATATTTAGGTTGTCCTGTGGCGGTGACAGTCGCTAAAGTCCGTCCATGAAAACTTGATTTGGCGGTAAGAATAACAGGTTGTTCTAAAAACTCTAACACCGTATGAGCATATTTGCGCACCAATTTAATAGCTGCTTCATTTGCTTCCGCCCCAGAATTGCAGAAAAATACCTTATCAGCACAAGAATGTTCTACAATCCATTTAGCTAACTCACCTTGTTCTCTTGTATAGTATAAATTAGAAACATGGTGTAACTTTTGAATTTGTTGAGTTACTGCTTCTACTAAAGCAGGATGACCATGACCGAGAGTACAAGTAGCAATACCTGCCACAAAATCGAGATATTCTTTACCATCAGTATCCCAAAGTTTACACCCCAAACCCTTTTCAATGGTAATGGGAAAACGCCCATAGGTGTTCATCACATAAGTGTTGAAAGTATCTTGATTAAAGCCAGTATCTATATTATTAGGTTCTAATGTTGCTGTAGTCACAAATTTGCTCCTGATTTTCTATCTTAGGGAAATTCAATAATTCTTTCAGATTGACAATTATTTCTTATTCTGTCATATTCAACGTCGAGCGATAGTGAATATAAAGAAATGCAGACAATTTGGGAATTTAAAATTTAACTAGGTGGAAAAAATTTGTCGATAAATTTATTTAACAAAAATTATAAAATTAGGAATTTTTCACGAATAAGTAGATTAACAGAAAAAAAATAATTAGTATAAATTTATAGAATAAATAAATGTCGGACAAGTAATTTTTCCTATATGGTAGTAAAAGTTTAATAATTTCTCATTCCTTAGAAGATTTTTATATTAAAAGATTATTTAAAGCATGGTTATATCTTGACAATCTAAGAAAAAACAATCCCATACTAAACGAGGTTGCACATAACGAATTAAAGTTTTTTTTACTTTTTCTAAACTTTCAATTAATTTAACTTTTCGGTATTTATCCCAGTAAAGATATTGTAGATAATCCGCTAACCAAATTTGATTTTCTAAATCTATTTCTTTCGTAATTTCTTTTGCCAAAATTAAGCCATCTATCACATTATTCGGTAACTTAGTTAATTTTAATAGCAATTCTGATGATATTTCTTTAAGTTTTTGCCAGTCATCGATCGCTTTTCCCGGACATCCTTGACACATTGTTATTAGTTGAGGATAATCTAAAACTTCTGCAACATTTTGACGATATAAAACTAATTTTAAATGTTCTTCACTAAGACGAGAAAAAGGAATAATTTGACACCGAGAAACTAATGTTGATAAGATAGAATCAATGCTAGGTGCAATTAAAATAATAGTAGCTTGTCCCGGTTCTTCTAAGGTTTTTAATAAAGCATTTCCTGCCGATTCTGCCATTAATTCTGCTGATTCTATCACCACGATCGAGCGATCAGATTTTAAAGGAGGCCTTGCTAAAAATTGACTAATTTCTCTAATTTGTTCGATTCTAATTTTTGGTGCTGTTTTACGTTTTAATCCTTTTTCTGTTGCTTCTTTATCTGTTAATAATGTTCCTTTATCATTGTAAGTTGGTTCAACCCATAAAAAATCAGGGTGATTTCCTTCGTCTAATTTTTTGGAAGCAGAAACATAATTATCTGTGGTTTTAATCATTAACATTTCTGTAAAACACCTTGCGGCAAAAGCTTTCCCAACGCCCTTTGCTCCTACAAATAAGTAAGCTGGTGCAATACGATCGACAGAGATCGCACGTTCTAATAATTCCACCGCAAGAGGTTGCCCGATTAATTTAGCCAAAGGCTTCATGATAATGATCGATTAAGAATGGAAAATAAGCAGTTGATTAAGATTTTTAACTTATAAGTATAATAAAACAAAATTTCCTTTATCTTGGATTTTATCAGTATCATTGATTTAGTTATCATTTATCGATCGACCTTAATATATGTCTCTTTCTTCAGAATTTATTAAACGCCCAGTGTTAACAACGGTTTGCTCGATCGTTATTATCCTCATCGGGGTGATATGTATGGCACTGTTACCCCTCGATAAACTGCCACAAATTGCCCCCAAACAAGTCTCCGTTACAGCTAACTATGTGGGTGCAGATGCGAAAACCACGGTAGATAATGTCACTAGCGTTTTAGAAAGAGAAATAAATGGTACAGCAGATATTCGATGGATTAGCTCCAATACCGCTAATACAGGACAAAGTACTATTAACGTTAGTTTTCCTGTTGAAATTGATAGCAACACGGCACAAGTATTAGTGCAAAATCGAGTTGCACAAGCCCAATCTAGCTTACCACCTATCGTTAACCAATCAGGCATTACAACCCAACAAGCATCTCCTAGTGTTACCCTTGCTTACGCTTTTTACTCTGAAAAAGGAGAAGATGGTAAATACTTATATGATACCGTATTCCTATTTAACTACCTCGATCGCTATCTGTGGAATGAATTAAATAGAATTAAAGGGGTAGGAAATTTGAATGCCCTTGGCTCATCTACCTATGCTATGCGAATTTGGCTCGATCCTAACAAATTAGCCGCCAGAGGTTTAACTGCGACAGATGTGGTGGCTGTGATTCAAGAGCAAAACTTTGATATTGGTACTGGTGGTGTTGGTAGATTACCGAATCCCCAAGAACAACAATTTGAAATTCCCTTAAAAGTACAAGGACGTTTTGTCACCCCAGAAGAAGCTGAAAATATTGTGGTGAAGGTGGGAGATAATGGAACTTTAATTAAAATCGGTGATGTTGGTAGAGCAGAATTAGGAGTAGAAAATTATATTACTTTAATTACCCTTGATGGAGATACCCCCGCCGTTGCTTTAATTATTTATCAGTTACCCGGTAGTAATGCCCTTGATACGGCAAACGCCATTAAGGCAAAAATGGAAGAATTAAGAAAATCCTTCCCACCCGGATATAAAGATGTAATTGTTTTAGATAATACTCTTTTCATTGATGCTGCACTAAGAGACTTAGTGATAACTTTATTACAGGCGATCGCACTGGTAGTATTAGTTATTTTCGTATTTTTACAAGACTGGCGTACCACCATTATTCCCTCCGTTGCGATTCCAGTGGCTTTAGTTGGTGCAATGATTGCCTTAAAAGCCCTAGGTTTCACCCTTAATCAGTTAACCTTATTCGCTTGTGTACTAGCAACAGGTTTAGTAGTGGACGATGGTATCGTAATTGTAGAATCTGTATCCAATAAATTAGCCCAGAGAATGCGCCCCCTTCAGGCCGCTTTTGACTCTATGGATGAGTTATTTGGAGCAGTTATCGCTACATCGGTGGTATTAATGGCAGTGTTTATTCCCGTATCTTTCTTCCCCGGTACTACTGGTATTGTTTATAAACAGTTCGCTTTAACGATCGCCGCCGCCGTTGTCTTCTCTACCTTTAACGCTTTAACTTTTTCTCCTACTATGTCAGGGATATTACTTAAAGCACCAGCAAAAACAAAAGGTCCTTTAGGATTATTTTTTGAACTATTTAACCGTTTATTTGATGCTTTTAAAGAAGGATACCGCAATATAATTACTTTTTTGACGAAGCTCAAAACCCTGATTATGATTATTTTCATCAGTGGTTTAGTTTTAACCGGATGGATGTACCAAACTATACCTCAAGGATTTATTCCCGAAGAAGATCAGGGGTATTTCTTTGTTATTGCCACTGCACAACCAGGTGTATCCCTTAACTATACCCAAGATATCAACAGTAAAATCATGGCGGAAATCATGGAATTTGAAGAAGTTGATCATGCTATGGCATTAACGGGATTTTCCTTCGATGGTATTAACAGTAATCAAGGTTTATTCTTTATCAAATTAAAAACTTGGGCAGAAAGAGAAGGGGCAAAACATTCTGTATTTGGAATAATTCGCCGATTAAATCCTATTTTGAGACAAAAAATTGATAACGCCAGAGTTTTTGCCGTTAATGCTCCACCCGTGGACGGTTTAAGTAACTTTAGTGGTTTAGAACTTTATATTCAAGATCGACAGCTAACAGGAATGGATGCGTTAATTGATAATACTCAAAGAGTCATGGCGGCGGCCAATAAACGTCCTGAGGTTGCTGGTGCATTTACTACCTTTACCTTTAACTCTCCTATCCTAGAAGCTAATATCGATCGAGAAAAAGTTAAAGCGATGAATGTAGATATAAACGTAGTTTTAAGTAATTTACAAACCTATCTGGGAGGAAACTTTGTTAATCAGTTTGTTTTAGACGGGCGTTTATATCGGGTATTTGCCCAAGCTGATGGGGATTTTCGATCGAATCCTAGTGATATTGGTGAAATATATGTTCGTAGTCGTAACGGTGCAATGGTGCAATTGAGCGATATATTAACTCTCGAAGAAACCACCTATCCTCCCATTGTAACTAACTATAATGTTTATCCCGCCATTAAAATTAACGTTTCTCCTGCCCAAGGCTACAGTTCAGGACAATTAATTCAAGTGATGGAAGAAGTTGCAACGGCAACCTTACAACCCGGTTTCGGTTTTGAGTGGACAAATACTGCCGCCGAAGAAAAAACGGCTGGAGGTGCGGCGCCCATAGTATTTGGGTTAGGTTTTGTAATGGTATTCTTAGTATTGGCTGCTCAATATGAAAGCTATATTGATCCAACAATTATCATGTTAACTGTACCACTGGCTATTTTAGGAGCATTAGGCGGTATCTGGTTAAGAGTTCAATTTCAAGGTGCCGACAGCATTTGGCCTATTCTCAATAATAACATATATGTACAGGTTGGTTTAGTAATGCTTATTGGAATGTCTAGTAAAAACGCCATTTTAATTGTGGAGTTTGCCAACCAAGCACGAACATTAGGTATGAATATTACCCAAGCCGCAATTTATGCCGCTACCGAGCGTTTTAGACCAATTTTAATGACCACCTTTTCCACCCTATTTGGCTTTTTACCTTTATTAGTTGCTAGTGGTGCAGGAAGTGTTAGTCGTTGGTCATTAGGTACTGCCGTATTTGGTGGAATGATTATTTCCACTATTCTTAGTTTGCTTTTTGTTCCTAACCTTTATATTGTTATTAAGAACTTTGAAAAATATGTTTTAGAAGGGGAAACAAAACCTCCTAAACCTTCAGACAACGATAAAAATGGTGGAAATCCAACTAATCAACAACCACCGACTCTTGTCTCAGATAATTAGATAATTAAGAAAGCTAATGAGTTATAAAGTCAGCAATATCTAAAACTTGTATTTGTCAACTTTATAACTTTATTTAATTATTTTTTAGTTCTTCTTTGAGTAATTTGTTATATATTTGTGGTAACTCTTTAGTCATGGTATTGTCTTCTATTCCATAACCCAAACTTGTCCACGTAGAAGACAACAATTTTAAAACTCGATCGATTTCACCATGTTCCAATAAATGACTAATATCCTCATCCCATGCCTTAGAATCAGTAAGCCAATTATATAAAACTTTATCTTGATACTCTGGTTCAAAACTATAATCCTTCCACAGAAAAAATTGTGAAGGCTCAGGATGATATAAAACTGCTTTTTCAGCCCAAGTCGTATTCAAAAATTGGTATCTTCCCGAAGCTGTGGTACATTTACCCTTATTTGGGCCATTAACGATCGTTACACAGATATTTGGATGTTTACGTAAATCATTGACATACTTCCCACTGTAAATAACATGATACGGATTTATATAATTAGACTCACTAGAACTAATCGTACGCATTAAAGCTCGAATATAAGGATTTCCTCCATCCATAACAAGAGGAGGACTGCCATATATACTGGAGATAAAATGTTGACCAGCTTTTTTAAACTCATTTTTCTTTTCTTGAATAAAAACACTAACTAATCCCGATAGCATGACCAAAATAATTGCTGTTTTAAGTACATTACCTACCTGTGCAGTAAAATTTCCTTTGTCATTACTAAAATTCGTCATACAATTCAGCAGTTACAATAAATCAAAAAATTACCTTATATGATATATTAATTTCCCACATAGGGAAGACCAAAACTTTACATTAATCTTCTAAATGTGATTCAATTATTAAAAAAAAATATTCGGCGTTGCTGATTTAAACTATGATTTTTGGTTGAGGTAGGGAAAAGGGAAAAGGCAAGAGTAATAATAGAGTAATAATATTTAGAATCTTGAATTGTTGTTGTCATTAAACATATTTTATCTAGCTATTAACCAACGCCTATATTTCTAATATTGTAAGACAACATATTAAAGCTAATTTTCCGTAACACAACTTATTGAATTAACAACTCAAGCATTGACTAAAGTTTGATAAACAGAAAAACTTTATAATTAAAACATAGCGTCAAAATCGATCGAAAATCACAGTGGAAATAACTTTTTTAGGAACAAGTTCAGGCGTACCAACTAAATTTAGAAATGTATCTAGCGTTGCTTTGCGGTTGACTCAAAGGGGAGAAATTTGGCTATTTGATTGTGGAGAAGGTACTCAACATCAACTATTGCGCAGTGATTTAAAAACTTCTCAACTAAAAAAGGTTTTTGTTACTCATATGCACGGAGATCATACCTTTGGTTTAATGGGATTATTGGCTAGTTGCGGATTAGGTGCTCATGCCGAAAACGTTGAAGTTTATGGGCCTCCCGGCATTGAACCTTATTTAAAAGCCTGTATGAAATATTCCTATACTTATTTTCCTTATGGTGTACAAATTAAAACAGTTGAACCGGGTTTAGTCTATGAAGATGATGAATTAATCGTCACTTGTGAACTCTTAAAACATCGAGTTACTGCCTTTGGCTATCGTGTTACAGAAAAAGATCGATCGGGTAAATTTGATGTAGAAAAAGCTAAACAAATAGGTATTCCTTTTGGCCCTTTATATGGCAAACTGAAAGCAGGAGAAACTGTTATCCTTGAAGACGGACGCATATTTAACGGCTCTCAATTTTGTGGGCCAACCGAAATAGGTCGTAAATTCGTTTATTGTACCGATACAGTTTTTTGTGAAAATGCGATCGAATTATCTCAAGATGCAGATGTCTTGATACATGAAGCGACTTTTGCCCACCAAGATGCAGAAATGGCCTTTGAGAAAATGCACTCAACAACCACTATGGCGGCACAAGTAGCATTAGCCGCCCAAGTAAAACAATTGATCATGACTCATTTTAGCCCTCGTTATGCCCCGGGAAACCCATTACAATTAAAGGATTTACTAAAAGAAGCTCAAGCAATTTTCCCGAATACATTACTTGCCCATGATTTTTTTCATTATGAAATTCCTCGTCGTCGCTAGATATATTTTGAATGAATTTAAGATCATTTCTTAGGTATTGAAAATATCACTAAAGAGTTTTACTCCATTCACTTTATCAAGAGGTTAATTTGACAAAATTGGTTAATATTTGCAACCCGTAATCAGAGGATTTTTCAGGGTGAAATTGTACAGCCATTAAGTTATCAAGAGCGATCGAGGCTGTAACTGTTTGTGTGCCATGAGTGACTTGAGAAGCAATAACATTTTTATCAATGGGATCAACATAATAAGAATGGACAAAATATAGATAAGGAGAAGAAGGAAGATTTTGCCATAAAGGGTGTTGATTTTGTTTTAACTCAAGAGTATTCCAACCCATGTGAGGAATAGTTAGATTTGGCTCGGATTTAAAGCGTTTAACCTTACCTTTGATAATACCTAAACCTTCTTGTTTTCCTTCTTCTGATGTCTCGAATAAAATTTGTAACCCTAAACAAATACCTAAAAATGGTTTCCCACTTTTCACAGCCTGTTGTATCGGATAAATTAAATCTCTTTCTCTTAAATGCTCAATGGCAGGATCAAATGAACCGACTCCGGGTAATACGATCGCATCTGCTTGGGCAATTTCTTTGGCAGAATCAGTAATTTTTGTTGTCGCACCTGCTTTTTCTAAACCCTTACAAGCAGAGTGCAAATTTCCCATATCATAATCAATAACGGCAATAATAGACATAAGGTTTTAGGTTTTAGGTTTTAAGTTTTAGGTTTTAGGTTTTAGGTGTTAATTATTAATTGTTAATTGTAAAATAGGATTAACAATGTCAGGTGCTTCATCTTGAGGACAATGCCCTAATCCTTCTAATTCGATAAAATCTTTTACACAAGGATAGTTAGCTAATTCTCTCCCTAGTTCGATCGATTCCCAAGGATCATTTGTACCCCATAAAAAGGTGACAGGACAGGATAAAATAGGCAATAAGTCTTCAGGTAAAGGCCCTTGAGAATAACCCGTAAAAGCTAAAAACACCTCTGATGCGCCTTTGTCTTGAGATGGTTGATATATTAAATCAATTAATTCATCGGTTATAGCCTCTTTTCTTTGATAGGCTTGGGAAAGCAAATTTTTAATAACTTTTGGCTTGGCTATTTGCTCATAAAAAAAGTTACCGATGATAGGATTCGTTAATACTTTTTGCATGGCTATCGAACCATAATTTCTAATCCAAGGAAGATTTTGACGTTTTCGATCGTGTAATAATCGTAAAGAACAGTTAAGGGCAGTAATTCCTAAAACTAAATCAGGATTATCCACCGCCATTTGCATCGCCACAATACAACCGATGGAGTTACCAACCAAAAATACGGGACTTTTAACTACTTCTCGACAAAAATCCGCTACTTGTTTTGACCAAGTTTCAAATGTGTATGATAAAGGTTGATTTGGAGTTGGTTTATCCGATGCCCCAAAACCGATTAAGTCTAAGGCATAACAACGATAATCTTCAGCAAAAAACGGTAAATTATGTCTCCAATGACCACTATTTGCCCCAAAACCATGAATAAAGAGAATAGCTTGCCCTTTTTCTCCCTCACTGCGATAACCGATATTAAAGCCTTGCCATTGCCAAATTTTGTAGTCAAGCATTATCAGTGAATTGTTGTAAAGAAATTCAGTACTAATTAATTATTTTTTCTGATTATATCGATTTGAGTTTTGCAGTACTAGTAGTTTAAGAATACATCCTATTTTCTGTCATTATCAATCCCTAATTAAGATTTATTGATTTTTAGGATTTTACCATAAACTACCTTGCAATAAATTAACAAGGCTTAATAGCACAAATCGGCTAAAGCAATTATTGTAGATTTCATTTTTGTTTGTGTATAAATGGATCATTATTTTTATAGATGACTCTTACTCAACCTCAGTTCGATATAAAATTATTAGTGAAGATAGGGAGTAGAGAGCAAGGAGCAGTATTAAGTATTTTTGTTCTGATGCAAGAGCTCAGTTTTAGTCGCTTTAGCAGACAATCACTATTAGCCCCGTAATTTATTACACGGTGGGAGTGTCAATGATTAAACTCCTAATTCCTAATTCCTAATTCCTAATTCCTAATTCCTAATTCCTAATTCCTAATTCCTAATTCCTAATTCCTAATTCCTAATTCCTAATTCCTAATTCCTAATTCCTAATTCCTAATTCCTAATTCCTAATTCCTAATTCCTAATTCCTAATTCCTAATTCCTAATTCCTAATTCCTAATTCCTAATTCCTAATTCCTAATTCCTAATTCCTAATTCCTAATTATTTATTATCTCGCATCATTTTAACGAATTGTTCAAATAAATAGTCCGCATCATGAGGGCCAGGACTGGCTTCGGGATGATATTGTACAGAGAAGAAGGGTAAAGTTTTATGTTTTAATCCTGCCACTGTTCGATCGTTCAGATTAAGATGAGTAATTTCTACGTCTGCATTCAAAGATTCTTCCGTAACTGCAAAACCGTGATTTTGACTGGTAATTTCTACTTTTTGCTTTAATCCACAGGGTTGATTTAATCCTCGATGACCAAATTTTAGTTTAAAAGTTTCTGCACCTAAAGATAAACCGAGAATCTGATGTCCCATACATATCCCAAAGATGGGTTTTTTCGCTTCTAACAAGGCTTTAGCTACTTCAATACCTTCGGCTACCGCAGAGGGATCTCCGGGCCCATTGGAGAGGAAAATACCGTCAGGATTATATTGAAGAATTTCTTCACCAGATGTATTTGCAGGAACAACAATGATTCTACAACCATAACTAGCTAAACGGCGTAAGATGTTACGCTTAACGCCAAAATCAAGGGCAACAACGGTAAATTTTTCTTCTGTTAAATTAGTTCTATGGCTAAATTCCCATTCAGAGGTAGTAGGTTCTATCCACTCATAAACTTCTTTTGTCGTTACTTCTTTGACGAGGTTTAATCCTGCCATAGAGGGTACAGCTTGTAGTTGTACTAATAACTCATCAGGATCGAGAATTTCACTGGAAATAGCTCCATTCATTGCGCCTGAAGATCTTAAACGGCGAGTTAAGTCTCTGGTATCAATACCATAAATACCAACTACTTTATGTTGTATCAAATAATCAGGTAAGGATTGAGTCGATCGCCAATTACTAGGTTTTTCGGTGATGTTTCGAGCAATAACTCCTTTAATATGAGGTTTAAAAGATTCTTCATCTTCGAGGTTAACTCCTGTATTTCCCAGTTCAGGATAGGTAAATGTAACGATTTGTCCGGAGTAACTAGGATCTGTCATCACTTCTTGATAACCCGTCATTCCCGTATTAAAAACCACTTCTCCGAAAGTTGTACCTTTTGCCCCAAAAGAATAACCCTGATAAGATGTACCATCGGCTAATACCAACACAGCCGGTTGAAAATTTAAAATAGACATAAGCAGAAAGTATTAATTTTATTGAGAATCGAATTTGAGCTTTTGATTCCACACTATAAGCAATTTACATTAATTTCGGTGTAAGTGATTCATAATTTCAACTATTCTTGACAAATACCCCTAAAATCAGTCACATTAATAATGATGGCTAGATGTAGATTAATGGGTAAGGGAGACATTATGAGTCCGAGAAAATTGTCTGAAGACGATCGCCAAGAAATACTAAATTTGTACCGTACAACAGAGGAGACTACTTCTACTTTATCGGTACGTTTTGGGGTGAGCAGTTCCACTGTTAGTCGTTTTCTCAAAAATAGTTTATCGGATGTCGAGTATGAAAATCTAATTCAAGAAAAACGTCTCGCCCGAACCACTAAGCCTAGTCTCAGTCAAGAAGAATTATATCTAAAACAAGAACCTTTAGAAATAAATGAAGATCCTCAGCAACAGGAATTGTCTCCAAAACAAGAAGAATTAATGACACATGAAGACGATCGAGAAGAAATATTGCCTGTAAAACAAGAAGAATTAGAACCAGTACAAAACGATACAGAAACTTCGATCGATCCCGATACAAAAATATCTTCGATAAACTTTGATAAACCTCTTTTAAAAATCAAGGAAGAAATATCATTGGAGTCGATAAGCCAAGACCTTCCAGAAGTAATCTTTTCTAAGACACAATCACAATCGTTAATCTCTGACACAAAAATAGAAGATGTGGAATCATCAGAAAAAGAAGAAGACTCAGAAATTGACGATGATGATGATATAGATTCTGTTAATGAGTTGGCGGCAATGTTTGGGGAAGATATGGATGAAGATGATGAAGACGATGAAGATGATGAAGACGATGAAGATGATGAGAATGAATTTTTCACCCCTAAAACTAAATTTGTATCTCAACAGTTACAAGTTTTACCCATAACTAAGGCTAATTTTCCCAGAGTATGTTATTTAGTAATCGATCGATATTCCGAATTAGTCACAAAACCTTTAAGAGAGTTTGCCGATTTAGGGGATATTCCAGAACAAGAAACGTTACAACAAACTTTACCAGTTTTTGATAACCACCGAGTTGCTAAACGATTTTGCGATGCCAAAGGCACACTGCGCGCCCGAAAAGGAAAAGTTATTAAAGTACCTGATGGTAGAATTCTACAGAAAACTTCTTCTCATTTACACGCTAAGGGTATAAGTCGTATTCTCATGGATGGCAAAATTTATTCTTTAATCTATTAACCTCAGTTCGATGCAAGATTTATAGGTAAGAGCAAGGTATTAGCTGTTAGCTTTTAGCTTTTTTTCCCTTAAAAACTAAATAATCAATTACTAATGTTGACAATAAATTTAACTTGACAATAGTGGATAACTGATTGCTAATTGCTAATTGCTAAATAATTGAATTGTCCGTTGTCCACTGCTATAAATGATATGATGAAAAATTAATCAATATATTTAAAGAAATTATAAAAACTGACCATGTTTAAAAAGCTATTCGGAGATCCTAACGCTCGTAAACTAAAAAAGTTACAACCTCTTATCACCGAAATTAACATATTAGAAGAAGACTTTAAAAAACTTACCGATGACGAGATGAGGGCAAAAACAGCATCTTTTAAAGAGATGTTAGCTAAAACCAAAAACCGAGAAGAAAGAGACATTATTTTAGATGAAATTTTAGTGGAAGCCTTTGCATTAGTTAGGGAAGCAGGGGTGAGAGTGTTGGGAATGCGCCACTATGACGTGCAAATGTTAGGGGGTATGGTATTACATACAGGACAAATTGCAGAGATGAAAACAGGGGAAGGAAAAACTCTTGTAGCAACTTTACCAGCTTATCTTAATGGTTTAACCGGAAAAGGTGTTCATGTCGTTACAGTTAATGATTATCTCGCCCGTCGTGATGCGGAATGGATGGGACAAATTCATCGGTTTTTAGGATTAAGTGTTGGTTTAATTCAAAGTGGGATGAATTCTCCAGAAAGACAGAAAAATTATAATGCAGATATTACGTATGCTACCAACAGTGAATTAGGTTTTGATTATCTACGAGATAATATGGCAACAGACATCGGTGAGGTGGTGCAAAGAGTTCCAAATTATTGCATTATTGACGAGGTTGACTCTATTTTAGTGGATGAAGCTCGTACTCCGTTGATTATATCAGGTCAGGTTGAGCGTCCTATGGAGAAGTATCTCGAAGCCGCTAGAATTGCTCAATTACTCGTCAGACAAAAGGAAGAAGGAGATGGAGGAGATTATGAGGTTGATGAGAAAGCGAGAAATGTTCTTTTAACTGATGAAGGTTTTGGTAAAGCTGAGGAATTGTTAGGGGTTAAAGATTTATATGATCAAGAAAATCCTTGGGCTCATTATATCTTCAATGCTATCAAAGCAAAAGAATTATTCACTGCGGATGTTAATTATATTGTCCGTAATAATGAAGTTGTTATCGTTGATGAGTTTACCGGACGAGTTTTAGCAGGTAGAAGATGGAGTGACGGTTTACATCAAGCGATCGAGGCAAAAGAAGGTGTTGAGATACAAAGAGAAACACAAACTTTGGCTAGTATCACTTATCAAAATTTCTTCTTACTCTATCCTAAATTATCAGGGATGACGGGTACTGCAAAAACTGAGGAGACGGAATTTGAGAAAGTGTACAATCTTGAAGTAACGATCATACCGACTAATCGTCCTTCCGATCGAGCAGATTTACCAGATGTTGTCTATAAAAATGAGATTGCCAAGTGGAAAGCTGTAGCAGAAGAATGTGCAGAAATGCACGAGTCTGGCAGACCTGTACTTATTGGTACTACTAGCGTTGAAAAATCAGAATTGTTAGCTAAATTATTGGTAGAGAGAAATATTCCTCATAATATCCTTAATGCACGTCCTGAAAACGTGGAAAGGGAATCAGAAATTGTTGCCCAAGCCGGTAGAAAAGGAGCCATCACGATCGCCACAAACATGGCAGGGCGTGGTACAGACATCATTCTTGGTGGAAACTCAGATTATATGGCAAGGTTGAAAATTCGGGAATATTTCATGCCTCAAATTGTCACTCCAGAAGACGATCAGTTAATGGTAAGTGTACCCGGAATTGATATGAATAAACGTCCGAAAGGACAGGGTTTTAGTGCTAATGGTGACGGTAAAAAAGTTAAAAATTGGAAACCTTCTTCAGATATTTTCCCTTGTCAGTTATCCTCTGAAACTGAAGCAAAATTGAAAGAAACCGTAAAATTTGCCGTTGAAACCTATGGACAACAAAGTCTTTCCGAGTTAGACGCAGAAGAAAAAATTGCTGTTGCCGCCGAAAAAGCTCCTACTGATGATCCTGTAATCCTTAAACTCAGAGACGTTTATCGATCGATTCGTCAAGAGTATGATTCTCTGACAGACAAAGAACATGAATTAGTAGTAGAGAAGGGCGGTTTACACGTTATCGGTACAGAAAGACACGAATCTAGACGTATAGATAACCAATTAAGAGGTAGAGCAGGTCGTCAAGGCGATCCGGGATCAACACGGTTCTTTTTAAGCCTAGAAGACAATTTATTACGGATTTTTGGTGGCGATCGAGTAGCTGGTTTAATGAATGCTTTTCGAGTTGAAGAAGATATGCCGATCGAATCGGGAATGTTGACTCGTAGTTTAGAAGGAGCACAAAAGAAAGTTGAAACCTTCTATTATGATGCCCGTAAAAGCGTTTTCGAGTATGACGAAGTTATGAATAACCAACGTCGAGCTATATATGCAGAACGTCGTCGAGTATTAGAAGGACGAGAATTGAAAGAGCAAGTATTGCAATACGCTACAAAAACGATGGATGAAATTGTAGATGCTTATGTGAATCCTGAGTTACCACCAGATGAATGGAATTTAGAAGGTTTAGTGAATAAAGCCAAAGAGTTTATTTACTTATTGGAAGATGTCACGGTGAAAGATTTAGAAGACATGACTGTCACTGAGATGAAGACTTTTCTTCATGAAGAAGTACACAAGGCCTATGATTTGAAAGAGAACCAAATTGAGCAATTACAACCGGGCTTAATGCGTCAAGCAGAAAGATTTTTCATCCTTCAACAAATTGATACCTTGTGGCGTGAACATTTACAAGCAATGGATGGCTTACGAGAATCTGTCGGTTTAAGAGGTTACGGACAAAAAGATCCCTTAATTGAATATAAACAAGAAGGTTACGAAATGTTTTTAGAGATGATGATTGACATTCGCCGAAATGTCGTGTATTCTCTATTCCAATTCCAACCTCAAGCACAACCCCAAGCGGTTTAAAGAAGAGAAGGAAGAGAGGAAAAGGGAAAAGGGAAATAGAGGAAGAAAAGAAGCAATATTATTTAATGCCTAATTCCGAATTTCCCATTCTTGATTTTTAATTTCTAATTATTAATTTCTAATTATTACTGATGCTAAGTCGTCAAAAAGAATCTGTAAAAATCGTGGCGTTGCCTCAATTAAGTTCTGAGGAAAAAACGTTCCAACAAGAAAGATTAAGAGATGTTTATTTACTATTAGAAAACTTGGCATTAAAAGAAGAAGTGACAATTAAGTTAATCATTGATTGTCTTTATGACATAGGAATTATAAATCTAATTAACAAAAAAATAACGAATCGATCGATGAATAAATTAGCGAAATTTATCGCTGGGACTCCTAAGCCTTTAGTAAAAATTATTGCTTGGCAATGGGTGAAAAAAAATCTGCCAAAGAAAGTAACTAATTGGCTTCATAATAAAGTTAAATTTAAGTAAAGAAAATATAGCGTTTATCTAAATAGTAAGGTACACCTATTTCTTAATAGCAATGGGTTTGACTCTGCTCTGGAGTACCTCATAAATATAAGAATTGCTATATTAAATCTTTATAGAGTTATTTGGCAAACAAATAATTTACGAATTTAACCAAAAATAAATATTCTATTTTTAGTTTTATTTAAGAGATTTTAACTATAATTTATATGGGATAGTTTATGAAAAAATGGTAATTTAACAACTAAAGAAGAATGCTGAACTCCTATGAACTACTTTTCGACGGTTATTTCTTTGTTAAGCGATCGTCAACAATTTTTAACAGAAATCCATGATAGAGTAAAACTCAAAAGTAAAATTTCCTCTCTTCTACTCTCTAGCTTTTGTTTATTCGCTATTTATGGAGCTATTATTGGTACATTTCACAGTCCTCTACAAGCTATTTCCTCCGCAATCAAATTGCCAGCACTCTATCTAATAACTTTATTGGTGTGTCTGCCTACCCTTTATATTTTTAATGCTTTATTTGGAGCTAAACAAACTATTACACAACATTTTACTTATTTACTGACTGCGGTGACAATTATTGCCGTTTTGCTCTTTGGTTTTGCTCCAGTCGCTCTTTTCTTTTTAATCACCATCAACGATTATCCTTTTTTTGTACTTTTAAATGTCGTCATTTTTTCTCTAACAGGTATTATGGGAGTTTCTTTTTTGTATCGAATCATGAAACCACTTGACAATGACGATAATGCACAAAATATCAAAGTTCGTACTAAAATTTTACAATTCTGGTTAATTCTTTATGGTTTTGTGGGAAGTCAATTAGGGTGGACACTACGTCCTTTTTTTGGAACTTCTGGTAATTTTGAACTATTCCGTCCAAGGGAAGGTACTTTTTTCTCCGCAGTTTTAAATGTGTTAGTTGATTTGTTGTTTTAATTTGTAATGTTCTAATAGATGAACTAACACTTATGAATCCAGATTTTGAAAATCTCAGAATTAGTGAAAGGGAAATAGAAATTTTGAGCGGTTTAGATGTGAGTGAAATATTTGTTGGGGGCGTATTTGGAGGTGTTTATCGATCGTCTATTTTCCGTCATCCCCAAAAACTGTTTATATTTTGTGTTATCGAGTTATTAGTTACTGCTCTAACTTTCACTCTTACTTTACCTATTGGACTTTTTGCCCTTCGTAATTCTTCGGGAACAGTCAATGATATTCCTACTATGATGAAGTTTTTACAAATAACGTTAAGCTCGACTATTATTTTTATAATTAGTTGGAATCTCTTCATGATAATTAAAGCTAAAACCTTGAAAACTTTTATGTGCCTACTGGATGAAATCGATAATTTTCATCATGTGGTAGAAACTGTTGTTGTTCTCGATCGATTAAAAACGGTTGGTAATTCATCGGTTAATATTGTTAAGGAGAATAATATGATGGAGGTATTGGAGTTAATTCGTCAAAATTTAACGACAGGGCTAATGGCGGAAAAAATCATGCGTCAAAATCGTCGATTATTAGCACGAAGAAACGATTTATTAGCTAATATAGAAAATAATTTGGGAACTTTGCAAACTCTAGCTATCGAACAACAAGCAACAGATTATGGACAAGTATTAAAAGAAGCCTTAGAAATTAGTTTGAGCATTCATCAGGAAATTCAAAAGTTATAAGCTAGGACTTATCTAAATTGACTGGTGAGAGTAGGGAATAGAAAATAGGCAATAGAAAGCGAGTTTCACAGTTTTTTAATGGTAAAAAAAAGATGTAAGCTAAATGTGTGTTAGATTAGAGTCTATTTATGATTTCTAACATAGCAACCAATGTTAAGAAATAAAAGTGCTTAAAATAGCTTTGATAATATCTTCTGGAGCTTCTTCTGGGATATAATGTCCACATTCTTCAATGACATAGTTTGTAATGTTCTCACAATAGGAGGCTAAACCATTATAAATTAAAGATTTAGTGGCAAATTCTCCCCCCATAGTGAAAATGGGTTGAATAAATCGAGTATCTGGGGTTAGGGTATTAGTTTTAATATTTTCTTCGAGACTGGCATACCATAAAAATCCTGCTTTCATGGCATAGGGACGACTATAATAACTAACGTAATGATCGATAATTTCAGCAGATAAGTTCTCTTTGCGTTTTGATTTATTGGTGAAATACCATGTTAAATATTCTTTTTCTTTTCCCTTCACTAAGCTATCGGCTAAATCTGGTACTTTGTGGAAGTAAAATTGCCAAACTTTACCAGCATTTTCTAAAGAGAAAAAATCGTTACTAACAAGCCCTGGTATGGCCGCATCAATCAATCCTAAACCTTGAATTTGTTGAGGGAAAAGTTTTAAGATGGTGAATGCAACCCAAGCACCTACATCATGCCCCACTAGGTAAAATGAGGTTATTTGTTTTTCTGTCATAAAATCGATTACTTCTTGGGCAGATGTCGCACAATCATAACCACTTTCGGGAATATCTGAGTCTCCTTGCCCTCTCAAGTCTAAGGCGATAACATGAAAATATTTACTTAACGGCTCTAATAATAATCGCCAAACGTAACAAGTTTGAGGCCAACCTCCTAATAATACTAATGGTTCACCAGTTCCTCCTTCAAGAGCATGAAGGGTAATATCATTAACTTTTGTATAAGTATGGGTAAATCCAGAAGGTAGGGGAATGGAAATAAATGGTTGATTCATGATAAAGATGTTTGATAGGTGTGGTGTAAAAATTTAAGTCCTTCTTGGGCTATGTATTGGCTACTGGGGGCAACTTTACGCCAAATTTTAGCAGCCGTAGCTAATTCTGTATCTTCAGCGTTAAAACTTTCAATGACGATCAAGCCTTGATATTCTATGGTTTTGAGGGTGTTAAATAATTCTATCCAAGGAAGAGTATCACTGCCGGGTGTGCCTCTGTCTTTCGCACTAACATGAACATGAAAACATTTTTTTCCTGCTTGTAAAAAGGCTTTAATCATGTCCTTTTCCTCAATATTCATGTGAAATAAATCTAATAATAGTCCCAGATGAGGACAGTCGATCGAGTTTAATAGTCTTAATCCTTGTTCGACAGTATTTAAAGCATAACCCTGAAAACGATTAAGGGGTTCGATCGCAATTTTTATTTCCGTGTTAGAAACGGTATCGGCAATTTCCCTTAAGGCTTGATGTAACAGTTTTTCTTCCTCATCTTGAAGGGGTTTGCCACTAAGATAACCAACAGGATGAATTAAAGGGCCTGATAATTGAGTAATACCGCAATTTTGACAAAACTCAATGGCTTTTTGTACATAATTTACAGATTCTTCCCAACATTGACGATCGGCACTGGTTAGAGATAATCCTTGAGGCATACTGGTACAAAAACTTATACCTAATCCATATTTGTCTTGATAGCTTTTAATAGTATCAGGATTGATTTGCTCAAAACTATGAGTAGCAATTTCTACACTATCAAATCCCCAACTCTTTGCTCGATCGAAAATAAATTCTTCATGGCCTAAAAATTCTTTTTTCCAAATAAAAGTATGAACACCAAATCGAATTAATGGGGATTGAGTCATGATAAAAACCCTTATTTAGCTCTTGATAAGTAAATAATCTAATGGAAATTACTACAGGCAAGATGCCTGTTTCACATCAAAAAATAATGCTAAAAATTTAATTTCTGCTTAATAAAAGTATAAGTAAGTTGACCTACCAATACCGCCGCCGCCGCCACTAAACCTTGAAAAGCAGGTACGGGTAAAGGAATTTTAAAAGCAGTAAAAATCACTCCTAAAATCCACCCCCCCAAAATAGCTATTCCTAATTCTTTATTCATAATCTATAAAAAATTTCTAAAAACAACTAACGGATTTATCACCTTGATTATAAGCATTAACTGCATCAATGATCCTAATTAAATCTTCCTCATTATAAAGTTTAATTAATTTTATTGGAATATCATCACTAAGATCTTTTATATACTCTTCAAAAAAGGCACTTTGATTAATTCCATATTTAGACGCTGACATAACAAAATCTCTTTTTGCTTTTTCTGTGATGGGGGGTAAATTATTTAAGTCTTTAATGGGAATTCCTACCTCTTGAAAATACTCCCGAATACCACCATCATTTAAAGGATATTTCGGTGAAGATTCGTCTCTCATCCAAATAAATAAAAGAGGATGGGTTTCGGTTGTCTTATTGATAAAACCGTGAATATGATATTTAGGTCCGTAAAATATTTGATTTGGTTCACTGTCAAGGCTATAAAGAACGCCATTTCCAGCTTGATCAGGAGTGGGAGGAAAGTTAAGATCAGGATATTTATTTGTACTTTCTAATAATTGTATGCCCCCTTCGGGAGTCCAAAACCATTCATTGGTATAGTGGTGAACATGAGGTAAAGGCCCCGCTCCGGGCGGAATTGTACCATAAGCGAGGGAAAATCCTAAATCACCACGATTACAAGTTGTAAATTTAAAAATTTCTCCAGCAGGACCTAAAATATTTTCTGTTTCTTTAATTTGAGGCATAGGAATATCCTCCATGTAATGCTTATAACGATCAAATTTATTCGCAGATAAGGCATGACTAGGAAAAATAATCATGGCACAAAGAACGATCGAAATTAAACAAATAATATTCCAAACTTTCATGAAGGTAAAAAAATTTCTTAATATTTTTGATATATATAATAATAAAAAGACGAACTAAAAACATCATATTAGTATATTAATTTATACTAAGACTTGAAAGGTAACTGGATTTAACACATACCAGATTTTGAAGTACGACAAATTTTGTTAATTATCATTTAAAGCAGATTTTCGTGAACTTTTGAGATGACATTTATGAATACCGTTGATTTAATTACCAAAAAAACGAAGTTATTGCCCGTAGATAAACAAGATCAGATTTTAGATTTTGTGGAATTTTTAATAGTAAAGTATCAACAGGAAATTTCTCGAAAATCCGCCGAACAAAGGGCGATCGATCGTTTAAAAGATGTAGATGATATTGATAATCCTGAACTGTGGGAAACTGTTATAGAGATTGATGATGACATTGATATTGAATCTAGTTTGGAGAATTTAAGAAAACGTGGGTACAAAATCAAAATACCTAGAGGGATATTGACGTAATTTTAGAAGATTATATTGACCTAAATTAGTTATAGTAATATTGCTTTAGGAAACTTTGAGCAATTAAATATGTTTTTTCATTGATTATCATGAGAATTTACAAAAGTTTATTCTATTCTCCTTTATTAACCCTCGGGTTATTTGTCAGTTTCTTTACTTCCTTTTCTCCTGTGGCTTTGGCGTTAACCGCTTTGTATCAATTGCCGAGTAGTCTTGCCACAGAAGCTGCGATCGAAGCAGTGGAAAGTTGTAAAAAAGACGGTTATAATGTCACTGCTACAATAGTTAACTCCGAAGGAAATACTCAAGTTATCATCAGGGGGGATGGTGCAACTCCTCACACTTTACCAAATAGTTTTAATAAGGCTTTTACTGTAATTACTTTAGCACCAATTACAAAAGTGGACTCGACAGAAGAAATTGCCAAAAAGATGACTCCTGCACCCTTGCCCGTTGGTTCATTACCATTAGCACCTGAACCCTTGAAGGGTATTAGTTTCAGCACTGGAGGAGTAGCGATTAAGGTAGGGGATCAAATAGTAGGTGCGATCGGTGTTTCTGGTTCACCTGGAGGCGGTTTAGATCAAACCTGTGCTATCAGAGGCATTGAGAAAATTAAACCTCGTTTAGTGCCTTAAGGTATTGTCTCATAACACCCCAAGAAATAAATTTCATGGCTTATAGCACAAGTCAGCTAAAGCGAATAATTTAAACAGATTAAACTATATTTTTTGTATTGTACTGTTTCAAGGATATTTATTAAATCGCTTCAGCAGATTTTAGCTGTTGGTTCCTTGTCAATTTATTACAAGGCAATATATGATACAATTCCATTAATTAAAGGTTGTTTTTTCAATCAAAAGTTTCCTTCTTTGGGGAGAGGAGTTAGGGTGAAGGTTTAGAAATTCGAGATTTCCAGTTGATAAATCATTCCTTTGGAATCAGCTACAATCATAGTTTGATCGACCGTAAAAGCAACGGCATTAATTCCATTATCAGAGATTTTCTCTTGTTGGATAACTTGCCCTGTTTCTAAAGAGATAATTTTCACAAAACCTTCATCATCTCCCGTTAACACTAAATTTTGGCTGTTAATGTCTAAGCTATTCAACCATGAGTCAACTTTCAAAAGAGTTTTGCTTTCTCCCGTGGTGACATCTAATTCTACTAATTCCCCTGTAAAATAACCAATTAACAGTTTAGAACCATCAGGGGTAAACTTAAAAGTATTGATACGACTAGGGATCGATCGAAAAGTTTGAGGTTTAGTTTGAGTAGCGTTTTGATTAATGTCAAAAATCGTAATTTCTCCCGTATCGTAACTTACGGCAACCTTGTTAACCTCTGAGTTTGTCTTGCTAGTCACTGCCAAATTTCGAGCCACTCCAGTGGATTGATATAAACTGGTGGTATTGTTAGAAGAAAGGGGATTTTCCGATAGTTGAGAAAGTTTTACAGAGCCGTCATCGGAGGATGATAATAGATCATTATTGACGATTAAGGAGTCTGTAACGGCGGCTTTATGAAGGGGGATAGGAAAAATATCTTTAAAGTCATAAATCATACTTTGCCCCGTATAAATAGAAGATACTAGCACTTTTTGTTGATTTATCTCCCCATACCTTGCTCGAAAAAGTCTTTTACAATTTGTTAGGGATAATTCATTTTCTTGGTTGAAGTTATAGTCAAAAAAAACGAGATTACAGTTATTAAAAGTAATAACAATCTGTTGTTTTGAATTACTTACATCGATCGAACCTGCTGTACCATATTTAGTTAGATCAATTTCCTTCACTACCATTGATTTTTCTTGTCCCCAAGCCAAAGATGGACTAAAATTAAGGGCAATAATACTCATCATAAAAGCAGAAAACAAAAAGCTCGATCGAGATAGAATATTCTTACCCGTGAAACAGGTATCTTGCCTGTGTGAAATGGATTTGTGATTAATCAAATTTAACACCAGTTTTTGCCTCCAATAAATCTTTAACCAACGATCGAGCCGAAGGGTTTAATCTATTATATATAGACTGATAAATAGGGATTAATTTCTTAGGAACTTCAGAAGTATCGGGAGTAAGAGCAATCATACCTTTATCTTCCGTTAATTCCTTAAAGGCTTGTTGATTATATTCAGCTTGAGCCTTGCGTTGTTTGAGTTGATAGACTGGTAAAACCTCTTTAATAATATTTTGGGTTGTCGGAGAAAGACTATTCCAAAAAGTAGTGTTAAAAAATGTGTTATAACCAGACCAAGCGTGACCAGTTAAGTTTAAATATTTAGTAACTTCGTATAACTTAAAACCCTTAGCCACAGACATGGGATTTTCTTGAGCTTCTACAGTGCGATTTTTAAGCACTTCAAAAACCTGATTCATGGTGAATTGTTGAGGAATTGCCCCCAAGGCTTTCATCGTCATTGCTATATCATTAGAAGGAGGAATGCGAATGATTAAATCTTTAAAATCTTCTACCTTATTGATAGGTTTACTGGCAACGGAAGTAACATTGCGAATACCATTATCAAAAGTGCCGTTAGGCAAATAGATAAGATTATATTGAGCAACGGAATTATTTAATGCTTCCGCAAATAAAGGCTTATCAATAACATCGAAAACCTCATCCGCAGATTTATAAATAAAAGGAAGATTTTGAATTGCGATCGCATCTGGGGAGAGTTTATCGAGAATAGGGGCAGCAACACTGACAACCTCAAAACGACCATTCGTAATAAAATGTACTGCTTGAGGATCACCTGCGGGGATATGAGCATCTTCGGGGATAGGAGAAATAAATAATTCCCCGTCGCTTTGTTTAAAAACCTCTAACCACATTTCTTCTAAAGTTTGATGAAGGGGGCTAGTTTTGGGTTGATTATGAAGATGAAAAGCCCTGATTTTGGCTTTACCGTAGTTTTCCCCATATTTACCCGGTAAGGGTAAAACTTGATTTAAAATTTCTTGGGGTATGCCTTGGGCTAGTAATTTGTTAGCTACGATCGTACTCAAGGAAGTTGCACCAGCCAACAAGAGAAATTTTCGGCGAGAATAAGACATAGCGATAATGAGTAAAGGAATAAAAGATACTGATGGAGGTAAGCAAAAGGCAAGGGGAAAGAGATATTAATTGAGACAAAACCATAAAATCTTTTAGCGTCTTCTCTTTGCGTCTTTGCACCTTTGCGAGAGAAAACATAATTTTATGAGCAACTGACAGATTTATCGCCACTATTAAAGGCTTCCACCGCTTCAATGACTCTTTTTAAATCTTCATCATTCTGCATTTTCGCCAATTCTGAGGGAAACTTATTATCAATAGAATTCACATATTGCATAAAATAACTACTTTGATTCATGCCATATTTCGGAGCTTCGGTAACAACAGCATTTTTATTTTTATCGTTCAACTGAGGTAAATTATTTAAGTCAGTAATTTTTTCCCCAACTTCTGTAAAAAAGTCTCGCATTCCGCCGTCATCGTGAGGAAACGCTGGTGCTAAATCATTTTTTAACCAGACAAAAGTAATAGGTAAAGTTTCCGTAGTAGGATTAACAAATCCGTGTACATAAAAATTGGGAGAATAAATAATTTGATTGGCTTGGGAGATAATACTATACATATCTGCCCTTCCAGCACCTCCAATAATAGGTATTTCTTCTATAGTCGGGTATTGTCTCGTACTGTGAAATAATTCAATTCCAGCTTTAGGTGTCCAAAACCACTCATCAATGTAATAATGAACATGGGGTATCGGCCCTGCCCCCGGTGGAATCAAGGCTTCGGCGATCGTAAAACCTAAGTCATTAACCTTACAAGAAGCAATATTGAAAATTTCATTAGCAGGGGTTAGAATCCTTAAAGGTTCTTCTACTTTAGGCATAGGGATATTTTCGATCGAATGAATGGTAGGATTCGCTGAAAAGCCCAAATTTTGAAATAAAAATACAACTCCGAGGGTAGCTACCAACACAAGCCCAATACTCCAAGCCTTAATTTTGAGTATCATAGTCAATTCTCCCGGTTAAAAACCCAATTTTTATAGAAATATAAAGTTACTAAGGTAGATTATAAATAAAAGTCGATTGAACAGAGGATTAAAAATAATTAACATCCGCATTACCTCTTTTGTCTGCTCTGATTATAGAAGCCATTTGAGATCTTTTATAATGTTATGTTAAGCTCAGACGCATCTAAGTAGAATCTTGAGGGTAGGCAATAGGCAACAAATAAGATTTTCTTCAATTTTACTAATCTTAAATTATGCAACTTTTATGGGTTTTACCTTAGCAATGATATGTTTTAGTAACCTTACTGATAAAATACAAGACCACAAAAATTAATTTATGTTTACCTTACAAGCTCCTTTTAAACCCACTGGAGATCAACCAAAAGCGATCGAAGGTTTGGTACAATCATTACGATCGGGACATCGTTTTCAAACCTTACTCGGTGCAACAGGTACTGGTAAAACTTATACTATTGCTTGTACGATCGAGCAGTGGCAAAAACCGACTTTAGTCTTAGCTCATAATAAAACTCTGGCAGCGCAACTATGCAACGAATTACGACAATTTTTTCCTCATAATGCCGTAGAATATTTTGTTAGTTACTATGACTATTATCAACCAGAGGCCTATATCCCCGTAACAGACACCTACATCGAGAAAAGTTCTTCTATTAACGATGAAATTGATATGTTTCGGCACTCTGCAACTCGATCGCTTTTTGAAAGAAAAGATGTTATTGTAGTAGCTTCGATCAGTTGTATTTATGGTTTAGGAATGCCTGTAGAATACCTAAAAGCCGCTATTCCTTTAGAAGTCAATCAAGAATATGATCCTCGTCAACTTATCCGAGATTTAGTAAATGTACAATACACTCGCAATGATGTTGAGTTGTCTCGTGCTACTTTTCGCCTAAAAGGAGATGTCTTAGAAATTGTTCCAGCCTATGAAGATAGGGTTATTAGAGTCGAGTTTTTTGGAGATGAAATCGAGTCTATTTCTTTTTTAGAACCAGTTACGGGCGAATTATTAGAAGAATTAGAGCGAATTAATATTTATCCTGCCAAGCACTTTGTAACACCAAAAGACCAATTAGAAAATGCGATCGAGCAAATCAAAGAAGAATTAGAACAAAGATTAACATTTTTAGAAAAAGAAGGAAAATTAGTTGAAGCTCAAAGATTAAAACAAAAAACAAACTATGATTTAGAGATGTTAAAAGAGGTGGGATATTGTAACGGAGTTGAAAATTATTCAAGGCATTTAACAGGTAGAAAATCAGGACAACCACCCGATTGTTTAGTTGACTATTTTCCCAAAGATTGGCTTTTAATAGTAGATGAATCTCATGTTACTGTACCTCAAATTAGAGGTATGTATAATGGTGATCAAGCACGGAAACAAGTATTAGTTGATCATGGTTTTCGTTTGCCTAGTGCTAAAGATAATAGACCATTAAAAGCAGATGAATTTTGGCATAAAGTACAAACCTGTATTTTCGTTTCTGCTACTCCTAGTAATTGGGAAATTGAACAATCAAATAATCAAATTGTTGAGCAAATTATTCGCCCTACAGGAATTTTAGATCCACAAATTTTTGTAAGACCTAGCGAGGGACAAGTAGATGACTTATTGACAGAAATTAAAGAGAGAATAGCCAAAAAAGAGAGAGTTTTAATTACTACTTTAACTAAGAGGATGTCAGAAGATTTGACAGAATACTTACAAGAACGAGAGATAAATGTACAATATTTACATTCAGAGATTCAGTCGATCGAGCGAATAGAGATTTTACAAAGTTTAAGAGCTGGAGATTTTGATGTTTTAATTGGAGTTAACTTATTAAGAGAAGGTTTAGACTTACCAGAAGTATCATTAGTGGTAATTTTAGACGCAGATAAAGAAGGATTTTTACGATCTGAAAAATCTTTAATTCAAACCATCGGAAGGGCGGCTCGTCATGTTAATGGAGAAGCAATTTTATACGCTGATAACTTTACACAAAGCATGGAAAAAGCCATTAATGAAACAAATCGTCGTCGAGAAATTCAACTTAAATATAATCAAGAAAATAATATTATTCCTAAATCTATAAGTAAAAAATCTAGTAACTCCATTTTGGAATTTTTAGACATATCAAGAAAATTAAATAATAAAGAATTAGAAGAAGTTTATGCTCATCTTGATGAAATTGGATTAGATCAAATACCTATTTTAATTACACAATTTGAAGAAAAAATGAAACAGGCAGCAAAAGATTTAGAATTTGAAAAAGCCGCCGAATATCGAGACAAAATTAAACATTTACGATCGAAAAGCACAAGTATTTCAAGAGAATCATAAGTATTGTTTGCGTGGATACGAGCAGACTTTAGAAGATAGATTAAGCAGATTAGTTAAAATTATTAAATTCTAATAGCTGATAGTTCAGTGCTAATTAAACATAATTATTTCTCACGACTCATATAGGATTGCGATAGGTTAATTCGTTGTTATAAAAAAAGATTTTATAAAACACTTTTTAATTACTTGTTTAAAATCTGTTACAGTATTCTTTACTTCTTCTGCTAAATCTTCCGCAAAATCATCTATGATCGTTCTTTCTTGAAATGCTAATTTTTTAAGATCTTTTTGCCATTTCTTAACAATATCAGCACTAAGATTTTCTACATTTTCTTGATTTTCTGCTAATTTAGTTTCCACACAACCATTATGGCTAATAGTTAATTCTCCTGATATAATTTTGGTAATTAAATCTCCGGGAGACATTCCATTTTCTAAGGCTTTTACCTCTATTTCTGCAATTACTTTTACTGGTAACTTTAATGTTCCTTTTTTTAAATTTTGTTCTCCAAAAACAATCTTTTCAATACGATTTGCTGTTATTTTATAAGGCTCATAAGTATCTAAAACTTCTTGCCATTTTCTCATTAATTCCTCTTCATTTAACTTGATTAATAAACGAGCTTGAGCTTCATTTTGGGGAATAATATTAAACCCTGCTTTGATTAATTTTATGGCAATACTTGCTGATTCTATGACTTGATTTGCTCTCCACACAGGATAGTAAACTGCTTTCTCACAATAATCTTTAAAAGATGTATAGCTACTTTTATATAATTTATAATATCTTACTTGATATAATTGCATTCCTAATTTTATATAGTTAATACGATTATATTTAATACTATTAGTAATGTGTGTTAATTGATTATATTTTCCTTCTTCATTAATGTAATAACACTCCTCTAAAATGGATTTGTATGGTTCATTTATATTCTCCCAAAATAGATCATTTTTACTTTCTTCACTATCACTATAAAGTATTGCGATCGCTTGATCTGCATTTCGATTTATAGTGTTTTTTGTATTTAATTTGCTCATAATTGGGTTAATCAATCTTACTAAACGTTCAGTACAAAATTAGTACCATTTTCTTCAGGGGTTATCATTATACATCTTTTGTCGAAAGGATCTTTAGTAATAATTATAAAATTTTTATTAAGCTAATATAAACAACTAATTAATAATTTTATTAATTGATTTTTATAAAACTTATAAATAAATATTTGAAGTAATTAGAAAATAATTAAATAAAAAAATATTACTTATTACTTATTACTTATTATTTAACTCCATTGCTGATTGTCTCATTGCTTGGTAGGATAAAACCGAATAAATAATTAAATAAATATGAGTAAAACTATAGAGACGATCGCACCTCATGGAGGGCATTTAGTTAATCGTATTGCTACCATTGCCGAACGAGATGAGTTTATGGCACAAGCAAATAAATTACCGAGAGTACAATTAGACGATCGAGCTACTTCCGATTTAGTCATGATTGCTATTGGTGGTTTTAGTCCTTTGAATGGCTTTATGGGACAAGACGACTATGAAAGAGTAGTAGAAGAAATGCGACTAATGAACGGTTTACCTTGGTCTGTACCCGTCACCCTATCCGTCACAGAAGAAGTAGCGGAACCCCTCAAAGAAGGTGGTTGGGTTCGTTTAGATGATCCTCATGGTAGATTTGTTGGTGTCCTCGAATTAACTCAAAAGTATCGTTATAACAAAGTTCACGAAGCAGTTAACGTTTATAAAACCGATGAAGAAGCCCACCCCGGCGTAAAAGTAGTATATCAACAGGGAGAAATAAACCTCGCCGGCCCTATTTGGTTAGTACAAAGAGATGCTCACCCTCACTTTCCCAATTATCAACTTGATCCTGCGGAGTCTCGCAAAATGTTTGTCGATCGAGGTTGGAAGACAGTTGTAGGATTTCAGACTCGTAACCCCATTCATCGCGCCCATGAATATATTATCAAATGTGCTTTAGAAATTGTTGATGGTTTATTCCTACATCCCCTCGTAGGTGCAACTAAAAGTGATGATATTCCTGCTGATGTGCGGATGCGGTGTTATGAAATTATGGTTGATAACTACTTTCCTCAAAATAGAGTAATCCTTGCTATTAACCCTTCTGCTATGCGTTATGCTGGCCCCAGAGAAGCAATTTTCCATGCCTTAATTCGTAAAAATTATGGGTGTACTCATTTTATCGTAGGTAGAGATCATGCAGGAGTAGGTGACTATTATGGTACTTATGATGCACAATTTATTTTCGGAGAGTTCAAACCCGAAGAATTAGGTATTACACCAATGATGTTCGAGCACGCTTTTTATTGTACCGTTACGGATCAAATGGCAACCTCAAAAACCAGTCCAGCCACTAAAGAACAACGGATACACCTCTCAGGTACTAAAGTTCGAGAAATGCTACGCCGTGGAGAATTACCCCCTCCCGAATTTTCTCGTCCTAAAGTTGCCGCCGAATTAGCGCGTGCGATGCACCAATAGATAATACTTAGGGGTTGCTGAATAAGTATTTTGATGAAGGTAAGAGATAGGAGAGAGGAAGACACAGAAAAATATGTTCTGAGCGAATTAAAAAAGTTGTTTTGAAAAATATACAAATATTGATAATTTTTCTACTTATCCACCTGTCCACTTATCTATAGCAATTTCTACCCTTATGAGGTAAGGTTAAATTCTTTAATCAGGCAAACTTTAATTTTATTTTTATACCTCGTAACCATGAAAAAGGCTATATTTGTCTTGTCTTCATCATTTTCTTTATGGTTTACTGAGGTTGTTTAAGATGATTTCCAATTGTATTAATGATTTCTAACTCTGTAATACAAGTAATAAAATTAACAAAAAAATAGTTATACCGCCTCATCAATTAATAAACTTCCCCCTAAAATAATTTCCGTTAAATCAATGAGTCCTAACATTTTTTCTTGATAAGGAATTATCCCTGACAAATAATGTTTATTAACTTCAGTTTCTAAGTTATCACAGGACATTAACTCTTGAGGATTGAGCATAAAAATATCATTGATTGTATCAACTAAAAGCCCTACGACAACTCCTTCAACATTAACAATAATAGCTTGATTTTCTTTTTTAAGACTTGATTTAGATAGATTAAATGAACCTCTAATATCAATTAACGTAATAATTTCTCCCCGTAAATTAATATTGCCAAGAATAAAATTAGGAGTACAAGGAATGAGTGTTATGTGGTTAAATTTAATAAATTCTTGAACTAAAGATAATTCAACACCAAAATATTCTTGATTTAGAGTAAAAATAGAAATTGGTTTAAAACCAGTAAAATCTTTTAATTGAATAGAATCTCGTAAATTATTAGCTCTTTTTTGCAATATTTTTCTTTCATAGTCAGTAGCTTGAGGAAAAAAGATTGTTTTTTTTATGGTATTTATCTCTTCTTTTTCTCTCTCTAATTGTTCACTATTTGTTAAAGTTTCTTTAGGAGATACTAAATCTAAAAAATCTAAATCGAGAGAAAATTCTTGTGCTTCACGATACCGTAATAAAGTTTCTACATTAAGCAATAATAATAAAGTTTCTTCTTCTTGAACAAACCCTTTAATGAATTTTTCTTCAGGAATTTCTAGGGAATCATGATCATAAGATAAATCATTTGTGATTGTTTGTTCATCAATAAATTTAACTTCATGAATTTGATTTGTCAGAATACCTAATCTTAATTCTTGCCATTGAAGAATGACAATACTATCATTCAGATTATAGTCTATTTGCTCATAACCAAAGCGTAAATTAAGATCCATAATAGGTGTGATATTACCCCTCACATTAACCGCCCCAATTACATCTTTTGGAGCTTCAGGAATAGGTTTTAATTCAGGAAGAAAAAATACTTCTTGTACTGTTTCTGCCGTTACGCCATAAAATAAATTATTGTAAGTAAAAGTAAGATAATAACCCATAGTTTTTTCCTCTAAAATTTAGTTTATATATATGATAAATACATCACTTTTTAATATCTGGTAATAATTAATTATTTCTTCCGAAATTATCTTTGTGAAAAGATTTTATCCTGATAATGATTGCTGTAATTGAATAGTTAAATCTTGTGCAGAAATATTACCTAATTCTAAAATTGAGGTATTTGTAGGTAAAGTTTGTAAAATTTTAAGAGCTGATTGTTGCATTTTATTTGCTCTTTTTAAGTCTCCTTCTAGCTGATATAAATTAGCTAAATTAACGTAAGCTGATACGGCATTAGGTTCAAGATAAATGACTTGTTTTAAGGCTTTTTTCGCTCCTTCTAAATTTCCTTGTTCCTCAGCAATATTCGCTAATATATGATAGGGATTAGGGTTAAAACTATTAAGCTCGATCGCCTTGTTACACCATTTTTTTGCTAACTCATATTCCCCTAAATTTGCCTGTAATTCTGCCATTAAATAAGTACCTTGAAAATTTTTAGGAAATTCTTGTAATATTTGCTCTAATTTCTTTTGGGCTAAATGATAAGATTTCGTTTTAAATAGTTGTTTTACTTCTGTTAATAAAATTTCATCCTTATTTGAGGATTTTTGTTTGACTTCTTCAATTATTGTTGATTTAATGATATTTTTCGATCGACTAGGTGTAATCGGTTTAATAGAAGTAGAAACGATCTTATTTTGTTTTTGTTGCGTGGTAATGACTCCTAAATCAAAAGATGTAGGTTTAAAAGATTGACTAGAAGAAGGTTGTGCATGGGCAAATTCTCCACTACGCCGTTGATAAACCACTGATTCCGTAAAAAGTTTAGCTTGAAATGCTTTAACATGATTATTTGTCAATTCTGCATGACCTGTCATTAAGTAACCGTTAGGCTTCAAAGTGTTAAAAAATTTTTCAATAACATGGGCGATCGCACTTTCAGTAAAATAGATAAAAACATTACGACAGATAATCAAATCCATATCATGCAAATCTGAGTCAAGACGGGGCATTATATCTCTTGCAAGGTTAATTTGGTGAAATTTTACTAACTGTCGAATCTCGTCATTAAGTTGATAATAACCTGCCGAATTTTTAAAATAACGAGTTTTTATATCTTCTTCTACTTGACGAAATGACCATGTATTATAAACAGCTTTTTTGCCTTGAGCAAGAGATTCTCTGTTAATGTCAATACCTAAAATTACTACATTCCATGAAGCTAAATCAGGGATTAACTCTTTAAGTAAAATTGCAATGGAATAAGGTTCTTGTCCTGTAGAACATCCAGCACTACAAATTCTCAGAGATTTTGTGCGTTGATTTCGTCGAATCAATTCTGGTAAAAGAGTGTTGCGCAGTAAAGAAAATTGTCCCTTATCTCGAAAAAAATAGCTTTCTTTATTAGTGGTTAAACAAACAAATTTTTGCCATTCTTCTTCGCCTTCCGAATTTAGTAAGAGATTATAGTAAGTTTGAGGTGATGATAGTTTTAACTCTTGAACTCGACTTAAAATATTATCTCCCATAGAACCATAATTTTGAGATCGGATTTCGATACCCGTTTGTTTAGCTATCAGTTCAACAAATTCCTCTCTTAAAGAAGATGATATGGTTTCCGTAATCATTTTTTTATCCTCTATGAGTAAGCAATTGGCAATAAGTTAAAAGTAATAAATATTTACTTCTACTTTCCTATCTTGTGGCGTATCAATTTTATTTTGAGGAATAAGAAGATAAAATTAACTACCTTATTCAAACTAAACTGATTACTAGCTGATGAGTTCCATAATTTTGCCTGCAATATTAGGTAAAGGCAACACAATTTTACTAGCACCTAATCGAATTGCTTCTTGAGGCATTCCAAACACAACGCTAGTGGCTTCATCTTGGGCAATGGTATAAGCTCCTTTTTGTTTCAATGTTAAAAGTCCTAAAGCGCCATCTCTCCCCATTCCCGTCATTAAAACTCCTAAACTCGCCGAACCGTAATAACGAGCGACATTTTGAAATAAAACGGTAGCAGAAGGACAATGACCATCAACAGCAACACCTTCCACGCAGTAGAATCTTCCTTGAGCATCTAGTTGAAGATGCTGTCTTTCAGGAGGAAAGTAAATATTGCTTTTTTGGGGTATTTCTCCTGTTCTTGCTACTACAACAGGTAGGTTACAGTATTGTTTTAACCAGTTGATGAAACCATCTAAAAATCCACTGCTGATATGCTGTACACATAGAATAGGTACGGGAAAATTAGCAGGAAATTGACTTAATACTTCTTGGAATGCTTGAGGGCCACCAGTAGAAGAAGCGATCGCAACTACTTTAATGCCTTTAACAAAGGAAGAAGAAGTGGTATTCGTGTTCTCAAGATTAGTTTTAACAGGAATGCCATTATTAGTTAAAATCGGGCTAGTATTTTTACTGCGTTTTGTAAAAACTTTTACCCCAGATAATACTCTAATTTTTGTTAACAGTTTTTCTGTAATCAACTCATAATCTTCAATATTTCCGGTGCGGGGTTTAGGAAAAACATCTACTGCCCCAGCATCGAGAAGTTGAAAAACATTATTTTTATCTTCATCTTGTACACAGGCACTTATTACTAAAATTGGTTTTGGGTTAGATGCCATAATCGCTCTGGTTAACTCTAAACCGTTCATTTTTGGCATCATTAAATCAGTACAAATGACGTCTGGCTTAACTTTAGGGATTAATTCTAATGCCTCAACTCCTGTTCTTGCAGTGCCAACTAAAGACATATCATTAGCACTATTAATCATTCTTTTTAAGATTGTTACCGCCACGGGTGAATCTTCTACTAATAGCACTTTGATTGTCATTGTTTTTTCTCCCTTTTCCTTAAAATTAATGTCGGCTATTTTTTAGCTCTTTGAAAGAGAAGAAGAATTAGAAAGGATTAAACCCCGTAAATCTTTTCCCTTCTGCTTTTACACGATCGAGCTTAACTGTTTTGCCGTATGGCTTAACTGTTGTGTACCAACTTTAACTTGACTTAAACCGGCCGCATTTTCTTGTGCACCTTGATTGATACTATCCATCGCTTCGAGAACTTGTTGTACTGCTTTACCTTGTTGACGAATATTGAGAACAATTTGTTGATTATTCATTGCTACATTGTTAATAGATTCTAATACTCCAGAAAAAGCATTCGCCGTACGCTCTGTAATATTCATCCCTGCATTAACAGTTTTTGTTCCTTCATCCGTCACCATTACAGTAGTATTAATCGCATTTTGAATATCGGAAACTAAACCACCAATATTAGAAGCCGATTGACGACTTTGATCAGCTAATTTACGAATTTCTTCCGCAACTACAGCAAAACCTTTTCCATGTTCTCCTGCTCTTACCGCCTCTACAGAAGCATTCAAAGCTAACATATTCGTTTGTTGAGATAAATCACTAACTAAAGATGAAATATTACCAATTTGGTTAGTTTGTTCTGATAATCTGACAATTTGATCGGCGATCGCAGCTACTTTGTTTTTCAAATCAATCATGGTAGCAACAGTTTCTTCTACAGATTGATTACCATTGTCAGCTAATTGTAAAACTTCTTGAGCCGCTTGAGCCGCCGCTTCGGCTTGTTCTTCTGATTGGTGAGAGGAAGCGCGTAACTCATCCATGGTAGTTGTAGTTTCATTAACAGAAGCCGCTTGTAGATTTGCTGTACGCTCTTGTTGTTCCATGGTTGCCGCAATTTCGTTGGAAGAAGCAGTAATATCATTAACAGCAGTTTTTACTTCCTCCGTAATAGCTTTAGCGATCATATTACCAAAAAATAATGTAACAGCAATACCAACGAATAAACCGACAAGAATTAAAATCATCGTTAATTTTAAAACAAATTCTTCTTTACTGTTAAATCCCTCAATAATTTCTGTTTCACGTTGCAACATTGCATCTTTTACTTTATCAAAACTTGTCATTTCTAACTCACGAATTTTAGGTAAAGCCTCATTAACTTTTCCCACTTTCATCAGGTTCATAATCTCCTGACTTTCTGCTTGTTTCATCTCAATTTCTTTGACTAGTTTTTGCCAGTTTTCTTTTTGTTGAGGATCTTTTATATCTCCATTGTTCATTTTAGTTAGGGTTTCTTCTAATCTTTCTACTCCTGTATTGTAAGATTCTACATAAACATCTTCTTTCGGAAATAAGGCAGCACCCCGAACACTACGAACAATACGAGAGGTGTGGATAACAGAATCTCTGATATTATCAATAACATGATTTGATCTTTCTACCTCCATAGAGAGATCATTGGTATTCTTGACAGCAACTCCCATGATCACAGCAAATAAAGTTAATAAACCCAAAGGCAAAGTGTAGCCCAGCAAAATGCGAGTTTGTAATTTTTTGGATTGTAAAATACTCATAGTTTTTATTTCCGTTTATTTTGTAATGTGGGTTTTAACCCTTTATAGTTTTGATAAATTTTTAAGAAGTTACACCAATCGATCGAGGGTTTCGATCAATAATTCTTGATTGAATTGATCTTTAATGATGTAAGCATTTGCCCCCGCTTGTGCGCCTTTGCGTTTATCTTCTTCTTTGGCAAGAGAAGTAACAAGAATAATCGGTAATTCTTTATACTCAGGGTGCTGACGTACTTTAGCAGTAAACTCTAAACCGTTCATGTTAGGCATTTCTACATCAGAGATAATGGCATCAAAATTTCTACCACTATTGCGTAGTTTGTTGTAGCCGTCCATACCATCAACAGCAATCACAACTTCATAACCAGCTTTTTCGAGAATCCGTTTTTCTTGGGTACGCACGGCGATCGAATCTTCTGTTAAAAGAATGACGGGTTTTTGGAAACTTCCTTGCTCATCTTCTAAATCACTTTGCTCTAAAGCCATTACGGTGTGATGAACTTTATTAACGGATTTCATTAGATCATTAGGATTAAGGATCATACATACATCCCCTGTGCCTAGAATCGTCGCCCCCACTACATTACGAACTCGTTTTAAAAGTTTAGTTTGAGGTTTAATTACTACGTCTAATACTTCAATCAATCTTTCTACTTCAAAGGCGAGATTTTGTCCTTCTACCGCTAACAATATGGCAGGAGTAAAGGTTTTTTCTTGTCTTTGTCGCTGTTTTTGTACCGTAGGAAGGTTGAGGTTCGGTAACTCTAATAAATCTGCCATTTTGACAAGGGTAACGGGTTTCTCATCAACGGTGATGGTGGTTTTTCCTTCCAGAGAATAAATATCCTCATGACTGATTAATAATGTTTTGGAGATTGACTCTAAAGGAAGAGCATGGATTAATCCCCGTACTTCAAATAACATGACATTAAGGGTAGCTACCGTACTGCGTAACTGAATCCGAAAGACGGATCCTTTATTGGGGTTGGAATCTATGGTAATGTTACCTTTCAATTTCTCAATATTAGTTCGCACCACGTCTAAACCAACACCACGCCCTGATATTTCGGTGACAAAGTTGCGAGTAGAGAATCCGGGTAAAAATATCAGCGATCGTAATTGATTCGCACCCATAAGGGCTAAATCTTCAGCACGATAAAGTTTACGTTTAATCGCCGTCTGTTTAATTTTTTCTGTATCTAATCCTCTGCCATCATCTCCAATTTCTAAAACAATACTCTCTCCACTACGAGTAGCTTTAAGCCAAATTTTCCCGATCGGATCTTTGTTGGCTTGTTTTCTTTCTTGAGTAGTTTCAATGGCATGATCTACGGCATTGCGTAATAAGTGTAATAAAGGGTCTTTCATCTCCTCTAAAATTTGCTTATCAACGGCAATTTCTCCTCCTTCCATCACAAAATCAACTTGTTTTCCTTGTTCTTTTGCTAAATCTCTCACTAAACGAGGAAAAAGAAGGAAAATAGTCGAAAGAGGTAATAAACGGAGGGTACGAATTTTTTCGTCCAATTCTCGTGAAATTAAGTCTAAACGGGTATTATTTTCAGAAACGCTACTATGAAGATAATGTATGATTTCATCTAGTTTTTCTTCCGTAACTTTTGTTCTTAAAGCCGAGTTAGTATTTTTACGAGTTTTCCAATCATTCCATATATAAATTAAATCTCTAATTTTTTCCCCCGTATGGGCAAGACGGGTTTTGGTGACGGTTAACTCTCCTGTATGAGTCATCAAAGCGTCTAAATAACGCATGGGAACTCTAATAGTATCCTGAATACCAAGATCTTCTTTTCTTCTGTGAGGAATGCCATCAATATCTTTAACCACTTTTGTTGAAGAATCTGTCTTATTATTAGTGGTGTCATCAATTATTCCTACATTTTCCAAATCTCCTAATATTTGTGCATAATTAAGTGATGCAACTTCTCCTGTTGTGGCTTCATTTACTAAAGATCCGATCGCATTTATCCCTTTAGTAAGAAATGGTGCAACTTGAGGAAAAGATAATTTAGCTGTTTTGAGGGTTTCACCAAGTTTTTTGACTTTATGGATTAAAGTTTCAATAGAATCCTGTCCGACAACATTAGAATCAACTTCAAAACTTTCTAACTCTTTCAATAATTTTTCTAAAGAATCTTGATCATCAGGATTTTGTTGTAAGAATTTTAACTGTAATCGCAGTTGTTCTAAATGTTCTTGGCTAGAAATTTGGTAAATTTCTCGTAAATCTTCATCTTCAATTAATAGCAGAGGATGATCATTACTATTTCGATCGCCATCGCCATTCTCATGATTGGATGAGGATACATTAACTAAGGGTTTGTCTAGTAAAAACTCGCTCAAACGATTAATTAATTGATTAGGATCAATACCACTGGGTGCATCGGTAACAGCTTCATGGACTAATTTTCCTAAAGCTCCTACAGTACTATACATTTTCTCTCCTAGTGCATTTGACCAGTCAAGTTGACCATTTTTAAGTCGTCCCATTAATTCTTCAAGACGATGGGATATGGTTTCTACAGATTTGATTCCAATTACTCTCGAATCTCCTTTTAGACTATGAGCTTCTCTTAATAAAGTTGCCAATAACTCTGTATTGTGGGGATCTTTTTCTAAGGTTAATAATCCTGTTTCTAAGTTTTGAATATGTTCCGCACCCGAAACCTTATATATTTCTCTCAGTTCTTCATCTTCAATCATGGTAATTCTCTCATGACAAAATAAGGTTAATTAATAATTTTTTGTTGCTCAATTATTAAAAACTAGAAATCAGTTTTTTTTATTAATTTTTAATAAGAGATTTATTTTTTATTTTCCTCTCTTTTTCTTTAGGGTTATTACTTTTAATTGAAATTGTAAATAAACAGATTTAACTCTTTTCATCTATTTATATATTAGAGCTTTTTCCCATAAATAGAA
Source organism: Geminocystis sp. NIES-3709 (assembly GCF_001548115.1). Classification (GTDB taxonomy): domain Bacteria; phylum Cyanobacteriota; class Cyanobacteriia; order Cyanobacteriales; family Cyanobacteriaceae; genus Geminocystis. The sequence continues at coordinate 3,149,835 of NZ_AP014821.1, read as the reverse complement.
CATAAATTTAATGTTTCTTAAATAAGTTATTATCTCTTAACAATTAACAGGTAAATTTTAAACAAAAATATAAAATAAGTTCCTCACATTGTCATGATTTTAAGACTTTTTCAAAGAAGGAACTTTAAATTTACAAGTTGTTAAAAGAATTTAAGCAGATCTCCATTTATGCTGTAGCTAAATTCTTTAGATTTTTTTTACTTAACTTTAAATAACGATGGATTAAAGCAACTAGAGCTTGAGCTTCTGGAGGTTTATTTATAAAATCATTAGCACCGACTAATTTAGCTCTAGTACGATCGATACTACTATCTTGTGCGGTTAAAATAATGATTGGTGTATCAACAAAAACAGGAGTTTCTCGTAAAAATTTACAGATACTATAACCATTAGCATTAGGCATATTCAGATCTAATAAAATTAAGTCCGGTTTATGCTCAATAAGTTTACCAAAACCAGCCATCGGTTCATTAATACTTAATACTTGAAATCCTGCCGGTACAAGAATTGTTCTTAAATTATGAATAACGATCGCACTGTCATCAATACACGCAATTAAGTAGGGTTTTTCTGAATTATTAGACTCATCAAATGTATCAAGATTTGACTCGATTTCAATAGAATTTACTGCTGGTAATTTTTGTGTTGTATGTGATTCTTTTTTCTGTTGAACTACTTGAACGGGAGTAGGTAAATCATCGATTTTTTTAAATTCAATTAAACCTTTTTCTTGCCAAGTAATTAAAGAATGAGCAACTTTGGGCATCGGTTGTTTTAACTTTAACGCAATATCCCAGATAGTAAATTTACCATTCAAATACTTTTGTTGAGCAACATTATTAATGGTTATTTTTCCTTTTTCTAGTAAATTTGGTGCTAAACTAGGTCGTAATTTATCTAAACCATTTTTATGCCATTGTTGATGAAGTTTATCTATTTCTGTTAACACAGGATGAATTTCAGGTAATGATAAACTCAAAAAATATGAAAATGTTGACTTAACTCGATCGTGATCAACCCATTCTGCCTTAATTTGCGGTACTAAAGCTAATTCTGATAAACATTCTTCAGCAACGGCTTTAATTACCGATTTTGCTTGATTAAGAGTGATTTCTTTTTGACTAAGTCCTTGATATAAAAAATCATACTCCCAAAGCTGACTATTTACTATAGTAGTGGGAGGAGTCCAATCAGGACAATGAACTGAAATACAACGTTGCCAACGTCTAACTCGATACATTCCGTCTGTTATATATTGTAGTCTCCCCGCCAATAAAAAAATGGTAGTAGAAATGTTGCCATGACTTAGTATTAACTCACCAGTGGCTTTTTGCTCATATAAACGATTTAACTCTTGTTGAAGATAAGTAATAAGTTGGGCGGATAGTATATTCATAGTAAACCCTCAAAAAATGATTAAGCAACGCTGAAAGGAATCAATCAATTAAATATATTTTTCAAAAATTAATTGTCATGTTTTTATGGACGCAAATATTTATAACTAACGGTACTTAAACTAAAAATATTAAACGATGAGTCTCAAATCGTTATAAATCAAAGATTTTACATCGATGCCAAAGGCACGCAGAGCGCACGATAACTTTTCCTTTTATACCAAGAGTTTCAGTCGTTTTTATGGCTTTTACCTAAATCCCTTACTCTGACTGTATTTGAAGCTATTTTTGCACCAAAATTTTTCTAAGTACCGCTAAGTTAAACCTCTTTTAACTTGTATATCCTATAATTATTAAAAACTTCCTCAAACTTTTAATTTTTTACCTTTTGCCTCTTAGTTATATTTATCAGTAACTTTAGATAGGTTTGAGTTTGCCAAAGTTTAATAAAGATTAATACTCCTAACAAAGTTAATTTTACAAAAATTTAAAGAAAAAAATTAAATTGATTTTAGCCTTAACCTTCTCTGTATTTAACATTAGACAGTATTTTATTAAGGTCAAAAAATTTCCAATTAAACTTCTCTTTATATATTTAGTCTAAAACTTTTAGCAATATTAATCAAATAATGTTAACTTTTATTTTTATAACTTATTTTTTCTTAAAAATTAATTAATCGTTTCTAATGATATAACCATTTTCATATTAAAAAAAAACCATATGATAATAGATTTATTGCAATAAATTACTATTTAATCAACTTTTTATAAGGAATAATTAGTATTAAAGAATCAATATAAAAATTACAATCTAATATGGTTTAATCTATTATTTGGTTATAAATTAAAAAAGAGCTCTTACTTCTCGTCGTGATAAATTATTCCGAAAAAAGGTGTTAGGTGGTAGGTATTAGGTTAAATTAAAACTGTTAATTGATAACAAACAATGGCATTTTTTAAATGCTTAAAACTAGATAGATTAAAGTTTCTATCGATTATTTTCTAGTAATTTATCATAACTACTGTGGAAGAGCCATTAAAAATAAGCTAAAACCCATTTAACTTGCATAGTTTAATATTAATAAAAATTTATGAAACTGTTATTTGTTGCCTCTTACATTTTTAATTAAGTTTTTTCTTACAACTCAGATAATATTGCTATATACTGATTATTTTTTTTATTCTTAACCTTTTTCCTGATTTTCCGTTAATTTTAAATCTAAACGTTAGTTACATATCCTAAAAATTGATAATGAAACTCATTTTATATAGTAAACCCGGATGTCATTTGTGCGAAGGGTTAGAAGAAAAGTTAAACTCAGTTACTGACATCTCATTAGATATTGAAATTAGAGATATTAGCACGAATAATCAATGGTGGGAATTATATCAGTATGAAATTCCTGTTTTGTTTATTGTAAAAGAAAACCAAAAATTCTTGATCCCCCGTGTCTCCCCTCGCATTTCTGTGGGACAATTGACAAAAATTTTACAGAAATATTTGTTATAACTTATTGATAATCAATCTTAGACTTATTCTCAAAGTCTGAGATCAATGATAAAACCACCAATTTAACTATTGATTGAGGAGTAAATATTATGTTATTACATCAACTATTGTCAGATTTACCAAATATCCAGTCTATTCCTGATCATGATAATTTACATCAAGAAGTAAAAGGTATTACTACTAATTCCCATGCTTGTACTACCGGGGATGTTTTTATCGGTATGCCGGGTACAAGAGTTGATGGTGGGGAATTTTGGCAAAGTGCATTAAAAGAAGGTGCGATCGCCGCTATAATTAGTACTGAGGCATCAAAAAAAATTCTTCCCACTCCTCAAGATTGCGTTATTATTTCCGATGATATAATTAGTGTTTGTGCTGATATTGCCTGTAAATATTATAATTATCCCACTCAGTCTTTAAAGATGGTAGGAGTTACAGGTACAAATGGCAAAACGACAACGACTCATTTAATCGAATTTTTCTTACATCAAGCTCAAAAAACAACGGCTTTATTCGGTACTTTATACGCCCGTTGGCAAGGTTATCAAAAAACAGCTACCCATACAACACCTTTTTCTGTGGATTTACAACATCAATTAGCAGAAGCGGTGACGGCAGGAAATGAATATGCAGTGATGGAAGTAAGCTCCCATGCTTTAGCCCAAAAACGGGTTAAAGGTTGCAATTTTGATGTAGCTGTATTTACTAATTTGACTCAAGATCATCTTGACTATCATAAAGATATGGATGATTATTTTTCCGCCAAAGCCTTGTTATTTAGCCCTGATTATTTGCAAGGAACAGCGATCGTCAACTATGATGATCTTTATGGTCAAAAATTGATTAATTCCCTTAAATCTGAGCAAGTCTGGACTTATAGCGTTAGTAATTCCGAGGCGGATTTATATACCAGTGATTTAACCTATCAAGCTGATGGGGTTAAGGGTTTATTGCATACTCCTCAAGGTTCGATCGAATTTACCTCTCCTTTGGTGGGACAATTTAACCTAGCCAACTTATTAGCTAGTGTTGGGGCTGTTTTAAAATTAGGAATAAGTTTAGAAATAATTACCGCTAGTTTGCCTAATTTTATCGGTGTACCGGGACGTATGGAAAGGGTACAAGCAAAACCAGAGCAAAATATTAGTGTCATTGTGGATTATGCCCACACTCCTGACAGTTTAGAGAATCTTCTCAAAGCGTCACGTCCTTTTATTACTGGTAAAATGATTTGTGTATTTGGTTGTGGAGGCGATCGAGATCGCACAAAACGCCCTATTATGGGTAAAATTGCCGCCGAATTAGCGGATATTGCTGTGGTGACATCGGATAATCCTCGTACAGAAAACCCTGAGCAAATTTTGGCAGACGTTTTGGCAGGGATTCCCCATGATATAAAACCCATTGTACAAGTCGATCGTGCCTTAGCCATAAAAAATGCCATCGAAATGGCACAAGAAGGCGATGGAGTATTAATTGCAGGGAAAGGACATGAAGACTATCAGATTTTAGGGACAGAAAAAATCCATTTTGACGATCGAGAAGAAGCCCGTAAAGTTTTACAATCCTTATAAATGGAATTGTCTCATAGTCTTTTGATGAGGGTAGGAGTTAGGAGTTAGGAGTTAGGAGTTAGGAATTAATAACTATTTATAAGAGCGTTAATAATTGTTTCTCCTAAATTAACATTATTTAGTCGATCGATCTCTCTAATTCCTGTGGGGCTAGTAACATTTACTTCCGTTAAATAACCACCAATAACATCGATTCCCACAAAGAATAAACCATCTTCTTTTAATTTAGGGGCAAGAGTTTCACAAATTGTCAATTCTCTTTCCGTTATTTCCGTTACTGCAACTCTACCTCCCACTGCCATATTTCCTCGAAACTCCTTACCTGTAGGAATTCGATTAACTGCACCAATGGGTTTACCATCTAATAAAATAATTCTTTTATCACCTTCTTTGGCAGATGGTAAATACTCCTGTACCATTATCGGTTCTTGTCCTTGTTTTGTACTGATTTCGATTAAAGAGTTAAAATTGCGATCACCTTGTTGTAAGAATAAAATACCTTCTCCTGCTTTTCCCCCTAAAGGTTTGAGGATTACCGCTTCTTTTTCCTCTAAAAATTCGGCAATAACAGATTTACTCTGAGTAACTATGGTACTAGGAATGACAGTAGAGAATTGTAACGCATACATTTTTTCATTTGCTCCACGAATCCCTTGAGGTGAATTAAGAACTCTTGTTTTCTGAGGATCGATCAAGTCTAAAATATAAGTAGCATAAAGATAAGGAGTGTTTACTGGTGGATCTTTGCGCATAAACACGGCATCACAAGATTCTAAGGGTAAAAAAGCTGATTTTTCTAAAAAATACCAGTTATCATCTACTTGCCAGTGATTATCTACTAATTTCACTGGTTTAATCTTTATTTCTTCCAAATATCCGTAGGCTTTACCACTAACGACACTTAACTGATTAATAGTAGTAATATAAACTTCATGACCTAAATTTTGCGCCGCTTCCATCATGGCAACACTACTATCATGAGTAGGATCTAATTTCTCGATCGGATCTATAATAAATGCAATTTTCATCTTATTTTTTGGTTAAGGTTATTTCTCCCGCAAAGACACAAAGAGTTTTTCAATGGGTTAACTAATTCCTTGTAATAATTTATCTAATTCTCCTGTAGCGTTAATCTCATATAAATCATCGCACCCCCCTATATGCTTATCATCCACAAAAATCTGGGGTAGGCTAGTACGCCCATTTGCTCTTTCTGACATTTCCATTCTTGCTTGATTATCCCCATCAATACAATATTCTATAAAATCTACTTGTTTTTGTTTTAACAAACCTTTCGCACGAATACAGAAAGGACAACTACTCCAAGTATAAATTTCCACTCTCGCGCTCATACTTTTCTCTATCTAATATGTTAGTCAATATCCAGTATTGTAAACCATCTTAGGAAGTCAGAAAAAAGTCATTAATAGGGTAAACCGTCAATTATTTGTGAGAAATCAACTATTAGTAAATAATTTTAAATCTGTTATTGATTCTTTATTCTCGATTCCTCTTTTCTGTTATTTATTCAATGTTCACGAAAAAAGGCTAAAGTATTATTATTAAGTTTTATAAAGATAGAGGTTACGTTGATGTTAGAACTATATCAATTTGAATTATCCCAATTTTCAGAAAAAGTTAGATTAATCCTCGACTATAAAGGCTTAGAGTATAAAAAAATTGAAGTTACCCCCGGTATTGGACAGTTAGAAGTGTTTAAACTTTCTGGACAAAGACAAGTACCTGTGTTAAAAGATGGTGACATTTTTATTGCTGATTCCACCGAAATCGCTTTATATTTAGATAGTAAGTACCCTGAAAAACCTTTAATACCTGCGGAAGGAATTTCTAGGGGACAATGTTTATTAATGGAAGAATGGGCAGATGATTCTTTAGGATTGAAAGGGCGTAAGGCTTTTATGGGTGCATTGAATCATTATCCTAATTTTAGGACTTCTTTTTTACCTAAAAATACTCCTGATATTTTCAAAACTTTTGTTAGCGCTTTTCCTTCAGAAATTTTCAATGCTATTGGTATGGGACTTACTTTAGGTAATGATATTTTTAAAACGGCAGAAAAAGGTTTAAAAAAAGATTTAGAGGCTTTAACTTTAATTTTACAAAGTCAACCTTATCTAATTGGTGATAAACCAACCTTGGCTGATTTTACAGTGGCGGCTTTAACTACTATTATCAAATTTCCTCCGGTAGCCTATTTTGATTTGCCTTTAGATTTGGAAGGTAAAGGTATCCCCGGTATTGCTGATAATAGTGCTTATGAACCCTTTTTTACATGGCGCGATCGACTTTATGCAGAATATCGTCAACCAGTAGATAAGTCTAGTAGTAGTAATTTTAACGATGGTAGTGGTGATAGTCAACCTACCTCGATCGAAATTGAGTAAATTTAATTTGTAGAGTGGGCATTGCCCACCATTACCATAGGGAAGTGCAATAAAATAAAGTACCAGTTAACCTGTAGGTATTATTGTCACATCAAGGATTTTTTATTTTCCTGTGATGATTTTTTAGCCCCAGAAACATTTTCAAATATAGCATCTGTCTCTGGTATTTTTTTCAAAGGTTTTGTTTTTTGTGTTTTTTTAAAACATAGCCCATTCGATTGAGGATGTTTCCAATTGTTTGACGAGACGGTAATTGTTCTGTTAGATAGCCTTTTTCCTCTATTAGTGCTTGTTTTACTGCTCTGGCACTGGTTCTTGTATAACACAGTACTGTTTGAAATTTGGGATCTGCCTGTGATTTATCATCTACTAGAGAACGAATATCCGATTCTAATTGTGGAAATTTTGTCTCGATTTTCTTTCTACCTTTGCACAAGTGATTATCGCAACAGATAATACCTGTTTTCAATTCCTCAAGCCCTTTTGCTACTGTCTTTCGTGACCATCCCATGTAAGTCTCAGCTTTCCTAGGGCTACCGCCAAAATAATCAAGAGTAGCTTGTGCCATAAAGGTTCTTTTTTTATAGCCTGTTAATTTAATAGAAGCATCTTTGAGAGAAAATTGTACTTTTTGTGCTAATTCTATTTTGGGACGTGCCATTTTGTGAATTACAAAAATCTTGTTTATTCATTGTAACTGGTATATCTTTTTTTTGCACCTCCCTAAATTGGCTTGGGCTGAAGCAATATTTCCTAAAATGACATTAAAATAATAGGGGGGTGCTAAATACCCTTTGCAAACAAGTATTAATTAATCCTAGTGCATCTATTGGCCATGATGCCATAGTAGAAGATTATGTCACCTTTGGACCGGGTTGTGTTATTTGCGGTCATTGTACCATAGGGGGGGTAGTTTTGTTGGTGCAGGTTCAACTATTCTTCCCAAAGTAAAGATTGGTAGTAATGCGGTGATTGGATGAGGTGCTGTTGTGGCCAAAAAAAATTCAAATAATTCGATCGTGGTGGGAAATCTAGCTAAAGTCGTAAAAGAAGAAATTGAAGGATATAATCAAATTGGTGTTTAATCAAAATTATGCACCGTAAAAATAATTTAGCTATCACAGTGGATAAAGATACTCGTTTCGCATTTTTAGTCATCGGTTTACCCTTTTTGGGGTTAGTTTATTGTCTTGGTATTATCTTGATTTTTGTCGTGTCACCTTTTGTCCAAAGTCATGCTTTTATTACGGGGATTTTAGCGGCAATGATACCATTTTCGATCGCCGCTTTTATCTGGATTAGATCTTCTGCAAAAGCCTATAAAAAGAACAATTAGCATTTTAATAAACTTTATCATAGAAATAATTTTTAGAAATACCCATGTGCGATCGCACTTAGTTAACTTTATGAACGATCGCAATAATATAATTATCAGAAATCATAGATCTTGGGAATCACGGGTTTCGATAAGATGATAGGGAGAAAAACCATCATAAGTTAAATTTGATTTGCGAGTTTTTTGTATATCTTCCCGAATTTGATCTAAATCGATATATCGATCAGCTACATTAATTAAACTATCACTGGTCATCGATCGCAAACTGACAACTTCGATACGAGCACCACGATAACTAACGGCATCCACCGCATAAGCTAAATCACCATCACCACTAACCAACACGGCAGTATCATAAGAGCCAACTAAAGCCATTAAATCCACAGCAATTTCTACATCTAAGTTCGCTTTTTTTGAGCCGTCAGGCAATTGTACCAAATCCTTCGCAATTACTCGATAGCCGTTACGTCTCATCCACAGCAAGAAACCCTGTTGTTTTTCGTTAGTACGATCGACTCCAGTATAAAAAAACGCCCTCAGTAATTTTGCTCCGGCAGTTAAACGATATAAAAGTTTAGTGTAATCGATTTCCACTCCTAATTGTAAAGCCGCATAAAATAGGTTTGAACCATCAATAAAAATGGCAACTCGTCCCCTGTTTTCTAAGACTTGTTCGGGTGGAAAAACGGGATCACTATCAAAATTATCCCACATTGTTTTATCCTTATATTTGAGTAAAATTTATTTGAAAAAAGTTTTTTAAAATTTATTAAATGAGATTAAATGAGATTAAAAAAAATTCAAAAAGTAAATAAAAATTAATAAATTGAATTGTTTGCAAAAAAAGTCTAATATTAGTTATGGTAACAATAATTTCGTGATAAATTAATAATTATTGATTACTGATCGTTGTTGGTAATTCTAATTTAGCAAATACTGGACTAGGTTTAGGTAGATTCTGATTTAAAGGCAAAATTCCCCACTCAAAATGACCTCGATCGATGTAAGTTTTAATTCCTAGATTTTTATGATTAAAATCGAAATTATAGCCCAACTGATGATAAATTTTATTGCTAATATTAGGAATAACTGGAGCTAACATAAAAGCAGAAAGTCTTACAGATTCTAATACAACATATAAGATTTTTTCTACCTCTTTTTGTTCTCCTTTTTTATATAAACTCCAAGGGGCACTTTCATCGATAAATTTATTACAACTACGCACTAAAGCTAACGCATCTTCACAAATTAAATTAAATTTATAAAGTTTATACCCTTCAAAAATACGATATTTAATAGCCTCACCAATTTGTTTAGAAATATTGTCCTTAGAAATATCTTTCCCCGTAATAGGCGGTAAAATACCATCACAATATTTATTTAACATTCCTAAGCTACGATTAAGTAAATTTCCTAGATCATTTGCTAAATCTGCATTGAGAATATTCACAAAACGAATTTCATTGAAATCACCATCTTTACCAAATTCAATTTCTTTGAGAAAATAGTAACGTACGGCATCAGATCCGTACTTATCTAGTAAAGTAAAGGGATCAAGGGTGTTACCTAAACTCTTGCCCATTTTTTGTCCATCTTTGGTTAAAAATCCATGGCCAAATACCTGTTTTGGTAAAGGTAGTTTTGCTGACATTAGCATAGCCGGCCAATAAACCGCATGGAAACGTAAAATATCTTTGCCGATAAGATGCAAATCAAAAGGATACCATTTTTTTACAGCATTTTCGATCGTCGGTTCTTCATCATCTTCTAATAAGGCGGTAATATAACCTAAAAGGGCATCAAACCAAACATAAATAGTATGATTAGGATCATTCGGAATCGGAAAACCCCAAGAAACGTTAATCCTAGATATAGAAAAATCTTGCAATCCTTGTTTTACGAAGTTTAATACCTCATTGCACCTAGTTTCTGGTTGAATAAAATCTGGATTAGACTGATAAAATTCCTCTAGTTGATTTTGATAGCGAGAAAGACGAAAGAAGTAGTTTTGTTCGTCTCGCCATTCCGCTTTTAAGTTAGTGTGAATGGGACAATAATTATCTTCTAAGAGTTCCCTTTTTTCTTTAAACTCCTCACAAGCAACACAATACCACCCCTGTTGTTGATCAAGGTATATATCATTTTCTTCCCATACTCGTTGGAAAAATTCTTTGACTATAGCTTCATGATTTTTTGCCGTAGTTCGACTAAATCTGTCGTGTTGTATATCAAGTTTTTGCCATAAATTATTGAAACTGTTAGCAATTCGATCGCAGTGCTGTTGAGGAGCAATCCCTGATTCTTCGGCAGTGCGTTGAATTTTTTGTCCATGTTCATCAGTACCCGTAACCAACAAAACATCATCACCACAAAGCCTATGCCAACGAGCAATGACATCAGCAATCATGGTAGTATAAGCACTACCGATATGAGGAAGACCGTTAACGTAATATAAAGGTGTTGTTAAAGCAAAAGAATTTTTTGAAACAGAGTTATTAAAACTATCCATTAAAAAGTTAAATTGTAAATTTCGATCCAAAAAGTTATATTTAAGTTCTTTATAATCTATTTATTGTAAACCTTTTCTTATCCTTTATCTTTTCTTTACTTTTGTTAACTTAATTTGTGTCTGAGTAAACTGTTACAATCCTTAATGTGGTTAGGTTTTAACGACATATTGCAGGAAACCTCAAATTGACTGATAAGGATAGATAAACTTATAATATCGTTCATCAGATTCTAAACTTATCTGAACTTTAATTCACCAATTTCAACCCGCGACAATTTGCCATTGATGCAATTCATATTCTACACAACCATTTTTCACAAGGGGATCATTAAGCACGATCGATTCTGCCTCATCTCGTGAATTTGCCTTAAAAATCATCATTCCTCCCCCCAATTCTGCCCAATAGCCTGTTTTTGCTTCGTAGCCATCGGTAACTAATTTATTAACATAAATAATATGATCTTCCACATATCGATCGAATATTTCCTTAGAAACAATACCTTTTTCAATTTTGACAAACCAAGCCATGAATAATTAACAATTAACAATGGATAATGAATTGATTAATACTTATTACCTATTACCTAACACCTAATTAATATGCGTCTTGAAGTTCGTAAAAATCAGGAGAAATATAATCCTTGCGTAAAGGCCAACCCACCCAATCTTCAGGCATCAAGAGACGTTTGAGATTCGGATGTCCTTCATAAATGATTCCATACATTTCGTAACTTTCTCTTTCTTGCCAGTCGGCCGCCTTCCAAATCCAGTAAACAGAAGAAACTTTTGGATCTTCCCGATTAAGATACACCTTAATTCTCACTTCTTCAGGATTGGTAATATTATCACCTACTTTAAGAAGATGATAAAAACTTACTAACTCTTTTCCTGCACCTAAATCATAAGCGCCTTGACACTGAAGATAGTTAAATCCATAAGCATATAAGGCAGTGGCGATCGGAATTAAGTATTCAGGTTCAACTTTGATTAATTCTACTCCTAAGTGGTCTTTTTCTAAGGATTGATGATCAAAACCATTTTCCGTTAGCCATTGAGAAGTAACACCAGCTTGAACGATCGAAATATTCTCGATATTTTCAGTATTTTCGTTAGTACTATTAACTTCTGTCATGATTTAAACCTCCTGTTTAACAGTAGTAGTGTTTTCTAAAACAGGTAATCCCAAAGCTGCCGCCAATTCCGCAGGAGGATTATTTCTCGTGTCGCTTTGTAAATATTTGCCGGTTAAAATAGGCTCAACCGCTTTCATATTATGGGTAGTAGAATAATATCTATGGGTTTGAGACTGAATCCTACCCCGTTCTTGAATAGATTCATTAGCTACTTTTTTTCTCAGCTTGATAATAGCATCGAAAATAGCTTCAGGACGAGGAGGACATCCGGGAATATAAACATCAACGGGAATTAATTTATCTACCCCACGTACTGCGGTAGTAGAGTCACTGCTAAACATTCCTCCTGTAATGGTACAAGCACCCATCGCAATAACATATTTAGGTTCTGGCATTTCTTCATATAAACGAACTAAAGCCGGTGCCATCTTCATAGTAATTGTTCCAGCAGTGATGATTAAATCCGCTTGACGAGGACTGGAACGAGGTACTAGCCCAAATCGATCAAAATCGAACCTAGAACCAATTAAAGCCGCAAATTCGATAAAACAACAAGCTGTACCATAAAGTAGAGGCCACAAACTAGAAAGCCTTGCCCAGTTATGTAAATCATCAACAGTGGTGAGGATAATATTTTCAGATAAATCTTGAGTTACTTGATTTCTGGCGATCGGATTAAGAATTTTATCTGTGGTTTGTTTTTGTAGTGTAGCTAAATCGGGAGTAAAGTTAGTCATAAATTTATTTTACGAAAATACCATTATCTATATTTTAAGACCCAAAAAAGACTCATTGCTAATTATTAATTGTTAATTGATTATGACCATTCTAAAGCACCTTTGCGCCAAGCATAAACCAAGGCAACCACCAAAATAGAAATAAAGATAAGGGCTTCAACAAAAGCTAATAATCCTAGAGTATTAAAAGCTACTGCCCAAGGATAAAGAAATACTGTTTCTACGTCAAAAACGACAAACACAAGAGCAAACATATAGTAACGGATGTTAAATTGAATCCAAGCACCGCCGATGGGTTCCATTCCAGACTCATAGGTTGTAAGTCTTTCAGGGCCTCCTGTTTTTGGCCGTAACAACTTAGACGCTGTTAACGCTAGAATCGGTACTGAACTACTAACAATTAAAAAACCTAAGAAATATTCATAGCCACTAAGAACAAACATAATTTAACCGTTATACTCCTTTAGTAATTAACAATAATTGTTTTTGCGATCGTGGAAAGTAAAAATTAACTAAGGGTTAATTATTCCCAACTGCGTAAGGGTATATCCCTACCTATTAAAAAAAGATTTTGAGTGTTATTACTTATAATCTTGATTTATTATAGATGCTTTATGTTAGGATCAAGCGCAGTTATTTTTTGATTAACCAAATATAATATAGACTTAGATGGTTATATTGCTATCAAAAGTCAGTTAAATAAAATTTTATCTATTTACTTACTCGTTAAACACTGTGTCATCTACCACCATCAAACGACAAACTAAGAATAAAAAACCCCATAGCTCCAATTTTTTTGTGGGAGTGGCAAAAACTGCGGGAGGAACTTTTCTCGGTTTAACTTTATTAACGACATCGGCAATTGCTGGAGGAATGGTTGGTTTAGCAATTAGTTTTCGTAATTTGCCTGATGTAAGAGTATTGAATAACTATGTACCTTCCCAAACTAGCTATATTTATGACATAAAAGGTACTCTTTTGACAACCTTTCATGGAGAAGAGCATAGAACAACAGTACCTTTAACTGAAATATCACCGCAATTAAAAAGAGCAGTAATGGCGATCGAAGATAGTAATTTTTATAGTCATAAAGGGGTTAATCCCCATAGTGTGGCGAGAGCTGTAGTCGTTAATGTTCAAAGCGGTGGAGTGGTGGAAGGTGCATCAACCTTAACCATGCAATTGGTTAAAAATGTATTTCTCTCTCATCAAAGAAAGTTTTCCCGTAAATTAGCAGAAGCAGTATTAGCTTTACGAGTAGAGCAGGTATTTGAAAAAGATGAAATTTTAGAAATGTATCTCAATAATATTTATTGGGGTCATAATAATTATGGTGCAGAAACCGCCGCCCAAAGTTATTTTAATAAGTCAGCAAAGGATTTGAATTTAGCGGAGGGTGCAATGATGGCTGGTATAATTCAAGCCCCAGAAGTTTATAGTCCTTTTGCTAATTATGATATAGCGAAACAAAGACAGGCACTGGTACTTAATCGGATGGTGGATATAGAATGGATTACCCCAAAAGAAGCGGAAGAAGCCAAAAAAATTCCCATCTTAGTAGGTAAACCGAGAGCATGGCAAAGTAGTAAATTACCCTACGTTACTGATGCGGTTAAACAGGAGTTAATAGAAAAATTTGGGCAGGATACCATTACTAAGGGAGGCGTAAATGTTCAAACCACGATCGATTATAAACTACAAACTCAGGCAGAAGAAATTGTTAAAAATGCTCACCGTAACTTACGCAATTCAGGAGTTAGAGCCGATCAAGTTGCTCTAGTGGCGATCGATCCCCGTACTCATTTTGTTAAAGCGGTAGTAGGGGGTATTGACTACGAAAAAAGTCAATTTAACAGGGTGTTACAATCCAGAAGACAACCGGGATCTGCTTTTAAACCTTTTGTCTATTACACTGCTTTTGCCACAGGAAAATACACCCCTTATTCCAGTGTACCAAACTATTCCAGAGGTTTTCGAGAAGGGGGAGGATATTATTATCCTCAAAACTATGGAGGTGGCCGTGGAGGTGGAAATGTCAGTATTACCAACGCTTTAGCTGTTTCTCTAAATATTCCAGCCGTTGTGTTAGGGCAGAAAGTGGGATTAGATAAAGTAATCGAAGTTTGTCGTACCTTGGGCATTGAAAGCCCTTTACAGCCCGTTGTTTCTCTTCCTTTAGGCCCGATCGGTGTTACACCAATGGAAATGGCTAAAGCATACGCTACCTTTGCAAATAATGGTTGGCAATCGGAAACTACAATGATTATGCAAGTTACCGATAGCATGGGAAATAAAATGTTAGATAATACTCCTAATCCGAAATTAGTGTTAAATGAGTGGGCAACGGCTTCCTTAAATAGTACTTTACAAAATGTAATTCAAAATGGAACAGCTACCAATGCAAATATAGGAAGGCCGGCGGCTGGAAAAACAGGAACAACATCGGGGGAAAGAGATGTATGGTTTGTGGGTTATGTCCCTCAACTCTCTACGGCTGTGTGGATTGGCAACGATGATTTCAATCGTACTTTAGGAAAGGGAGTAACAGGAGGAGGATATGCCGCACCTATCTGGCGACAATTTATGAATACGGCATTAAAAAATGAACCTGTTAAATATTTTCCTTCATCTTCTGAATTTACTAAACCTAAGCCTTAATTTAACTAAATTAATGGTAGTTAAACCTATAAATAAGCTCAAAAATGTATCTTTCACTTATTGGTAACTTAATCGTTCCTAGAATATTAAGTTTCAATGTTAATGACGGTATTTTGTCTTGTTTTTTAATTGCTATTATTGAACCTTTAATATGGTTTATTATTTTAAAATATTTATCAATAAAAAAATTAGATGTAAAAATAATTATTTTAATTTGCATTTTAGCTAATGTTGTAAGTGGTTTTTTTGGAATTATATTTAGTTATGGTTTTCTCGATTTTAATCGGGCTTCTATTACAGTTAATATTATTTTTTCGGTAGTCGCTTTATTTATATCTAGTACTATAGAATTTGATATTAGTAAAAATTGTTTAAATCATAGATTTAATGTTACTAACAAGCAATCAATTTTAGTAATTTTTTACGCAAATCTAGTTAGTTATAGTTTTATTATTCCCTACATTATATTCATGTCTCTTTATAATCCTGAACCGAGTCAAATCGTAATGATAAATTATAGTCCAGATAAACAAATTAATAATATTTTTCGAGCACAATATCAATTTTATCAAGATAATAAAAAATTTATTTCTACGAATAACTTATTAATATATTTAAGGAAATATTTATCAGAAGATACTCAATATTTTCTTGAAAAAGTAAAAGAATATTGGCATTATGAAGCGATCGATCATCAAAATTTCGTTATGATTAAAATGATTCCCACAGAAATAGGATTTAATTATGGTTTACCTACTTATAGTTTTGTCATGAATAAATCGGGAGAAATTAGAGTATGTAAAACTAAAAAAAGTAATGAAATAAAGTTTATTGAAAAAGATAAATTTAATTGTTATAACTATGCAAAATTAATAATTAATGATTGATAATTCAACTTATTTGTGATTTTATCGGAATGGAATGATTATCAAAACCCTTGAAAAATATCTTGTCTGTTACAAATGCTAAATTTGATTTAAGGTAAAGAATTGTAAAAAATAAAAGCCCAATTGCTAAGAGAAGTTTAAATTCAGTGTCAAAATTGCATAATGGTTTTACCATTCAGAAATAAAGACTTAAATCAGATTAACTATGACGGCAACTCTTACTGACGAGAAAAAAATAGACTCTAAAAAAACATCCTTAACAATAGGCATCCCTAAAGAAATTTATCCCAATGAGTGCCGAGTTTCCGCTACGCCTGACACTGCAATTAAATTACAAAAACTCGGTTTTACTGTCTTGATTGAAACTAATGCAGGAGAAAAAGCCAGTTTTACCGATCGAGCTTATGAACAAGTAGGGTGTACAATTATTCACAATAGAGAAGAATTATGGCAAAAAGGGGATATTATTCTCAAAGTGCGCCCTCCCCAACCTGAAGAAGTGAATTTGCTAACAGAAGGTAAAACCTTAATTAGCTTTATTTATCCTGCTCAAAATGCAGAATTATTAGCCGAATTAAGCCAAAAAAAAGCCACAGTCTTTGCAATGGATGCGGTACCTCGTATCAGTCGAGCACAAAAATTAGATGCTTTATCTAGTATGGCAAATATTGCAGGTTATAGAGCTGTTATTGAAGCTGCCAATAACTTTGGTAGATTTTTCACTGGGCAAATTACTGCCGCCGGAAAAGTACCCCCGGCAAAAGTCTTGGTAATTGGGGCAGGAGTTGCTGGATTAGCCGCCATTGGCACAGCGAAAAGTTTAGGTGCGATCGTACGAGCATTTGACACTAGACTGGTAGTAAAAGAGCAAATTGAAAGTTTAGGTGGTGAATTTTTAGAGTTAGAATTTGCGGAAGATGGCTCAGGAGAAGGCGGTTATGCTAAAACCATGAGTAAGGAGTTTATCGACGCAGAAATGGCTCTATTTGCGGAACAAGCCCAAGAAGTTGATATTATTATTACTACTGCCTTGATTCCGGGTAAACCTGCACCAAAATTAATTACTGAGGAGATGGTGCGTAGTATGCGTCAAGGTTCTGTTATAGTTGACTTGGCCGCCGAACAAGGCGGTAACTGTGAAGTTACAAAACCTAATGAAGTTTATAAATATAATGGAATAACGATTATTGGGTTGACGGATTTACCCAGTCGCATGGCAAGTCAATCAAGTCAGCTTTATGGTACTAATTTATGGCATTTACTCAAAGATATGGGGGGTAATGACAACTTTATCGTTAACCTTGAGGATGAAGTGATTCGAGGTGCCTTAGTAACCTATCAGGGGGATGTAACTTTTCCACCACCAAAAATTGTTCAACCTTCCCCAACAAAAATCGTTATACCAGAAGCAAAAATTGTTACTTCTGAGAGTAAAAAAGAGAAAAAAAGCAATACCGGTTTATTATGGGCGGCTTTAGCTATTCTAGCTTTAATTGGAATTGGAGTCGGGGCACCTGAATCTTTCCTATCTCATTTTACTGTATTTATTCTTGCTGTTTTTGTTGGTTGGCAAGTTATTTGGAATGTTACCCCCGCTTTGCATACACCCTTAATGAGTGTGACTAATGCTATCAGTGGAATTATTATCATCGGTGGGATGTTACAAATTTCTGGTGAATCAGGTTCAGCTACAAGTATATTGGGTACGATCGCTATTTTAGTCGGCACAATTAACATTTCAGGAGGATTTTTAGTTACTCAAAGAATGTTAAAAATGTTCAGGAGAATTGACAATTGATAATTGACAATCAGAAGTTTTTAGAAATCAAAACAAATCCTATTCAAGATATATCTCTTAGTTTTGCGATTTGGATAATTAACTTATACAAGTATCTAATATCAGAAAAAAAGAATATGTGTTGTCAGAACAAATATTACCCTCACCCACAGCCATTGGTGCATTAGTCAGAGAGGCACAAAAAGGAGAAAGTAAAGCGGATTTTATTCATAAATTAGCGATTTCCCTTAAAGAAGCCTACAAAACAGGGTATTGGCTACTATTACTTTATAAAACTGATTATATCGAAGAAAAAGCCTTTGAATCACTATTATCTGACTTAAAAGAGCTTCTAAGACTACTAACAAGCATTCTAAACAGTGCCAAAAAAAATCAAAAAAATTAACTCTCAATTGTCAACTACCCATTTTACAAAATTATGAATACAAACCTCATTACCGTTGCTTATATTGGTGCTAGTGCACTTTTTATTCTTAGTCTAGCGGGGTTATCTAATCAAGAAACCGCAGAAAAAGGTAACGTTTATGGTATCGCTGGAATGGCGATCGCATTTTTAGCTACAGCCTTTAGTGCTGATGTTACAAATTACGCAACCCTCATTACTGCCATTATCCCTGCTGTGATTATCGGTGCGATTTTAGCCTCTCGTGTCGCCATGACATCCATGCCAGAATTAGTGGCAATTTTACATAGTTTTGTCGGTTTAGCCGCCGTGTTGGTAGGTGTTGGTAATTATTTACAGCCTGAATCTGGTTTAATAGGTTCAGAAGAATTTATCCATCAAATCGAAATTTATATTGGTGTCTTCATCGGTGCAGTAACTTTTACAGGCTCGATCGTCGCTTTTGGTAAATTACGCGCTATCATCAGTTCAAAACCTCTCATGTTACCTGCAAGACATTTTCTTAATTTGGGGATGTTAGGTGCAACTATCTACCTTGGTTATGCCTTTCTTAACACAGAATCAGGTTTACAACCCTTGTTAATTATGACAGGAATTGCCTGTTTATTAGGTATCCACTTGGTGGCAGCTATCGGTGGTGCTGATATGCCTGTAGTTATTTCCATGTTAAATAGTTATTCTGGATGGGCTGCCGCCGCCGCCGGTTTTATGTTAAGTAATGACTTACTAATTATCACCGGTGCATTAGTGGGTAGTAGTGGTGCTATCCTGAGTTATATTATGTGTAAAGCCATGAATCGATCGTTTATTAGCGTTATATTAGGGGGTTTTGGGGAAGGTAGTGGAAAAACCACAACTGTCACCACTACTCAAGAAGTTGGAGAAGCCGTTGCGACTAACATTGATGAAGTTGCCGATTTATTAGTTAATGCCAAAAGTGTCATTATCACTCCAGGGTACGGTATGGCTGTCGCACAAGCTCAACACGGAGTTTCTGAAATTACCAAAATTTTGAAAAGTCGTAAAGTTAACGTGCGTTTTGGTATTCACCCCGTAGCAGGACGTTTACCAGGTCACATGAATGTCTTATTAGCAGAAGCAAATGTGCCTTATGACATCGTATTAGAAATGGATGAGATTAACGAAGATTTCTCCATAACTGATGTCGTTTTAGTCATCGGTGCTAATGATACGGTTAATCCTAGTGCATTGGAAGATCCAAATAGTACCATTGCAGGAATGCCAGTATTAGAAGTTTGGAAAGCAGAAACCTCTATTGTGATGAAACGCAGTTTAGCCACTGGTTATGCAGGAGTAGATAACCCTTTATTTTATAAAGAAAATACGAGAATGCTTTTTGGTGATGCAAAAACAAATGTTGACGCTTTGTTAATGGCATTAAGAGAAAAAACTAACAAAAAAACTAAAACTGGTGAAAAAGTATTAATTATTGCCTAATTACTTCATTCTCTGAATTTTAATTGTTAGGTGGGCATTGCTCACCTTTTTTTTGTAAATCAACTTTATCATCTCAGTTCGAGATAAGATTTTAATCAGTCTTTCAATGAGAGGAAATTATAGGAGTTTCGTTAAACTGAACACAAAATTTGGTAGCCTTTTATCTTATATCCAGTAAAGACAGAAAAATAACTATAGAATTAATATGTTTGAAAAATTGACACCGCCAGAGGTTGGTAGTAAAATTAAGTTTGATAATGGTTTACCGATCGTACCTGATAATCCTATTATTCCCTTCATTCGTGGTGATGGTACAGGAGTTGATATTTGGCCAGCTTCAGAAAAAGTTATTGATGCAGCAGTAGAAAAAGCCTATGGTGGGAAACGTAAGATTAATTGGTTTAAAATCTATGCGGGAGATGAGGCTTGTGAAAAATACGGCACTTATCAATATTTACCTGAAGACACTTTAACTGCCATTAGAGAATATGGTATTGCCATCAAAGGCCCTTTAACTACTCCTGTAGGTGGTGGTATTCGTTCTTTAAACGTTGCTTTAAGACAGATTTTTGATCTTTACAGTTGTGTTCGTCCTTGTCGTTATTATGAAGGTACACCTTCTCCCCATAAAACTCCCGAAAAATTAGATGTGATTGTTTATCGTGAAAATACAGAAGATATATATTTAGGGATTGAATGGAAAGAAGGCTCAGAAATTGGACAAAAATTGATTAAAATTCTCAATGAAGAGTTAATTCCAGCTACCCCTGAACACAAAAATAAACAAATTCCTCTCGATTCAGGTATCGGTATTAAACCTATTAGTAAAAAAGGCTCACAACGTTTAGTTAGACGAGCAATTCAAAATGCCTTACGTTTGCCCAAAAATAAACAGATGGTTACTTTAGTCCACAAAGGCAATATCATGAAATATACTGAAGGTGCTTTTCGTGATTGGGGTTATGAAACCGCTACCACAGAATTTAGAGAAGAATGTGTTACTGAGAGAGAATCATGGATTTTAGGTAATAAAGAAGCAAATCCAGATATTTCTATCGAAGATAATGCTCGTAAAATTGAACCGGGTTATGATGGTTTAACCCCTGAAAAACAAGCCGTAATTTGTCAAGAAGTGAAAACTGTTTTAGAAGCTATCTGGAATAGTCACGGTAATGGACAATGGCAAGATAAAATTATGGTAAACGATCGAATTGCCGATAGTATCTTTCAACAAATTCAAACTCGCCCTGATGAATACTCTATTTTAGCAACTATGAACCTCAACGGAGACTATTTATCAGATGCCGCCGCCGCTATTGTCGGAGGATTAGGAATGGGGCCGGGTGCTAATATTGGGGATAACTGTGCTATTTTTGAAGCTACTCATGGAACTGCACCGAAACACGCTGGACTCGATCGCATCAACCCTGGATCTGTTATCCTATCAGGAGTGATGATGTTAGAGTATATGGGTTGGCAAGAAGCCGCCGATTTGATTCGTGCTGGTATTAGTAAGGCGATCGCATCTCGACAAGTTACTTATGATTTAGCAAGGATGATGACTCCTCCTGTTGAAACACCTTTAAAGTGTTCAGAGTTTGCTCAAGCAATTATCGACAATTTTGATAATTAATCTTTCTAAATTTAAGTTGATTATTATAAGAATTGTAAAGGGTATAGGAAGTTCTATTAGCTGTTTTTCCTATATTCCCCACTCCAATTAACCTTTTTTTCGTTACTTCCTTTACTTCAGATATAGATTTGTTATCTAAAGTTATGATCGAGGATTTGATAGAATTTTCTTGTAACTTATAATCAAACAATTGATTCGATCGACCACAGAATAGATAATTAACATTAACACGATTAATTTGATCGAGGATAATCCAAAGGAAAGTATCGGGAGTTAAAACTTCACTCACATTAACACTGCTACCATTTTTATTTTTACAATCACTGTCATTTATGATTAATTTTTTCCTGACTTTGACGTGTTAATTGTTCTATCATCGTTAAACAAGGAGAATTATTGTCACCTAATTGATTTAACCACAGGAGATATTCAATATTTCCTGCAGGTCCAGTTATCGGTGACCATGTTAAACTTTGATATTGCCATCCTAATGTCATCGCTTCTGTTAATACTTCGTAAATGGCAGAGGCTTGTAAACGGAAATCCCTCACTACTCCATTTTTCCCGACTTTATCCTTACCAACTTCAAACTGCGGTTTTACTAATAATATAATATCCCTTGGTTCGGCTAATAATTCCCATAGTTTACCTAAAACTTTAGTAAGGGAGATAAATGATAAGTCCATTACTCCTAAATCGGCTTTTTTCTCATTCTTGTATAGTTTTTCGATCGTAAGATGTCTAAAATTTGTCCTTTCTAATAATATCACTCGATCGTCTTGTCGTAATTTCCATGCTACTTGTCCATATCCCACATCTACTCCATAAACTTTACTGGCACCTTGTTGCAAAAGGCAATCAGTAAATCCTCCTGTCGAAATACCCCCATCAAGACAAATTCTCCCCTCTACAGTGATGTTAAACTCCTGTAATGCTTTAACTAACTTTTCTCCCCCCCTGGAAACAAAAGGAGGCTCTTGCTCCACTTCAATTATGCTATCAATGTCAATTAAAGTGCCGGGTTTATCAATAATTTGTTCTTTTACCCTTACTTTTCCTGCACGAATCAATTTTTGAGCGATCGATCTTGTATCACATAATTGCTTATCTGTCAAGAGTACATCTATTCGTTCTTTAGGCATTTTTTTATTTTAACCGAAAGTGCAACTCAACAATTATAAACTGATAGTATTGGCTTAAGAGTTATTCAGGTTGATAAAACGAAATCAACATCTGTCTTTTAATATTCTAACAAGGGAATTTTGGATTAGGATTGCCCACTCTACTCAACTATTTTTAGGATACTCGATTTAATTTTAATTTGTAGCAAAAATCTCCTTAATTAACCAGTGATTTGCATACCTATTTAAAACTACATTAATGGCATCCGCTACGCTAACTTCTAAATCATTTTGATTAATTGCTACTATCATTTTATAAATTAATTCAAAGATAACTCTTATTTCTTTATCTACTATTAAAAACGATCCATTTTCTGTATAATTTAATTTTTCAATTTCGAGTTTCCCACCTTTACCAGTAATCTCTCCTTCTTGTTTATCTCTCAATAAATAAAACTTGATATTAGGATATGAGATAATTAATTCATTAAAATTTTTAATTCTGGAAGTAAAAGCACTACCTCCGATATTTAAAAAACCAACAACTAATTTTATTTTATTTCTGGTAATTAATAAATGTTGAGGAATTACTCTTTTACCTAAAGCCAAATGATCTAATTCTATCTTTGAATCATAGCTTTTAAATGCCTCCATAATTGTCACTAATTTTCCATACTCATCATCATCAGTAATAATGTAAGCATTATGATATTTGTCAGCAATTAAACCTTCATTTTCTTCTAGGTAATTTAAAATAGTTTTTTCTACCAATGATAGTATTTCTTTTTTAGAAGATTTTTCTTGACGATTATTAACTTTTGCTTTGCTTTCTTCTACAGTTTCAAGCTCAAAGTTAAATTGGGATTGTTCTTCCTGTACTTCAGTATCTACAGTAACAGTATTTGGAGTTTCTGTTAATAATTTATCTAGGTTATTATCACTTAATAAGGGTGTGCAAATATGGGCAATTTGCCTTAAAGCATTTTCTAAACTAACTAATCTTTCTTCTACAGAAGTAAGGTTTTTAGACGGTAATTCTTCGGGTAAGGGTAAGTTTAAAACTCGATAATGATAGTAGTCTCCTGCTTTATTAATGACTTTTCTTATGGAAGATTGTCTTAAAATTACTTGTAAATCTTCTGGTTTAAATAACTCCTCTAAAGTTGTCTCTACTCGATCGCATTTCATTGCCAACATTGTTCTTAATTCATCTGCTGAAGGAGTTTGTAAATTTAGTTTATTAATCGATAATCTATCAATAGTAGAATCATCAAAATATCCTTGAAAACTTTGCCATCGATCGGGAAAAAGATTAACTACAATTAGCGAATGAGGAACATGGGTTATAATTTCTCTTAAAGCATTACCGAAACTGATGAGAATGTCGGGTTTATGAATAAGATATTCTAATTGATCAAAGATAATAATTAAAGGTTCATCAAGGGTGGATAATTGCCCAAATAAACGGATTCCTTCTAAGGCAAAATCATCTTTACTAAGATTATCTTCTTGCCAATTATTTAAGTCTATTTCTTCACAAATTTGACTGTCTAATTCATTGCCTGTTAACCATCTCCTTACTTTATCTTTCGTTTTAGGATCTCTATAGCTACAATATTTGATGATACCTTTAAGAATATTCGGGGCGTAACCACTAGCGGAATAATTATTCTCCCACCATTGAGTTATTTTGGTTTCTATATATTTCCAATTCTCTCGATTTTTTTGACTATTTTCTGCTCCTAAACGATCGTATAAAATTAGGCTATCATTTTGTAAAAGTTTTATTATTTGCTCTAATTTTTGGGTTTTATCTTCCTGCTGAATTAATGTTAAAATATTAGTGAAAACATGGGCTAAAAGTAAGTCTAATTGGGTACGTTGAGTGCCTTCGATGTCAACTTTTTGGGCGAAACTTTCTAATATCCTTGAGTAAATGTGGTGCATCACGGAGTTAGCATTATTGGGTTGACGCACATATAAGAGGCGATTGGTTTTTAATGTGGCTTTAGCTAACCGCATCATTAGGTGAGTTTTTCCGCTTCCTGCTTCTCCCAGTATTAATGAGCCTCGACTCTGTTGGTTTTCCCTATCTTGCTTGATTTCTTCCACTAGGGATTTCAGGTGATAGAATTGGCTTTTGTATATATGTTCAAAGTCTAAGTGATCTTGATAGGGATCATCCACACGACTGCTACTAAAGGGATTTTTTACAGAGGGTTTTGTCACAATTTGTTCGACTGTCATCGGTGTTTTCTTTTCTATTCGGGACTGAACAGTTAAGTATAAGTATAATTGTAAGGTAAATTGTGCATCATAACGAGCGCGATGGGCTTGAACTGTGTGAAAATAAAGGTTGTCCACTTGTAGGAAAAATTTACGGCAGAGGTTGCCTAGTTGATAACTGTGAAGGTTGGGATGTTTTTCTTGTGCTAATTCAAGGGTACAAATAAATGTTGTTGAAGGCAATTGTTGTCGGCATTTGCGGAAACTTTTATCAAGAATGGTACGATCGTGTTGGGAATTATGACAGATAATAGTCTGGTTGGGTAGGATATTTTGTAAGTCTTTGATGATTTCTGTTAAGGATTTGTGATTTAGTCTATTTGTTTTATTGCCTCTTGTTTTGACAAATGCTTCATAAACTAGCTTCCCGTCTTGGTTGATAATGGCTATTTCTGTGAGGGTGTCACTTCCTTCGGTATCGATAACAATAAATTCCATCATAAATATTTTCTAGTAAATTTTAACTACTGATACCGCTCCTGCAGAGCAAATAGGGCTAAAGTAGCAAAAAAGGGGATTTTATCCTCATCCTCAACCTTGAAGCACTGATTATTTGTACATTTTGTAATATTTTTTTTATCATTAGTGTTTTTATTATTTATTTAAAACGTCAGTTAATTTATGTCATTGGCAATTTTTTTGACTTCTGCACAGATGATGTGTAAAGGAATGTTATGCTTGCGCGCAACGATCGAGCAATCTTCATACTCAGTTTGAATATTAAGGATTTCTGAAGCATTTTTAGCTATTTTTACTCGAATATCGCCATATTTTGTTGTGATAGTCTTGATTTCTCTTTCTAAGGCTTTCCTTTGTTGAATTTGACGACGAATGCCGATCGTAGTAGTTTCTCTAAAGATAAGCATTTCACATTGATCAATTTTTTCCACGTCACAGATTACTGTTAATAAAATTCCTAGACGACTTTTTTTCATGGAGACAGGTTGAGTAAATACATCCTTTGCACCAATCTTTAGCAATTCTTCCAACAAATAACCGAAAATTTGAGGGTTAGTATCATCTATCTGGGTTTCTAAAACTGCGATGGTTTCTAAGTTATCAACAGTTTCTTTTTCCCCTAACCACAGCCTTAAAATATTTGGGATAGCTAAATCTTGACTCCCCGCACCAAAACCCATTTTCTTTAACTTCATTGAGGGAGGTTGTCCAAAATCTTCCGCTAAAGTGGTGACAATGGCGGCACCTGTGGGAGTAACTAATTCCTTATTAATGCCATTACTATAAATAGGGATTTGTCTAGTT
Source organism: Geminocystis sp. NIES-3709 (assembly GCF_001548115.1). Classification (GTDB taxonomy): domain Bacteria; phylum Cyanobacteriota; class Cyanobacteriia; order Cyanobacteriales; family Cyanobacteriaceae; genus Geminocystis. The sequence goes on along the minus strand of NZ_AP014821.1, from coordinate 3,123,730 downwards.
TGCCATAATTGCAATACCGCAGGAACGGGAACGGGTAAAATACCATGATCAGCTTTTATTGTACCTCCTCCTGTGGGTAAAGCAGAGCAGTATAATTTTTGAATGTTTAGATAATCTAATCCTAAACAAGTACCGACAATATCCACAATAGCGTCTGTCGCACCGACTTCGTGAAAGTGAACTTTTTCTGGTGAAATACCGTGTACTTTTCCTTCTGCGATGGCTAGTTGTTGAAAAATAGCGATACTATTTTCTTTGACTTGAGGGGGTAAATTACCTTTATTGATGAGGTTTTTAATCTCAGGTAAATGTCGATGATGGTGGTGGCGATGATGATTTAAGTTAACATGAATTTTTGTAGCGGTTTGTCCTTGTCTTTGTACTGTTTCCTGTCTTAAGGTATATTCTTCATCAAAATTAAGACTTTTCAAGGCATGATCAATATATTCTAAGGGTACATCGATCGAAACTAAAGCTCCTAAAAACATATCTCCTGCAATACCTGTTGGACACTGTAAATAAGCGATGGTTTCCATAGCAATTATTAACCCTCAAAAAAATTTTTCTTGACTCCTTCTATAAGTTTACCTGAGAGAGCTATAAAATTTATGGGTGGAGGTAGCGATTAGCTCTTAGGGATTAGCTTTTAGCCTTTTTTTAATTCAAGAATAAGTAATCAATGAACAATGTTGACAAGAAATTTAATTTAACAATAGCTGATAAGCTAAGACGCATTGATTTGGTATATAATTTAAGTCAGAAAAGATAAAACTTAGGTGTGATTTATGCCTTCTAAAAATTTTTTGTCAGAGGAAGAAAGAAAGTATCTACAAGATGCTTTAAAAATAGAAAAGAGATCGGAAGTCAGGGAAAGAATTTTAATATTTTTATTAGAGAATGATGGTAAAAATTATCAAGAAATAGCAGTTTTTTTGGGTTGTTCCCCCAAAACGGTGGCTTACTGGGCAGTTCATGGTAATCCTAATAATGTAGATTCATTGCAAGATAAAAGAAGAAAAGGAAACCAAACAAAAGCAACGGATAAATATATTGAAAGATTATTAGAAGTAGTTGATAAAAATCCTGAAGATTTTGGATATGATTTTGGTCGATGGACGGGGCAAAGATTATCAGAACATTTGGAAAAAGAGACAGGAATTAAATTAAGCAAATCACAAGTAGTGAGGATATTAAAAAGAAAAAAGTATAGTTATATTTGGGGAAAATATAGTTTAGAAGACAAACAAAATCAAGAACAAAGAAAAGCATTTAAAGAAAAATTAGAACATTACATAGAAATAGGTAAAGAGAATCCTGAGTTAGTTCAAGTATGGTTTTGGGATGGGGCGTTTAAAGTGGCGAACTAAATTCGCCACACAGCCCCTCATGAATGTGGTTTTAGTTTAAGGGTGATAAGAAGAAAAACATGGACGAAAGAAGGAAAAAGAAAAAAGGTGAAGGGAGAAAGAAGAAGAGGAAGAGTAAATATCATGGGAGGAATAAGATATTCGGATAAAAAAAGAAGATGTTTTGTAATAAAAAAAGGTGATTCAGAAACGTTTTGTGAACAATTAAAAAAGTTATGGGAAGAAATAAAAAATGAATGGGTAAGTAAGGGAAATGATGAAAAAGATTTTAAAGAATGTGGTCCGAAAATAATCATAATATTAGACAACGCAAGTTTCCATAAAAAAAAGGAAATAGTAGAAAAAATAGAAAAAAATCTACCGAATATAAGACTAGAATATTTACCGGTATATAGTCCAGATTATAACTTAATAGAATTAGTGTGGCATTCGGCAAAGGAATATATAGCTTATAGAAACTTTGAAAATAAAGAACAGCTAGAAAAAACAGTAAATTACTTATTAAATGAAGGAGGTTTAGTAATTAATTGGAGTAAAAAATTTAAGAATAAGGGTGAATTAATCAATGTAAGTTAAATGCGTCTTAGCTTAGCAACCCTTTCGACAATATTTTTTCATCGAACAGAGGGTAAGTTTATCTTTAAAGTCGAAGTTTCTTTTTTAAGAATATTTTTATCTATTTTACACGATAAAAACTCGATCACAAAGTGGTGTCGCACGATCGAGCTTAATTTTTGCCTGAGAAAAAACATCACGTTAAAATCAGTAAAAGAGTAATTACTATATGATAAATTTTATGCTTAATACCATCACTTCAGATTATTCGATAAAACTATCTGAAATTCGTGCAGAAATTGCCCAACTACAACCTCAATTAGTTCACTGGAGAAGAAAATTACACCAATATCCCGAATTAGGCTTTGAGGAAGTATTAACGGCTGATTTTGTCGCAGAAAAACTGAGCGACTGGGGTATTGATTATCAAACTCAGGTAGCGAAAACAGGTATTGTTGCCACTATTCAAAGTCATTATCCCGGTAAAGTTTTAGGTATTCGTGCCGATATGGATGCTTTACCGATTCAAGAAGAAAATAACGTCTCTTACTGTTCTAAACATAAAGGTATTATGCACGGTTGCGGTCACGATGGACATACGGCGATCGCCCTGGGAATTGCCTATTATTTAGCCCATAATCGAGATAAATGGCAGGGAACAGTCAAAGTTATTTTTCAACCAGCAGAAGAAGGCCCAGGTGGTGCAAAACCGATGATTGAGGCAGGAGTGTTAATTAATCCTAGTATTGATGCTATAATCGGGTTACATTTGTGGAATAATTTGCCCGTAGGCACTATTGGAGTTCGGGAAGGTGCATTAATGGCGGCGGTGGAGTGTTTTAAATGTACCCTTTTCGGGAAGGGTGGCCATGGTGCAATGCCTGATCAAACCATTGATTCGGTGTTGTTAGGAGCACAAATAATCAATAGTTTACAAACGATCGTCTCTCGTAATGTAAGCCCGATCGATTCTGCGGTAGTGACAGTAGGACAATTTCAGGGCGGTACAGCTTTAAACGTCATTGCGGATACAGCTAAAATGAGCGGTACAGTACGTTACTTTAACCCCAAACTTGAAAAATTTATTGAGAAAAGAATCGAGACAATTATTAAGGGAATTTGTGAAAGTCACGGGGCAAAATATGATCTCGACTACTGGCAACTTTACCCTCCTGTTATCAATCATCCTCGTATTACTCAGTTAGTTAAATCTGTGGCGTTAGAAGTGGTAGAGACTCCTTTAGGTGTAGTGCCAGAATGTCAGACAATGGGAGGAGAAGATATGTCATTCTTTTTACAACAAGTACCCGGATGTTATTTCTTTTTAGGATCGGCTAATGTAAAAAAAGGTTTAAACTATCCTCACCATCATCCTCGTTTTGACTTTGACGAAACTGTTTTGAGTTTAGGAGTAGAAATATTTGCCCGTTGTGTGGAAAAATTTGCTGATTTTATTATCTAGGAAATTAGTCAATGATTACAAAAAACTATGGAAACAATTATAACTAAAAAGCAAACTATACCATTCCTACATTATTTGTGAGAATTTTAGATACTTTTAATTATTAAATTCTAATAGCTTAGTGCTAATTAAATATAATCATTTTAGGTGAACTAGATTAAGTAATTAAAGGTTAATTTTTCTTAGAAAACGGAGGTTAAATTGATCAATTGATAAAGATTTGGGTAGATTTTTTTGTTATATTTTCTAAACTCCTAGTCACTTTTTTAAGATGATCAAAAAGATTCACAAAAAGTATTGTCAACAAGAGTTAATATACCACGATCGGACATTAGATAAGGAACATTAACAAAAGCCTCTACGTTATTACGTCCTTCTTTTCCTAAAACATCATAGGTGTAGTTAGAAAAATAACCACCGTCTTCAGATTTAAAATTAAAAGTGATATAACCTTTTAGTCGAGAAGAATTATTGCAAGTTGGCATATTCACTCTTGCCGTGGCAGTTACGCCGCCAATATCATTTTTATAGACTTCCCCCGTTAAAATATACACATTCCCCGAATATTTATTAAAGATATAATCTACTGCTTTTGCAGATGACATAAAACTACCAAAAACAGCCAATCCAGTTATTGCCATAGAAGAATATTTAAAAATTTTCTTTTCCACAGTTGGAATTACTTTTGTTGGGTTCATTTTTTCTCTTTTTTTATTGTTTCATAATTAATATTTATAGCGTTTTTTACAATTATGAGGTGCTTTTTTTATTGCCTCTTACCTTTCAACGACAATCTTTGTACCTCACCAAAACGGGAATTGCTATATAATCCACATTCTGCAAAAGAATACATAGCTCATAAAAATTTTGAAGATAAACAACAGTTAGCAACGCCGTGAATTATTTTATTAAATTAAGGGAGTTTAGTTATTAATTAGACAAAAAAGTTTAAGAATAAGAGTGAATTAATCAATGTCAGTTAAATGGGTATTAGCTTATACGACACCTCAAAACGCAAAGAAAATTATCTTTATAAATTTACACAAGTAGCTATCTGATAACATTAAGAAATTTCTCATAAGCTATTAAACAAAATTAATCAGTATTAGAATTAACAATATTTATATCTTTTTAATAAAACTTATTAGAAAAAATGACACAACGAAAATTAAAAAGTGTTGTCCGCTATGCCAGTATTGATGGGGATTATCTCCAACGGCGACAACTTAGAAAAGGTGCTAATTGGACTCTTCTTTGGGGTTTGGGCGTGGGTGCCGTAATCTCAGGGGAATTTTCTGGTTGGAATGTTGGTTTAGCTAGTGGCGGTTTTTGGGGTTTATTTATCGCCACAATTTTGATGGCGACTATGTACTTATGTTTGGTTTATAGTATTGCTGAATTATCCGCCGCTTTACCCTATGCTGGTGGGTTTTATTCTTTTGCTAGATATGCTTATGGCCCTTTTATGGGATTTATTGCCGGTGTGGTAGAAGCTATTGAATATGTCCTCACTCCAGCCGTAATTGTTTATTTTATTGGTAGTTACTTAAGTACTATTTTACCTTTTATTCCTCAACCAATTTGGTGGATCGTTTTCTATACTTTATTTGTTTATGTTAATACTTTAGGTGTTAAAACTACCCTTAAAGTGGGTTTAATCACTACTTTAATTGCGATCGGCGTTTTATCAATATTTTGTCTGGCAGTGCTATTTAGCGGTAAATTCGATCCAAATATGTTATTTACCACTTCAGCCCCTGTGGGTAGCGGAATATTTAAGGCGTTACCCTATGCTATCTGGTTTTATTTGGCGATCGAACAAATACCCTTAGCGGCGGAAGAAGCGGAAAATGTTGTCAAAGATGTTCCTAAATCCTTAACTACTGGAATGTACACTCTATTAGCTCTTTCGATCGTAGTATTGATTTTTAATTCAGGAATTCCTTTGGAAATAACGACAGAATCAGGAGAAATACTTACAGGGGCAGGGGCTGTTGGTATATCTGGTGCCCCATTAGCAGATGGTTTTACACTGATTTTTGGAGAAGGAATCATCGCTAATTTTTTCACTTTTTTATGTCTTTTTGGCTTGATTGCTAGTTTTCATTGTATTATTTATGCCTATGGACGTGTACTATTTGCTATGTCCAGAGCTGGATATTTGCCCACATGGATTTCCGTCACTAATGACAATGGAAGTCCCGCTAGAGCCTTAATTTTAGGGGGTGGAGTTGGGTTAGGATGTACTTTTTTAATTAGTATTGTTGCCAACAATGCCAACTTAGGCCCAGCGTTATTAAACATGGCTGTAGCCGGTGCTGTTATTTCCTATGCGATCGTCTTATCCAGTTATATTCAACTAAAACTAAATCGTCGTAATCTTCCTCGCCCTTATAAAAGTCCGTTGGGATTACCCGGTGCTTTTGTGGGGATTATTTTAGCTGTCATTGCTTTTCTCGCTTGTTTTGCTAATCCTGATTACCGTTTAGCGGTGTTTTTAGTCATGGGATTTATTGGTGTATCTATTGCTTATTTCTGGTTTTTCAGAAGAGAAGGCTTAATTGCGGAAGCACCCGAAGAACAAATTGCGTTAACCAGTGAAAGTTAATGAATTATTAGTTATGTTTTGATGTACCGATAGATTTTAAATAAGGATTTATTTCTGGTGCTAATTTGTCATAGTTAACTTAAGAGTAAGTGACATATTCTTCTGTTAATTATTTTCTTTTATAGTCATTTCAAATAAGAATGAGACAATTAACTTTTATAATAAAAATGGATAAATTAAATACAATTACTATCTCTTGATTCAACTAACTTTAAATAACCTTCATATAAAAATTTATAGTTATAATTGTTGGCTAAATTTTGAGCATTATTACCAATAAAAATTAATTCATCATTATTTGTTAATAGTTGCTCGATCGTATCTGGATAAAGAGCTAAATTATCTTCAATAATCCCGTGAATTTTGTTTTGAATATCATAACCTCGAAAGGCAATTTTTGTTCCTAAAACAACCTTTCCAAAACTCATCGCTTCTGGTATTTTTAGTGATGATCCAGTCCCCGATAACATTGGTGCTAAAATTAATTTAGCGTTTTGATAAAGTAAAGATAACAATTCTAATTCTACTTTGCCTAAAGAGATAAAATTATCTTCATTTTCTGATTTATGACAATTTCCAATAACAACAAATCTACAACGAGGATTATATTTTTTTTCCTGATAAATAGAGGCAATCTTTTTAATTTCTCTTACCGCTTCAACATTAGGAAAATGACCACTTCCCACAAATAAACAATAATTATCTCTCAACCAAGGATATATATTAAACCATTTTTCTTGATTGTTAATAACATTATTTTTTTGTCCTAAATTTAAGTTAACAGGATTTGCTATTTGTTGACTATTTATTCCCCATTGTTGTAAAAATTTTTGATCTTCTTGAGAAACACAAACAACGTGATCTGCTTTTTTTAAGTTACTAATTTCTTCTGCTAATAAAGTTTGATACAAAGGTGTATTTAGAGATACTTGTTTGCATAAAATATCATGGGCTGTAATAATGAGTTTAACGTTCTTTTCTTGACAAATTTTACTGACAATTTTTCCCCAAAAAGGATATTCTAAGATTACTATATCTGCCCAATTTATTATTTTCTCAATCCAATTTGTAAAATTGTCATCTCCATAAAATTGATAGTACATATTCAAACGCCAATCTTCAGGTATGAGATTACTATTTTCTCTTAATAACTGATTACCTTTATTGATATTCATTAAACTTTCATAACTACTCCGATAAACTTGTTTAACTAAGTCTAAATGGTTAAATTTTTGGTCATAAAAAGTATAACGAACATTATTCAAGAATAAGTCTTTTTCTTCTCCTGTCGTAAATAACCAAATATTGTTATCTTTTTCTTGTAAATAATCAATTAATAGTCCTACCCGTTGACTAGCTCCTGCTTTTCGTTCTAAAATGTCTCCCCAAGGATATAAAATAGCTATTTTTTGACTGGTTTTACTCAGATTATTTATAATTCGATCGAGGTTTAAACTATCATTAATTATCTGATAATATTGAGATTTATTATTACCCCAAAGAAAATCAGTTATTTTAGTATTATTTAGAGATTTTTGAGTGGATAATAAAGGACTAAAGCATGGTAAAGTATAAGTAATTAAAGATGGAAATTTATTGATAATTTTTTCAGCTAAATATTTATAATTGGTAATAATCACATTAATTTGACTAAATAAATTATATTCTGTATCTAATTCCTTCAGATCAATGTCTTGATTATTTTCAATGCCATACTGATAAGATTGTAATTGAGAAACTTGACAAACTATTGAAATACTACTTAACCCTAGATTATTTACTAAGATTTGACTACTAATAGAATCTAATAAAATATTATCTATTTTTTGTTGTTGAAGATGATTTTTTAAATCATGAGGAATCAATAAACTATTAATATCAATTATTTCTCTCGTAAAAGTTGGTTCGTTATTATAATAATTATGAAAGTATTTTTCTTGATCGAGACTAGGAATAAATTGGGGAGTATCATCTAATTGTAACAACCAAGTTTTTTTAATATTGTAATTATCTAAAATATTCTCTAGTTTTGCGAATTGATGATCATTATTATTATGATTTAATGGAGATTTTAAACAATAAGTAATGATAGAAATTAAATAATTACACTCTGATAGATATTGTAAGTGACTTAGAATAATTTGCCCATTTATATCTAAGTTTAAAATTCGATCGATATTGATAACAAAAAGAAAATGAGGTTTATGATATAAACAAGACTCAGATACTTTTTGTCTATTTTTTTGAGTGATATTATCTTGAATATTTATAGGGGATAATAAACAATTAACTAGATTATCAGGAGAGTGTTTTTTACACCAGTGAAGACTAAATAACTCAGCATTTTTTTGATACTCTTTGATATTATTAATCAATTTAATAATTCCTTTACTTATATCATTCGGATGATTATAAATCACTCCTCTTGTTTCATCAATTTGACTTGCTAACCAACTATTTGCCGGAACAATTACTGGTTTTCCTGCGGCTAGAGACTCTGTTAAAACACCGGAAGTTCTATAACGATAGCTATTATTATCATAAGGAATTACTAATAAATCAGCACTCATTAACAGTTGATAATATTCTTCTGTTGTCATCGCATTTTTGATAATTTTTACCATCGTTTCTGGATATTGTTCAAGAGTTAATCTACTCGCTAAAATATCTTTTTCTCCACTGGCAATATTAAAATTAGATTGAATAGTTATTTTTAGGGTTTTTGTTAGTAAATAATCTTCCCATAAATCACCTACAATCTGAGGTAAATATAGATAGCCTTTTTCGATTCTAGCATCTCCTAAATAAACCAAATGTAAGCATTTATTTTCTAATTTTACTGTCTTATTTTGAACTAATTTTTCTTGTCTGAAAGGAACAGGTATTTCTATAAATTGAATAGGTGATAAACTATTGTATCGATCGACTAATTGCGAAGTATCAGTATAAAATTTGACTTTATTCGGAAATAATTTATATTGATAAAATTCTGTTAAACAATTCTTTATACCTATACCTTGAGCATTTTTTACTAAATAATCATCAATATCTCGTCTCAACATGATATGGTATTGTGGATTTTTTTCCAAAGGCTGTTTTTGCAATAAGTATAATAATTCCTCTAATTGTTCAACACCTAAAGTATGAATAAAAATATGATCTTCCGATGTTATATTTAAAATATTAATGATATTTTCTAAAGATTCTTGAAAAGTTTTAACATTAAAATTAAAGAATTTAAACCAGAGTTTTTGATTAATTTTATGAATAGCTTTAATACCTAATTGAAAAACGCCAAAAAGTGTTTTACAAATACCAAAAAAACTGTGACTAAGAGGAATATATTTTATTAACTTAATATCTTGTTTAATCCATTGATTAAAACGGAATAAGCTACCTTCTATTTTTTCTAGTAAAATTTTGATTTTAGGCTTAGTTACTTTTAATTTAAAAAGTTTATAATTAATTTTGTTTTTATATTCTCCGATAACATCATCTAAATTAAAGTTACTCAAAAATTCAGTCAATTTTTTAATTTTTTTTTGAAAATTATTTAATTTTTTGGTGGAGTTATTAAACCAATCTATTTCAAACTCGGAAACAATCTTAATATTTTTTGGAACAAAATGCGGAGAAAAATTTTTATTAGCAATAATAATTGCTTCATAATTTAGTCTTTGAACGGCTTCTGCAACTGATACACTACATTCATAATGATGTCCTTGTAAATCTTGTAAAGAATGATCAATAATAATAAATTTTTTCACGTTAAAAATACAATGGAATGATTAATCATAGTGAAATTATACTTTGGAAGGGAATAATTTAAACTGTTTCAAAGGACTTATCTGAGACAAATCTATCTCGACAAAAAAATACTCAACTTTTAGAATAATATCCTTAAAATTTATACTTATTCAAAATTAAACACACTGTTAATAATTTTAAAGTTCTTGAAATATTTATAGCGTTTCTTAAAAGTATGAGGTACAGTTTTTTTATCCAATTTACCATTGCCTATTCCCTATTCCCCGATACTGATAATTTTTGTACCTCATGATAACGAGAATTGCTATATCTGATATTTCCATCATCATAAGTACCCTACATTTGTGAAGATAGAAGGTTGCTTTGTTAAACTTTTGTCCTCTACTTAGCACTCATCCATATTAAGTTAATATTTGTATCTATAATTTAACTTATGGGGAAACTTCTGCTAGGATCTTTATTAATTTATTTTTTATTCTACGCTAAACATCCCAATTTAAAATACTGTAGTGTAATTATTATCGATAAATTGCTCAAACTATGTTTATTTATGAAATCGAGGATCTCGAAAATCAGGGGATTGTAAATTTAGGAGATTCTGAACTAACTATTCAAGGAAAAATATTAGTTAAGAGTATTTCCATATCCAAACAACTCAGAGAAATGGCAATTAATATTTGTCAGCAGGAGAAACTAGCTGGTAGAGTTTGTATTGCGATCGAAAATCAAAGTTATCTCACTATTTGGAAACAAAAAATAGACGATAAATTGCATCCACAAAAAAAAGTTGATAGTGTTTCTGTTAAAGAATCAAGTGCAAAAGCAAAAAAAATACAGAGAGAAATAATATCAGTCTGTGAAAAACAATTAGTTAAATATATTGGCCCCATTGGTAAGTTTATAGTTGATGATTTAGTGGCAGAAAATTCTGATATACTGGCAGAGGATTTTATTGAGTTAGTGAGTCAAGAAATCCCTGATTCTTCTAAAAGAAAAGAATTTAGACAGTACTTTGCCAATATTTGATCGGTATTTTCTAATCAGTAAATCATTGTTGAAATCTGAGAAAATAGATTATTTTAGTTATAAAAAATATCTATAATCAATATTGATAAATTGTCGTTTCTTTTTATCTTAATTTGCTTCTTTATTTTTTCTTCTCATCTCGTTTAATTTTTTCATTGCCAACATAAAACTGGTTTTCATGCGAGAAAAAGAATCAGCTAATTCTCCGATTTCGTCACCAGATGACTTAATAAATTCTATTTCCATATCTCCCTGAGAAACCATTTCTGCGGTTTTTGTCATTCTTACCACAGGGCGCACAACGGTTTTTCTTAACCAAAAATTAATAAGTAAAATTACACTAGCAAAAATACCTAAGACGATCGACATAGTAAGAATAAAAGCACTACGCGCACTTTCGATAACGGTACTTGCTGGTACAGAAACAATTTGACTGCCTATAATTTCATTTAAGTTCCAATTAAATCCTCTTTCTGCCCCATAGCGCTTAATCATGCTAACAGGAGCAACATCAGGGGTAGAATGACACTCTAAACAACTAGATTTTTTAATTTGAAGAGGGCGTGCAATATAGAAAATTTCTTGATCATCAATTTGTCTAAAACCTTCTACAGATTTTGCTATACTACCTGAACGGAACTTTTGAATAATTTGGGTTTCAAAATCATCAGCTTTATCTCTAGGATTCGTGGGATTCAAGGTAGCTTCTTTATAAAAAAATTGTTCATAGTTTTGGTTTTGTCGAAGGTTTTGAAACACCTCTGTAGCTGAATAAGCGGGGACAGTTTGAGGCAAAAATTCTTCTTGTAAACGATCGTCTAATTCTGGTTTAATTTGGGTACTGGTATAATCCCGAACGGAATTCATCGTATCCATTAAAATTAATGCTTGAGAGGTGATTTCTCTTTCCGTATTTTTCGTTAATACATGGGATAAGGCAATGCCACTTAAGAGACTACCAACAATGAAAATTAGTAGTAAAATCACACTTAACTTTTGTCCGAGTTTTAAATTGTTATAAAATCTAAAAACACTTTGAGATTGGGTATTCATGTTTTTATCAAAATAATGCAAATTTGTGTTCCATAATTTTAAATATAGATTAAAAAAATTTTATCAGCTCAATTATTAAGTAATGAAAACATTAGTCGTAGCTAGTAGCAATGTAGGTAAAGTTAAGGAAATGCAGGAATATTTACAAGAATTTGATCTTGAATTAGCCTTAAAACCCACAGAATTAGAGATAGAAGAAACCGGTACAACTTTTATGGAAAATGCCATACTAAAAGCATCACAAGTGGCTCAAGAATTAAAACAATGGTCGATCGCTGACGATTCTGGTTTAATGGTAACAGCATTAAATGGTCAACCCGGTATTTATTCTGCTAGGTATGGTAAAACAGATCGAGAACGAATCGATCGATTATTAACAGAATTAAAAGATAAAACCAACCGTCAAGCTCAATTTGTATGCGCGATCGCTATTGCTAATCCCGAAGGAGAAATTGTGATCAAAACTGAGGGAATCTGTGAAGGTGAAATATTGACAGAAGTAAAAGGGGACAATGGTTTTGGCTATGATCCCATCTTTTTTATACCTGAAGTTAAGCAAACTTTCGCCCAAATGCCTCCACAATTAAAACGAAAATTGAGTCATCGAGGAAAAGCCTTTGCTAATTTAACTCCTCTCCTTGAATGTCTCCTGACATCAAATAAATAATCTCTTTTTTAAAGCAGATATTTATATTATCATCAATAAAAATAAAGAAAATTAAAGAAAATGACAGAAAAAGAAGTAATTGGTGTTGATTTGGGCGGTACAGCTATTAAATTGGGTAGGTTTTTAGAAAACGGTACTTGTTTAGAATCTCTTACTATTCCTACTCCTCAACCAGCTACTCCTGACGCTGTAATAAATTCGATCGCTTCTGCTGTAGAACAATTAAACGATCAAAAAAAGGCCATAGCATTAGGAATTGGCACTCCCGGGCCTACAGATGCCCAAGGCAGAATCGCTCTTGTGGCTATCAATCTTAGTGGTTGGGATAATGTGCCTTTAGCGGAAGCATTGGAAAAAAAAACAGGTTTAAAAACTACGATCGCCAATGATGCTAACTGTGCAGGATTAGGAGAAGCATGGTTAGGCGCAGGAAAAAACTATCAAGACCTAATCTTGTTAACATTAGGTACAGGAGTTGGTGGGGCAATTATTCTCAATGGTAAAATGTTTACAGGACGTTTAGGCTCGGCCGCCGAACTTGGCTTAATTACTCTTAATCCTGATGGCCCTCCCTGTAATAGCGGAAATCAAGGCTCTTTAGAACAATATGTATCTGCTACCGCTATTTATCGAGACACCCAGAAAACTCCGGCTGAATTAGGACAATTAGCTGAAAATAATGACCTTTCGGCCTTGACATTTTGGCAAAATTACGGTATTAAATTGGGAGCAGGATTAGCTAGTTTAATATATATATTGACTCCTGAAGCTATTATTATTGGTGGGGGAGTAAGTGCTAGTAGTAAATTTTTTCTACCTACAGTGGAAGCAGAAATAGAAAAAAGAGTATTACAAAGTTCAAGAGTAGGACTGAAATTAATGGTGGCAGAATTAGGTAATCAAGCAGGAGTTGTGGGGGCAGCGAAACTAGCTTTAGATAATTTAAAATGTAGAAGTTAGAGAATACAATAGTTTCATAAATGGTTTATATATGCCTAAAGTTTGATTTCATTAATAAATCTTGAAATACATTTCAAAAGTAATACTAAAAGTCATAATTAGAGACTTAAAGTTAGTGGTTAAAAAACACTTATTGTTTCTTGTCTAAAATTTTGATCGTTCACCCCATCCTCTCCATTATTCTCATGTCATCTAATGATCTCAATAATCAAACTTCATTAACTAACTCTAATTCTTCTATTCCAGATGCCAATAATTCAACGTTAGAAGGAATTCCGCCAAAACAACTTACTTATGTTAAACGGGAAAAAAAATCCTATTTGTGGAGTAATATATTTAAGGGTTTGTTCTCGAATAGTTTCTTCTATAGTAGCCAAATTATGAAGTTGATTAACATCAGATTGTTGATAAAGAATATTGGCAATAGCTCGAATATGTAGATTCAATTGTGCTTGTTGTTCAGGGATCATTTTTAAAGAAAATAAGAGAATTAAGATTAATTTAGTTAACCAAAAACCATTTTAGTTCTTTTGTCAAGTAGTTTTTTTGTTCGGCAAATTTGACCTGCTCCCACAGGATCTCTTTTAACTTTTTGTTTTGCTTTAATTCAAGTGATACCATTAGCTCTTGAGTGGATGCGTTTTTTTCTAACCCCTCAAGAAAAACGGAGTTTAGTCGGTGTTATCGGTTTAATTTTAAGTACAGCTATTTTATTTTATTATTTAGGGGTATATAACAGCATTGGAGGATGGTTAAATCAATTTAAATATGATGAATTTGGATCTTGGGCGGAATGGGTAGGGGCGTTAGGACAAATTTTAATCGCCGTTTTAGCCGTTTATGTGGCTTGGCAACAGTATGTTATTTCTAAAGATCTTACCATTCAACAAAATCGGATTACTCAACAACAAACTATTGATGCTTATTTTCAGGGTATTTCTGATCTAGTTTTAGGTCCTGATGGATTGTTAGAAGATTGGCCTCAAGAACGGGCGATCGCTGAGGGAAGAACTGCGGCTATTTTAGGTAGTGTTGATTCTTCTGGAAAAGCAAAAATATTACGATTTTTATCCCGTTCTCGCTTAATTACTCCTTTAAGGAGAGATAGTCATTTAGGAAGAGCTATTTTAGATGGTTCGGGAGGCTATGAAGAAGATCGACAAAGTGGTGCGAGAGTAATTAATTTAGGGGTAGTATTAGCAGGCTGTAATTTTCGAGGACAAGATTTGCGATGGATAGATTTAAGTGAAGCTAATATGGTTCGATCGGATTTATCCCAATGTGATCTAGTAAAAACAAATTTATCTCGTACTATACTTTATGAAGCAGACTTGACTGGAGCAGAGTTGAAAGCCGTAAAATTATTTTATGGAAACTATAAAACTGCTAGTCCTCGGAGTCGTACAGAAGCTCCTAACTATATTACAGGAGAATATACAGGAGTGGTAATAGAAAAAGCTAATTTAACAGGGATAAAAAATCTTAGTGAAGAAAATCGTTATTACTGTTGTGTTGGGGGGAGAATATACTCGATCGACTATTCCGGGTGGCTGTCAAGGTATCCCCGATCGTCTTAAAATTGAAGAGAAACAATAGTTGATGACTCACTTGGAAAGTAGGAAGATTACGAGAGAATTAATTGATCTTTGTGAAGTTTTGCTATAGTCGATTAACTAAATCTCTCGCTTTTGTAATCGTACAAGGTAAAACTCCGACAATTAAAGCAAAAATTTCATCGGGTACTTTCCTTGCGGTTTCTGCATCAAACCAATGTTCAAACTGATTAAGAATTACTTGAGCTCTTTCATGGGGTACAGGATTATCCGTAATTTGTTTAATTAACCTAACCCACTGTCTTCTAATTAAATAAGCTCGTTGTCTTTCTTGAGGATTTGATGGTTCAATTAAAGATAATTTACCCACTGGAATTACTGTTTCTAAATCTTGATCAAAACATCCCCCAATGATTGCCCCCGGACCTGCAAATTCAGCATAATAGGTTTTAATTAAAATTAAGCCATTTTTTCTTTTAGGATTGATTAATCTTAAGTTTTTGCGTTGTAAAAAATCGTTGATGTCATCTTCCATAAAATTAGTGGCAAAAGTCATGATTCGATCGATTTAGCTAAGAGTAAACGGCGTTTACTGGGTACGAATAAACTATATAAATCTGTTTCCACTTGACGAATAGTATAACCATTGTGCAAATATAACTGTTGTCCAATTTTATTATTTGCTAAAACATGAAGATAAAGCTCATTAAATCCCAATTGTTTAGCTATCTGCTCACATTTCGACAATAATTGAGAACCAACACCCTGACGACGGTGATTTTGACTAACCGCTAAATTGGAAATATAGGGATATTTTGTCCTACCATGCCAACCATAAATTGTTCGTAAAGATAGTTCTACAGTACCAATAATTTGACTTTCTTGGTTTTTTGAGTTGATGGGTTTTTTTTCAGCTAAAACACAAAAATAATCTCGATCGTTTTTTAAACGACTTCGCAAATCTTCACAAACCCCTAATTTGAGAAAGGGATAAATCCATAAAGTAAAATCACTAAAATGATTAAAACTAAGGGTTAAAACATCTCCTATTTGATTAACATCATCTATCTTAGCCAAACGCACAGATGTAGTGACTGATTCTGTTATGGGAGATGGAGAGGGTGAAAAATGGTGAGAATTAAATAAAAATGATTGCACGAGTGATAATAATTTCAGTAAATAGAAAATTAAAAGATACGAATAATTTTGCTTGGACTATTTTATTTTTTATGTACTAACTATTTATTATCTACTATTTTTGATATCACGATCGAGTAAAGCTAACTTCGAGCCAAAATACGATCTATTTACTATATACTCTTACACTCACCATTAAACTATCTGCAACCACAACACCGAAAATATAGTTACTATCACCTCATTGTAATGTATTATTTTTTTTGTATTATTTATATCAATGCTGATGTGTCAAAAAAGGAGAGCTCGATCGTTTCCTCTGTGGCAAAACTTTAATTAATGGGAATAACTATCTAACCAATCAATTAAATCATTGGTAGAGTTAAAGTCTAATAAAGCTTCCGCCAGAGATTCCAAAGTGGAAAATGACAAAGATTTAACTTTAGTTTCTAATTCTGGGGAAAGTTGCCCTAATTTTCGTTTCAACTGATGAATAATTAACTGTAATCGCTCTTGTTGAATACCTTGTTGAATACCTTGTCTTTCTACTTCTGCTATTTTGTCTCGATATAATTGTCTTAAACTCATAATTAATGTTTTATCCTCCTTGATAGTTTCTTGTTTATTTGCTGTTAATTTTCCTAGCAAACCATATACTAATTCTAATACGATCTCTCGATTGGGATAATCTGATGGTAGCGCTTTTAATTCTTCTATGGCTCTTACTTGTTTATTTCCTCTACCTAATATTCTCAACCATAGTGTATTCCTTGCGATCGGTAACTGATGTATAGCAACAATAAGCTAAGACGCATTGATTTGGTATATAATTTAAGTCAGAAAAGATAAAACTTAGGTGTGATTTATGCCTTCTAAAAATTTTTTGTCAGAGGAAGAAAGAAAGTATCTACAAGATGCTTTAAAAATAGAAAAGAGATCGGAAGTCAGGGAAAGAATTTTAATATTTTTATTAGAGAATGATGGTAAAAATTATCAAGAAATAGCAGTTTTTTTGGGTTGTTCCCCCAAAACGGTGGCTTACTGGGCAGTTCATGGTAATCCTAATAATGTAGATTCATTGCAAGATAAAAGAAGAAAAGGAAACCAAACAAAAGCAACGGATAAATATATTGAAAGATTATTAGAAGTAGTTGATAAAAATCCTGAAGATTTTGGATATGATTTTGGTCGATGGACGGGGCAAAGATTATCAGAACATTTGGAAAAAGAAACAGGAATTAAATTAAGCAAATCACAAGTAGTGAGGATATTAAAAAGAAAAAAGTATAGTTATATTTGGGGAAAATATAGTTTAGAAGACAAACAAAATCAAGAACAAAGAAAAGCATTTAAAGAAAAATTAGAACATTACATAGAAATAGGTAAAGAGAATCCTGAGTTAGTTTAAGTATGGTTTTGGGATGAGTGTGGTTTTAGTTTAAGGGTGATAAGAAGAAAAACATGGACGAAAAAAGGAAAAAGAAAAAAGGTGAAGGGAGAAAGAAGAAGAGGAAGAGTAAATATCATGGGAGGAATAAGATATTCGGATAAAAAAAGAAGATGTTTTGTAATAAAAAAAGGTGATTCAGAAACGTTTTGTGAACAATTAAAAAAGTTATGGGAAGAAATAAAAAATGAATGGGTAAGTAAGGGAAATGATGAAAAAGATTTTAAAGAATGTGGTCCGAAAATAATCATAATATTAGACAACGCAAGTTTCCATAAAAAAAAGGAAATAGTAGAAAAAATAGAAAAAAATCTACCGAATATAAGACTAGAATATTTACCGGTATATAGTCCAGATTATAACTTAATAGAATTAGTGTGGCATTCGGCAAAGGAATATATAGCTTATAGAAACTTTGAAAATAAAGAACAGCTAGAAAAAACAGTAAATTACTTATTAAATGAAGGAGGTTTAGTAATTAATTGGAGTAAAAAATTTAAGAATAAGGATGAATTAATCAATGTAAGTTAAATGCGTCTTAGCTTACCTGTATATAAACCCGAAGATAGAAAATAAACTCCCTCCTCCCAATTTTCTTTCACCACTGCCCCAAATTCTTTTAAGATTCCTTGAGAAATTGTCGGAGTAATAAGTAAGTGGGCAGAATTAATTGTATAATTATAACATTAAAATAAATTTAATAAAATCAAAAAGTAATATACAAAAGTTTTATTTATATTTAAAAATAATTAATGTAGCTTAAAATCTGCTAAAAATATGAAAAATAAGTAAATCAAGGATAAAAAATGCGATTTGTTACCAGATTAGCTCCAGAAACACAACAGTTATTAAAGACTATTGAACAAAAAAGTAAATACTATCAAATTAGACATCGAGCAAAATCGATTTTGTTAAGTTATCAAGGTTATAAAATTACTCAAATAATGTTAATATTAAATATTAGTAGAAATACAATTTATAATTGGCTTAATAGTTGGGAAAAAAATGGTTTAAATGGATTATATAGCTTGAAGGGAAGAGGAAGAAAATCAACTTTAAATGAGCAACAAGAATTAAAAGTAAAAGAATGGATAAAATCTCATCCAAAAACCTTAAAGATAGTTCAAGAAAAAATAGAAAATGAGTGGGAGATAAAAATAAGCAAAGATACGATAAAAAGATTGGCAAAAAAAAAGGGCATGGGGTGGTATCGTTTCAAGAAAAGGTAAAAGGGGAAGTATGCCCTGAATTATACCAACAAAAAAAGAGACAATTAGAGCAACTAAAAAGAGCAGAAAATGAAGGAAAAATAGATATATATTATGGTGATGAAAGTGGATTTAGTTTAGTACCTTGTTTACCTTATGGATGGCAAGAAAAAGGGAGAAAAATAGAAAGAGAAAGTAGCCTAAGTAAAAGATTAAATGTGTTAGGATTTATGAAAAAAAATAATGAGTTAGAAAGCTATGTATTTGAGTCATCAATCAATAGTGATGTCGTGATAGCTTGTATAGATAACTTGAGTAAAAAAATAAAGAAGGAAACAGTATTAGTAATGGATAATGCCTCGATTCATCAAAATAAAAAATTCTGGAATAAAGAAGAAGAATGGGAAAAAAAAGGATTAAAAATATTCTTTCTACCACCCTATTCACCACAATTAAACAAAATAGAAATACTGTGGAGATTTATGAAATATAAATGGTTAGAGAACTCCTGTTATAAAAGTTATTTAGATTTAGTAAAAGGAGTAGAAAATATTCTTATAAACTTTGGTTCAAAATATACAATTAATTTTGCCTAGGTACTTAATCCACAATTTAGGTAATTGTGACTCTGGAATAAGTCTTCTTTCTCGTTTTGCCTCTTTAATTTGATTTTGTTGTACGCTAATTAATTTACCAATGCAATCTCGAATTTGCTCGGAAGTAACAGGATTACGATAGACCTCAAGTAAACAGGTGGTTTGAGCTAATTTGCCTAATAGTCCTAATGTTTCAGGGGTGGTGGGTACGGGTTTTGTGGGAATAAATAACACGTCTATTTGTCTTCTTTCGCTGGTGACATCCGCAGAAGAAATTACTTCCCCATAATTCTGGTACAATTCAGGTAAATATTCTTTGACAAATTCATCGTGGGGGAATTGAGACATAATGAACTCACGATCTTTTTTTAACCCCCGATTTTATCAGAAAATATCTCCCCATTTCCTACTGTAATAAGCAGAAATAGACATCTTTAATTCATTAATTCACTGTCAGAATAAGAGCTTAAGTCCTTACTACAAGTCGATCGAAGTTTAGCTTTCCACAAAAATACTGGTATTGGTTAAGGCTAAACCTGTATTCAAGGTAGCGATTTGTACCGACGGAGTTATACCTGTACCATCTTGATCAAATAATAAAGCCCCCGTGGAACTGTTATACATAAATCTTTGATTGGCATTGGTGCCACTGCTACCGAGACGGAATTGAGCCGTAGTAAGGTTGGCATTTGCCCTTAAACCACCACCAAATCCAGAGGCGGAAACCACTATTTTATCCCTTTTGGCTACGTTAAAATCAGTGATTCTGTCAATACCCTCATCCGCATATTTAAACACAAATCGATCGACTCCTGCACCGCCGGTTAAAGTATCTGCACCTTTATCACCAATTAAGGTATCGTTACCATAGCCGCCAAGTAGTATATCTTTACCTACATCACCATCAAGAATGTCATTTCCCGTGCTACCTAAGATAAAATCATTTTCACTACCTGCTAAAATAGTGTCATTACCGTCATCTCCTTGAATATAATCATCATCTTCACCACCTAAAATAGAATCATCTCCAGTAATACCGTACATTTCATCATTACCTGTGCCACCTAAGAGAGTGTCATCTCCATCATCTCCAAGGATGTAGTCATTATCTTCATTTCCTTCGAGCCGATCATTTCCTAAGCCGCCAAAAAGTCGATCGTTATTAATACCACTTCGTATGGTGTCATTATCATCTCCACCTAAGATAGAATCGTCTCCTGCACCACCATTAAGGTTATCATTACCGTCATCACCGAAAAGAGTATCATTACCGTCATTACCATTGAGGATATTTCCACCACTGTTACCAGTAATACGATTACCGAGAACACTTCCGATACCTGTAAGGTTACTTGTACCACTGAGGATGAGATTTTCTACATTACCTGTTAAAGTATAAGTAATACTAGAGATAACTCGATCGATACCTTGGTTGAAACTTTCGATAACTCGGTCCCCCGTATTGTCCACAAAGTAGGTATCATTACCATTACCCCCTACCATACTATCAGCACCCGTGCCTCCTTCAATACGATCGTTACCTGCACCACCTCGCACAGTGTCATTTCCTCCTAACCCTTGTAAGGTATCGTTACCATTACCCCCCACAAGATTGTTATTGTTCGCATCTCCTACCACTAATAAATTAGTACTTATATTATTATTAATGATTGTATCTAAACCTTGACTATCTGCGATCGTGGTATTACCTAGATTGACAAAGAAAGTCTCATTCGGTTCTACTGTTGTATCCCCATTAATGACGATCGAAATTGTTTTAGTAGTTTCATTCGTGGCAAAACTTAAACTACCTGTTTTGGCTACATAATAACTTCCTGATCTAGCTATGCCGTTAACGATGGCATAATTAACCGTAATAGGTTGCAGTGCCTTACTGATGCAAGTAAGGGTAAAGACTTCATTTTTCGTACCGCTATTGCCTTCGGTGATAGTGAGATCATTTATCACTAGGGTAGGTAAAGATTGACTTAATTGAGTCATGAGTGATTGATTAGAGTACATCAAAATTTATTGTTACAACCCTAACACTTTTTTTAGAAATTTGATAACCTTTGCAGTTCAGATCACGAAATTGTAATCATTTTGGCTCTACGGAGTTTGTTATGAAAATGTATTAAAACTTACAAAACTTCAAAAACAACACAATCTTTATTATTTACTTAGCAGTGCAGAATTGGGAGAACCATCTTGGGATGAATTAAAGTTTAACAATCACGAAGTGGCACTATAAACGATCGTAATTTTATAATTGCACAATTCTATTTAGTAGGCATCTGTAAAGTTCAAATTAATAAAAGTTAATGAAAAAATAAAGTAATGGAGTTATTATCAAAGTTATCTAGCTGAAAAAAATCTGTGTGTTTTTTTTAATACGAATTAACTCAATCAATTAACAAAAAATGTCTAAAGGAAAAATAGGTGTACTTATAGAGGAACATTTTGACGCAACAGAATTTAAGCGTTTTAATGAGTTTTTCCCTGAAAATGGTTACGAAGTAGAATATATCTCACATTTATGGGGTAATAAAGAACTTAAATTTGGTTCTAATCCTGAGAATGATATTATCGAATTTCATGCTACCGTGACGACTGAAGTAAATGATGTTAAACCTTCCGATTATAAAGGAATAATTGCCATTGGAGCTTATGCAATGGATAGGTTACGCTATCAGGTAACAGTAAAAAAAGGTGAAAAAAATAAAGCCCCTGCTGTTGAATTTTTGCGTAAAGCAGTAGCAGAAGATAATGTAAAGTTAGGTACTATTTGTCATAGTCTTTGGCTATTTTGTGCAGATCCAGATTTACTCAAAAACAAAAAAGTTACTTGTGCTCATAACATTATCTGTGATGTAGAAAACGCTGGAGCTGATGTAGTTTATGACAATGATGTGACCGCAGATTTAGTTATCGATGGAAACTTGATTACAGGAAAACATCCAGGAGTTGTTGATTTATTCCTCGATGCTTTTTTGGCAGAAATAGAAAAGTAATTAGTTGAACTTTAGACTTAATTAGTGGCTTTGCATGGTTTGCTGAATAATTATTGTCAAAACAAAAAAAAGTTTATCACCACAACATATTAAACACAAAAAATGACTATTTCAATTGATTTTCCCTTTTCTGATCTTATCGCTGGTTATGTCACCAGTTATGATCAGTCTCAAGATATTTTCAGTATTAAAACTTCTGATGGAAGAGAATTTAAGATCAAAATAAGTGCGATGGCTTACGCCAAAATTATTCAAAATTTTGATGAAGGTTATCCCGATGCGACAGGTAATATGCGATCGATGTTAGAAGTCGGACGCTTTTTGTTTGTTTACGGAGTTTTCTATCCTGATAGTGAATACTTTGATGCCAAACAAATTATCTTTGCTGGAGCGAAAAAACACGATTTCGTTTTTGAGAAACAAAACTGGTGGATTAATCAGATTAACGCTTTAGGCAAGTTTTATATTAAAGCACAATTCGGTGATGGAGAATTTGACTACCGCAAGTATCGTACTAATCTTTCTATCAGTGGTATTCAATCTGAGACAAGTTTTCGTCAGGAAACCGATACTATTTCTCGTTTAGTTTATGGTTTCGCTACTGCTTTTTTAATGACAGGAAATGACAGTTTTCTGAAAGCGGCCGAAAATGGGACAGAATATTTGCGCGAACACATGAGATTTGAGGATCTCGATGAGGGGATCGTTTACTGGTATCATGGAATTGATGTAAATGGCGATCGAGAAGAAAAAATATTTGCCTCAGAATTTGGTGATGATTACGACGCAATTCCAGCCTATGAACAAATTTACGCCTTAGCAGGTCCTATTCAAACCTACCGTTGTACTGGTGATCCTCGCATTATGGCGGACACGGAAAAAACTATCAAACTATTTAATGAGTTTTTCTTAGATAAAGGAGAACATGGTAGTTATTTCTCTCACCTTGACCCCATCATGTTAGATCCTCTCAGTGACACTTTAGGACGCAATAAAGGTCGTAAAAACTGGAATTCCGTAGGGGATCACGCTCCTGCTTATCTGATTAATCTGTGGTTAGCTACGGGCAAACAGGAATATGCCGATATGTTGGAGGATACTTTTGATACGATCGCCAAGCATTTTCCTGATTTTGACAATAGTCCCTTTGTCCAAGAAAAATTCTATCAAGATTGGACTCCCGATCGAACTTGGGGATGGCAACAAAATCGAGGCGTAGTTGGTCATAACTACAAAATTG